>CP126531.1:2195000-2557263 GCA_030167125.1 Rhodanobacteraceae bacterium
ATCACTAAGGTTCAAAGGTTTGGACGTCTTGCATCGATGAACTTTCGTCCACCTGCAAGCCGCCCACACAAGTCACCTGTGCACACTGTCAAGGAGCTCTGCGGTGCGTCACCTTGCGGTTTCGCGTCACGGACATTTCGTCACGTGAGCCGCCCATTGTAGCCAGGTTTTCGGGGCTGTCAACAACTTTCGAGAAAGTTTTTGCAGACCGGCAACCGCCCTTGCGACGCTGCGCGCCACGCGGGCCGACAAGGATAGCGTGATCGTTTCCGCTTTGGAAGTGGTCGCGCGCAAAGCCGCGCTACACTGCGGTTTTGGCCCACTCCGAGACGAACCGATGCGAACCCTCCCCCTGCTTGGCGTACCGCTTTTCGCTGCCGTGCTGGCGTGTCCCGCCCGTGCCGCGCCGCCGGTGATCGCTGCCACGCCTGCCGTGGCGCTGAAAGGCCATGCTTTCAGCGTGGAAATCGCGAATACGCCGGCCGAGCAGGAGCACGGCTTGATGGATCGCACGTCGATGCCGGCCGGCCACGGCATGCTGTTCGTGTTCCCGGATTCGCAGCCGCGCACCTTCTGGATGAAGAACACGCTGATCCCGCTGGACATGCTGTTCTTCGATGCGCATCACCGCGTCGTGGCGATCCAGGCCGACGCGCAGCCTTGCAAGGCGGATCCTTGCCGGCTTTATCCCAGCAACGCGCCCGCGCGTTACGTGCTGGAACTCAACGCCGGCACCGCGGCGAAGCTGGGCCTGCACAAGGGCGACGTGATCACGTTCTCCGGCATGCCTTCCGGAACCCAGTGAAAGACGCCGTCGGCGTCGTGCATGCAGGTGAAATTCATCGGCAATGGGATCAGCCGGCCCGGAAGCCCGCTGTCGAACCAGCGATCATCGAATGGCACGAATTCCAGCATGTTTGCGTCTCCCCGCCCGGTGACTCCATGCCAGCACACCGGCATGAACTGGGCATGACGCAATTGGGGCAACGCCGTGGCTTTTCACATCCCCGTGTCTGGGTCCCGGCCAATCCATGGCCGGGATGACGAACGAGATCACGGCAAGCCTGATCTCATTCGACTTCGATCATCTCGAAATCGTCCTTGGTGACGCCGCAATCCGGGCACGTCCACGTGTCGGGAATGTCTTCCCAGCGCGTCCCCGGCTCGATGCCTTCTTCCGGAAGGCCGGCTTCCTCGTCGTAGATGAAACCGCACACCACGCACATGAACTTGCGGTAGGTGACGGCGGTTTCGGCTGAAGCATTCATGGCGGCTGACGCAAGGGACGATACCCCGTATTGTCGCAAGTTGTGCGCTGGCATGAAAGCGAACCCTTGATCCACGTCAACTTGCATTCGGTCTCCATGTCATCCCCCTCTCCGGCCCGCCTGCCATCACGCGGCCTATATGCCGTCACCGACGGTCCCCGTGAAGACCTGGTCGCGGCCGCACGCGCGGCGTTGCAGGGCGGTGCGCGGTTGCTGCAATACCGCGACAAGACGCACGACGCCGCGCGACGGTGGGACGAAGCACGCGCGCTGGTCGCGCTGTGCCGCGAATTCGACGTGCCGCTGATCATCGACGACGACGTGGAACTCGCCGACGCCAGCGGCGCCGCGGGCGTGCACCTGGGCGAAGACGACCCGGCGATCGCCGATGCGCGGGCGACTCTCGGCAGCGGCGCGATAATCGGCGTGTCGTGCTACGACTCGCTGCAACGCGCGCGCGACGCCGCGAGTGCAGGCGCCGACTACCTGGCCTTCGGCGCGTTCTTTCCGACCACGACGAAGGCCGTCACGCGCCACGCCACGCCGGCTTTGCTCCGCGAAGCACGCGCATTCGGATTGCCGCTGGTGGCGATCGGCGGCATCACCCCCGAAAATGGCGGATCGCTGGTCGCGGCCGGCGCCGATTTCCTGGCCGTGGTTTCGGCGTTGTTCGGCGCGCGCGACGTGCGCGCAACGGCACGCGAATTCACCGCATTGTTCCAGCCAAGAGACAAGGCATGAACACCAATCACGAACTTTTCCAACGCGCGCAGCGCGTGCTGCCCGGAGGCGTCGATTCACCGGTACGCGCATTTAAGTCCGTGGGCGGCGAACCGTTCATCGTTGCGCGCGCCGACGGGCCATATCTGTGGGACGTCGAAGGCAAGCGTTACATCGACTACGTCGGTTCATGGGGTCCGATGATCGCCGGCCACAACCATCCGCACGTGCGCGAAGCGGTCGAACGCGCGGTGCGCGATGGCTTGTCGTTCGGCGCGCCATGCCCCGCCGAGGCGGAACTGGCCGACGCGATCCACGCGCTGATGCCGTCGATCGAAATGGTCCGCTTCGTCAACTCCGGCACCGAAGCCACGATGTCGGCGCTGCGCCTCGCGCGCGGCGCGACCGGACGCGAACGCTTCGTCAAATTCGAAGGCTGCTACCACGGCCACGGTGATTCGTTCCTGGTGAAGGCAGGCTCCGGCGCATTGACGCTGGGCGTGCCGGATTCGCCGGGCGTGCCGAAGGCGCTGGCCGACCTCACCATCACGCTGCCGTACAACGACATCGAAGCCGCGCGTGCGCTGTTCGATGCAATGGGCAAGACGATCGCGGGCGTGATCGTCGAACCCGTGGCCGGCAACATGAACTGCGTGCCGCCGCGGCCCGGTTTCCTGCAGACGCTGCGCGAGCTCTGCACGCGCGACGGCGCGTTGTTGATCTTCGATGAAGTGATGACCGGGTTTCGCGTGGCCGCCGGCGGCGCGCAATCGCTGTACGCGATCACGCCCGATCTCACCACGCTCGGCAAGGTCATCGGCGGCGGCATGCCGGTGGGCGCGTACGGCGGCCGCCGCGACCTGATGGAACAGATTGCGCCAGCCGGACCGATCTACCAGGCCGGCACGCTGTCGGGCAATCCGGTGGCGATGGCAGCCGGCCTTGCAATGCTGGACCTGGTGGGCGAACCCGGCTTCCACGAACGCTTGTCGCTCAGGACGCAAGCGCTCACCGATGGATTGGTCGCGGCGGCGCGCGAAGCCGGCGTGCCGTTTTCGGCCAATCGCGTGGGCGGCATGTTCGGGCTGTTCTTCAGCGCGGAGCAAATCGAAACCTTTGCCCAGGCGATGGCCTGCGACCGCGCGGCCTTCAATCGTTTCTTCCACGCGATGCTGGAACGCGGCGTGTACTTCGCGCCCAGCATGTTCGAAGCGGGTTTCATGTCGACGGCGCACGGCGACGAGGTGATCGCGGACACGCTCGAAGCCGCCCGCGCTGCATTCATGGCCGTCGCACACGCCTGATCGCGGATCACCACGATCCGGTGTTCGGCATCGACGCCCACGGTTCGGCCGGCGGTAAAGCATCGCCCGCCTGCAGCAACTCGATCGAGATCAAATCCGGCGAGCGCACGAACGCCATGTGGCCGTCGCGCGGCGGGCGGTTGATCGCGACGCCCATCGCCTGCAGGCGCGCGCAGGTCGCATAGATGTCGTCCACGCGAAAGGCAAGGTGGCCGAAGTTGCGCGCGGAGCCGTAATCCTCGCCGGCGTCCCAGTTGTACGTCAGCTCGATCTCGGCCTCGGGGCTGCCCGGCGCTGCCAGGAACACCAGCGTGTACTTGCCTTGCGGCACTTCCTTGCGGCGCATCTCGCGCAATCCCAATCCCTCGCAATAGAACCGCAGCGACGCATCCAGATCACGCACGCGCACCATGCTGTGCAGGTATTTCATGTCGCTTCCTCGTCGGCACCGGCGTGATCGCCGGCCGTTCCGTTATCTTGGGCGCATCACTGACCGATGCAAGTTTGGAGATGCAGGATGACCCACAAGATCGAGACGCTGGCGGTGCACGCCGGCGCGGAACCCGACACGGAAACCGGCGCGGTGGCGCCGCCGCTTCACTTCTCCACCACGTTCGTACACGCGCCGCCGGGCGAAACCGACGATTTCAGTTATCAGCGCGACGACAACCCCACCCAGCGCCGCCTCGAAACGGCGCTGGCCGCGCTGGAAGGCGGCGAGCGCGCGTTGGCGTATGCGTCGGGCATGGGCGCCGTCGCCGCGGTGCTGGATACGCTGCAACCCGGCCAACGCGTGGTGGTACCGGAAGATTGCTACGTCGGCACGCGCGGCTACGTCACCGAAGTGCTGCCCGAGCGCAGTGTCGAGGTGCTCACGGTGGATACCACCGATCTCGATGCGGTCCGCGCCGCCTGCAAACCCGGTGTTGCGCTGCTCTGGGCCGAATCGCCTTCCAATCCGCGGCTGCGCGTCAGCGATCTCGCCGAACTGGCGAACATCGCGCACGCCGGTGGCGGGCGCTTCGCGTGCGACAACACGTTCGCGACGCCGGTGCTGCAACGTCCGCTGGAACTCGGCGCCGACATCGTGATGCATTCGACCACCAAGTATTTTGGTGGCCACAGCGACGTGCTGGGCGGCGCCTTGATCTTCGCGAAGAACGACGACTTCGCCGAACGGATCGCGGCGCGCAGGCTGCTCACCGGCGCAATCCTGGCACCGTTCAGCGCCTGGCTGACCTTGCGCGGCTGCCGCTCGCTGCCGGCCCGGATGGCGATGCACTGCGCGAATGCTCGAAAGGTTGCCGAATTCCTTGCCACGCACCCCGCCATCGAACGGGTGAACTGGCCGGGCCTTGAAGATCATCCCGGCCATGCGATCGCGCGGCGCCAGATGCACGACTTCGGCGCGATGCTGAGCGTGGAATTGCGCGGCGGTCACGACGCCGCCGTGCGCCTCACGCGCGGCACCAGGATCTTCATCAATGCCACGTCCCTCGGCGGCTGCGAGTCGCTGATCGAGCACCGCGCTTCCGCCGAAGGTGCACACACGCATTCACCGCCCGGATTGGTGCGGCTCTCGATCGGACTGGAAGACGCGCAGGATTTGATCGGCGATCTCGACCAGGCGTTGCACTGAGCAGGACGCGATTGGAGGATGCTTCAGGACGCCGGTTTTTTTTCGCCCGGCGGTCCGACGTGGAACCGGCATGCCGGCGCGCCGTGCAACATGCAGCGCGTCCGCTGCACCGGGCGCCCCGCCGCGGCACTCATGAAGGCCAGGTCGAAGCTGCACACGTCCGGATGTTTCCGCGCGAGCGCGTGGAACACGCAATTCCATGCTTCCACGTCCGTGTGTCCATCGGCCTTGGCGACCTGCGCCTCGTAACCCAGCGCGTCGAGCTGCTCGGCCAGCAATCGCGTCACCTCGTCCGCATCCGTCGCCGCAGCGATGCGGTCGGCCGCCTCGCGGCCCAGTTTCGCGCCCATCTCGGACAGCATCGCCTGCACCGCGTGGGGTCCTTCGTGCGCATAGAGATATTCGAGCACGCCGCCGGCGATCAACGCGTAATTGCGCGGGAACAATTCACGCCCGGCGGGCAGCAGCACGAAGCAGGCGCGCGGCCGGCCGCCGCTGGAAATCGACTCCCCGCGCGCGACGAAGCCTTGCGCCATCAACGCGGTCAGGTGCTGCCTCACCGCGTTGTGGGTGACGCCGATCGCCTGGCACAGCTCTTCCACGCTCGCGCCCTGCGGCGACAGCAGCAGCTTGCGCAGCAATTTCTGCTGGCTGTCGCCGAGTTGACGCAGGGCACTCGCGTGTTTCATTCGCTCAGTGTGCCTTGTCCGGGAACTGCCTGGCGATGCCGCTGGCCAGCACGTCGGCGATCATGTCCATGTGCTGCTGCATTTCCGCCCACGACTTCGCCTGCTGCGCCGCGGGCGCATTCGACATCATTTCCTCGAGCTGGGTCTTGTGGTCGCTGACGTGCATCATCAGCGCGCCCTGCAACGTGGCCTCGGACCAGTTCGGGTTGGCGCCGGCCAGGAACTTGGCGAGCGCGGTGGCATTGGCGGCCAGATCGTTCATCGCCTTCTGCTCGCCCGCCGTATCGCCAGCCTTGGTGGCGTCGGTCAGCGCCTTGACGCCGCCCCAGTGCCCGGCCAGCAACTTCAGCAGTCCATCGCCCGCGGCCTTGCCATAGAAACCGGCGACGGCTTTGGCGATCTGTTTGGCGTTGGTGACCACGGCATCGGCGGCCTTGCTCGCGCCGGCCTTGTTGCCGGCATGCACGGCCAGCGCGTAATCACGCGTGGCCACGATATGGCCATGCCACAACGAACGCATCGCGGCCTGCAATTGCGGGGCGGCTGGGGCGGCCGTCGCGGCTGCGGCGGGCTCGGCCAATGCGGATGGCGACACGGCTGCAAACGCCAGCCCGAACGCCAGTGCGCAAATGATCGAAAGGGGTTTCATGCGGATCTCCTGGGATACGTCGCCCGTTGCGACCCGCCCATCCTCGGCCTTTGCGGCTCATGGTAAAGATGGATATGTGTAAACGTTGCAATAGCAGAATGTTCGAAGCGGCTGTTGTGGAAGTCAGGCCAGGGATGGCCGCGGTGATGCCGCGGCCGAAGACATGCTCCTTTGTGCAAACAATGCGGTTCATGCCGCAGCGATCAGGGACGATCGCAAAAATCAAGCCTTCTGGAAGCGCGGCATCGCATCGCGCAGCGCGGCCAGCCGTTCCAAGGGATCTGTGACCTCCAGCAAGTGCTGGCGCTCGGCATTGCCCAGGGGCAGCAGTTCCGCCAGCCGGAAGCCCACCCAGCTGGCATCGTCGTAGCGCTCGCGCGGGCCGTTGCGCCATGACAGGCCGGCCTGCTCGGCCAGGCGTTCGAGGATCGCGGGCAACAGGGCGAACTCGACCGGAACCGGAATCGCGGGTTCATCCGGCCAATGGCGCACTTCGCCGGTCACCAGGCCGTTGCCACGGATGCGCGACTTCTGCACGCGAAAACGCGTGCAACCGGTGACGCTGATGCCCAGCAGCCCGTCGGGCAGCGTATCGAAATCCACGATGCGCGCCAGCGTGCCGACCGCGGCGGGCAGCGCGGGTTCACCGGCCTCCTGCCCGTCCATGATCAGGCACACGCCGAACACGCCATCGCCGCGTGCGCATTCGCGCACCATGTCGAGATAACGCATTTCGAAAATGCGCAGGCCCAGCGTACTGCCGGGGAACAGCACGGCGTTCAACGGGAACAACGGCAGCTCGCGACGCTTCACGCCCCGAGTCTAACGTCCGCGCAAGGCATCAAGAAACCGACGCGGCGCGTTCTCGAAGCCGCCGTTGGACATGAACACGACGTGGTCGCCCGCTCGCGCCTGCGCACGCAACGCGGCGATGAGTTCCGCCACCGACGGCGCGGTGGTGCCGCGGCCCGCCAACGCGTCGGTCACGTGATGCGCGTCCCACGGCAACTCCGGCCGCTGCAGCAATACCACGGCGTCGGCCTCGGCCAGCGAGGGTGCGAGCATCGCCGCGTGCGCGCCCGCGCGCATGGAATTGGAGCGCGGCTCCAGCGCGACCAGGATGCGCGCGTCGCCGACCTTCGCGCGCAAACCTTCGAGCGTGGTCGCGATCGCGGTCGGATGATGCGCGAAGTCGTCGTACACGCGGATGCCATCCACTTCGCCGAGCGATTCCATCCGGCGCTTGACGCTCTCGAAGCTCGCGAACGCGGGCAGCAGCGTTTTCGGATCGACACCTGCCGCGTGTGCCGCAGCCAGCGCCGCCAAGGCATTCATCACGTTGTGGCGTCCCGTGAGATTCCAGTGGATGTCGCCAATCAATTCGCCAACGTGCGTGACCACGAATGCCGAGCCATCAGCGGCGAGCAGCCGCGCGCGCCAATCGCCCGCATCGATGCCGAACGTTTCGACCGGTGTCCAGCACCCCATCGCCAGCACTTCGGCCAGCCGCGCATCCTCGGCGTTGACGATCAGCCGGCCGTTGCCGGGCACCGTGCGCACCAGGTGATGGAACTGGCGCTGGATCGCGGCGACATCGGGAAAGATGTCGGCGTGGTCGTATTCGAGGTTGTTGAGGATCGCGATGCGCGGCCGGTAGTGCACGAACTTCGAACGCTTATCGAAGAACGCGGTGTCGTATTCGTCCGCCTCCAGAACAAATGGAGCCGCAGGCGACTCGGATTTCCCTTCCCCCGCTTGCGGGGGAAGGTGCCCGGAGGGCCGATGGGGGAAAGCTCGCGAGATCGTCCCTCTTCCGGCGCTGCGCGCCACCTCCACCCGCAAGCGGGGGGAGGAACCACTTAGCCTGGCCGACACCCCGAAATTGCCCGGCACGCCGCCGATCAGAAATCCTGGCGCGAGGCCCGCGCTGTCCAGCAAATGCGCGAGCAGACTGGTCGTGGTGGTCTTCCCGTGCGTGCCCGCAACGGCAAGAACCTCGCGGCCGCGCAAAACGTTCTCGCCCAGCCACTGCGGGCCCGACGTGTAGCGCAAGCCTTCGTTCAACATGTATTCGACCGACGGATTGCCGCGCGACAGCGCGTTGCCCACCACCACCGCGTCGGGCGCAGGTTGCAGATAGCCGGCGGACCAGCCTTCCTGCAAGGTGATGCCCAACGCGCGCAACTGATCGCTCATCGGCGGATAGACGTTCGCGTCCGAACCTTCCACCTCGATGCCCAGCTCTCGCGCCAGCGCCGCGATGCCGCCCATGAAGGTGCCGCAGATGCCGAGGATGTGGATGCGCATGTCAGACGACACCCGCTGCGGTGGCCACCATGCTGGCGACGAACCAGTCGACCAGGAACAGCAGCAGGAACACCAGCACCGCGCCGGCGACGGGAAGTTCCAGCGCGCGGCGCACGATGCCGACCAGCACGCAGAACTGCCAGACCACCAGCGCGACCACGCCCGGGATCACCAGCGTCTGCAACGGAGTCAACTCGGGCGGGCGGCCGGGATGCTTCAGGACTTCCTCGCTCAACGCTGTCAGCGAGAACCCGGAGATCACGGCGTCGACGGCCACGCCGAACAACAGGTACACCGAGGCCAGCGCGGTCATCGTCTGCACGAAGCGCAGCGACTGGCCGCGCCCGCGCAGCAACAACCAAAGCGCACCGATGAAGCCGAGGCCGCCGACCAAAACCACGCCCGCCACGCCCAGCGCGGCGCCGTTGTACACGTTGAAGCCGAACTGCAGCGCGCCGCAACCGATAAGCAGCACGATCAGCAACGGCGGCGAATACGGCATGTCTTCCGGGCCACGCCGGAAGCGGCAGATGCCCAGCAGGACACCAAAAAACGAAGGCAGGCTCACGTGCTGGCGGGTACTCGCGCCCGCAGCGCGGAAAGCACGCGATCACCGATCGCCTCGATCGCACCCACGCCGTCGATTTCCGTCAGCAGTCCGCGCTGCGAATAGAAATCCGCCACCGGCGCGGTCTGTTCGGCATACACCGCGAGCCGCTTGCGCACCGTTTCGGGATTGTCGTCGGCGCGGTGTTCCTGCTCGAAGCGAATCTCGCAGCGCTTGACGATGGCCGCGTCGGGCACGTTCAACTTCACCACCACATCCAAAGGCTGGCCGAGGCGCGCCAGCAAGCCGTCCAGCGCGTTTGCCTGCGCAAGATTGCGCGGATAGCCGTCCAGGATGAAGCCGGATTTCGTATCGGGTTGCGCGAGGCGCTCTTCCAGCAAGCCCAGCACGATTTCGTCGGAAACCAGTTGGCCCGCTTCCATCACCGCCTTCGCTTTCAGGCCCAGCGGCGTCCCGGCCGCGACCGCCGCGCGCAGCAGGTCGCCGGTGGAGATGTGCGCGAGCTTGAGTTCCGCCTTCAACCGCTTGGCCTGGGTGCCCTTGCCCGATCCGGGCGCGCCGAGCAATACGATGCGCATGCGTTTCCTTCGTCGGCCCGCAGCAGTTGCGGCGCCTTCATTACAAATTGCCGAATGGCGGGTTACGCTAACGGCTGCGCAACCGCGCCGTCAACGCCGCGCCGGAACGGAAACCCGCATGAACGCGATCCCGACCACCACAGGCCCGAATTCAACCGGCAAGCTATTGTACGCGCAGTCCGGCGGGGTCACCGCCGTGATCAACGCCAGCGCCGCCGCGGTGATCGAGACCTGCCGCAAACACAAGGTCACCGCGTATGCGGCCCGCAACGGCATCCTCGGCGCGCTGCGCGAAGATCTGATCGACACGACGAAGGAATCGCCGTCCGCGATCCGCGCGCTGAAACACACGCCCGGCGGCGCGTTCGGTTCGTGCCGCGTGAAGCTGAAATCGCTCGAAGACGACCGCGTGCGCTACGAACGCCTGATCGAAGTGTTCCGCGCGCACGACATCCGCTGGTTCCTTTACAACGGCGGCAACGATTCCGCCGACACCGCGCTGAAGCTGTCGAAACTCGGCAAGGCGATGGGCTATGACATCCGCTGCATCGGCGTGCCGAAAACCGTGGATAACGATCTCGCCGTCACCGATTGCTGTCCCGGTTTCGGTTCGGTCGCCAAATACACCGCGGTTTCATTGCGCGAATGCACGCTGGACGTGATGTCGATGATGGACACCTCGACCAAAGTGTTCGTGATGGAGGTGATGGGCCGCCACGCCGGCTGGATCGCGGCATCGGCCGGGCTGGCCGGCGAACGCAAGGACGACGCACCGCACATCATCCTGTTTCCCGAACTCGAATTCGATGAAGGGAAATTCCTGGCACGTGTCCGTGAAACAGTTGAGCGGGTCGGCTGCTGCGTCGTCGCCGCGAGCGAAGGCATCAAGTACGCCGACGGCAAGTTCGTCGCCGACGCGCACGCCGGCACCGACGCATTCGGCCACACGCAACTGGGCGGCGTCGCTCCGGCGCTGGCCGGCATGGTGCGCGACAAGTTGAAGCTGAAAACGCACTGGGCGATGCCGGACTATTTGCAGCGTTCCGCGCGGCACGTTGCGTCGAAGACCGATCTGGAGCAGGCGCTCGCGGTCGGCAAGGCTGCGGTGGAACTCGCGCTGGCCGGCGAGAATGCGGTGATGCCGGTGATCACGCGCACGTCCGATGCACCCTATCGCTGGAAGATCGAAACCGCGAAGCTCGATGCGATCGCCAATCGCGAGAAGAAACTGCCGCGTTCCTTCATCACCAAGGAAGGCTACGGCATCACCGCCGCCGCGCGCAAATACCTGTCGCCGCTGATCCGCGGCGAAGCGCCACCGCCGTATGGCAAGGATGCATTGCCGGAATACGTCGCGCTGAAGAATGTCGCGGTGAAGAAAAAGCTGCCGGCGTTCGACATGTAGGTTGGCGGTGAGCCCGGCCTCATCGGGCGAACCCCAACATTCGCAGAGCCCCTGTTGGGGTTCGCGAAAAGCCGCTCACCCCAACCTACGGTGCAAACAGCTTGTTCAATTCCGCATGCGCGGCGTTGTCGGCAAAGCCGTCGAAGCGGCCTTCGGCCAATCCGCGTGCTGCACGCAGGAAACCGCCCCACGCCGCACCTGCCAATGCGCCGCCAACGCTCACGCGACGAACGCCAAGTTTCGCGAGATCAGCCAGCGTGTACGGCGCCGGGCGCCCCACCAGCACGTTGACCGGCTTCGGTGCCACGGCCTCGACAATCGCGCGAATCTGTTCCGGCTTGCCCGCACCCGGTGCATACAAACAATCCGCGCCAGCGTCGGCGTAGGCGCGCAGACGCTTCAACGCCTCGTTCAACGGATCGGGGTGGCCGGTGAGAAAACATTCGGCGCGGCCAATCAGCATCACGTCTTCACCCGACACATCGATTGCCGAGCGCGCCGCACGCAGGCGCGCGACGGCTTCGTCGAAGTCGTACAACGGCTGCGCGGCGTCGCCAGTCGAATCCTCGATCGACAACCCCGCCACACCGGTTTCGATGCAACGACGCACGTTCTTCTTCAAACCATCAATGTCGCGCGCGTGGCCGTCTTCGAAATCCGCGTTCACCGGCAATTCGGTGGCTTCGACGATTTCGCGGCAATGCGCCAGCACCGCCTCGACATCCATCGCGTTGTCCGCATGCGCGCGCGACCAGGCGAAGCCGGAACTGGTGGTCGCCAGCGCCTTGAATCCCAAACTCGCCAGCGCGTGCGCGGAACCGGCATCCCATGGATTCGGAATCAGGAAGCAACCGAATTGATGCAACTTGCGAAACGCAGCACGGCGCGCAGACCACTTCGATGTATTCATCGGATGAGCGTACGTCCACTGCGCCGTCAAGGCAATGCCGCGGCCGCTACTGCGTGTACACCACGTCGCGCACCCAGTACGTGCCGTTGCTCCAGTCGATGCGGTTGCCGTCGCGGCTGAGGTGGCCGTTGATGACGGTGCCGTTCCAGTTGGTGGTGATGTCGCGCCTGCGGACGAACGAGCCGTTCGCGGTCTGGCCCACTTCGTTCTGCAGGCTCAGCGATCCTTGCTGCTGGCTGATCGAGCAGCGCCGCGCGCGGTCGCCATTCGCAAACCATGTTCCCGTGAGTTGCGGGCCGTAGCCCGGCCAACCGGGCCAGCCTCCGCCGCTTTGACAACGCGCCCACATGCTGCCGTTCGACCAGTTGATCTGGCTGCCGTCCGGGCTCAGCCGGCCGACCACGAACTGCCACTCTGGCGCGATGATCTGGCCCGGCGCCTGCAGGTGGCCGTACGAGGTGCTGCCGGTTTCGTTGGTCAGCGTCAGGAACATGCCCTGGCCCGTGGCGATCGAAGCCTGCTT
The DNA here is from genome assembly GCA_030167125.1 of Rhodanobacteraceae bacterium. Taxonomy (NCBI): domain Bacteria; kingdom Pseudomonadati; phylum Pseudomonadota; class Gammaproteobacteria; order Lysobacterales; family Rhodanobacteraceae; species Rhodanobacteraceae bacterium. The sequence goes on from CP126531.1 coordinate 2,207,561, forward strand.
CGAGGGATCGCCCTGTGCGCACCAGGTGCCGAGGAACGCCGCGACGTCCTGCGGCCCATACGGCTGCGTGGATTGCTGAGCCATGGCGGCGCAGCCGACCAGCGACAGCAGGCAACCCAGCGTGATCGCTATCCACGATGCCACAAGCCGACTGCGGAAAACACCACGCAAGCTCGACATGGTTCTCTCCTCCGCGCCGGTTGCCGGACTCCCCGGGCCAAATTCGTGGACACCGCGCGCAGCGCAGCTTACTCCGCCCGGAGCGCACCGGTTGTTGGCCTGCGAAGGCCTGCACCGGACTGGCCCAATCCCGCATAGCGGCTATACTCGCGGGAATGCCCATTGGGGTATGCACCGAAAGGGGTTGTCCGATGCTGCAACAGTATGGAGTGTGGGTCGCGCTGGCTTGCGCGATCATCGCGATTCTCTACGGCGTCTTGTCGACCAGCTGGATCATGAAGCAGCCGGCGGGCAACGACCGCATGCGCCAGATTGCCATGGCGGTGCAGGAAGGCGCCAAGGCCTACCTCAACCGCCAATACATGACCATCGCGATCGCGGGTGTCGTGTTGTTCCTCATCATCGGCTTCGCGATCAGCTGGCCTGCCGCGATCGGCTTCGCGGTCGGCGCGATCCTTTCCGGCGCGGCCGGCTACATCGGCATGAACGTGTCGGTGCGCAGCAACGTGCGCACCGCGGAAGCCGCGCGCGGCGGCCTTTCCAAGGCGCTGGGCGTGGCGTTCCGCGGCGGCGCGATCACCGGCATGCTGGTGGTCGGCCTGGCGCTGCTGGGCGTCACCGCTTACTACATCGTCCTGACGCTGGGCTTCGGCTTCGCGCAGGAAACCGCGCTGCACGCGCTGGTGGGACTCGCCTTCGGTTCTTCGCTGATCTCGATCTTCGCGCGCCTCGGCGGCGGCATCTTCACCAAGGGCGCCGACGTCGGCGCGGACCTCGTGGGCAAGGTCGAAGCGGGCATTCCGGAAGACGATCCGCGCAACCCCGCGGTGATCGCCGACAACGTGGGCGACAACGTCGGCGACTGCGCCGGCATGGCGGCCGACCTGTTCGAAACCTACGTGGTGACGCTGGTCGCGACGATGCTGATGGGTGGCGTGCTGGCCGCCGGCAACCTCACCGCGACGCTCTATCCGCTGGTGCTGGGCGGGGCCTCGATCATCGCCTCGGTGATCGGTACGTATTTCGTGCGCACGTCCGGCAAGGGCAAGATCATGAACGCGCTGTACAAGGGCGTGATCGTGTCGGCCGTCTTGGCCGCGGTCGCGTTCTGGTTCATCACGCGCGCCATGTTCCCGGCCGGTTTTTCGATCGAAAACGGCGCCACCGTCATCAGCGGCGCCAACCTGTTCGGTTCGGCGCTGACGGGTCTGGTGCTGACCGCGCTGATCGTGGTGATCACCGAGTACTACACCGCCACCGAATACAAGCCCGTGCGGCACGTGGCGCACGCGTCGACCACCGGCCACGCGACCAACATCATCGCGGGCCTCGGTGTGTCGATGAAGGCCACCGCGCTGCCGGTGCTCGCGGTATGCGCGGCGATCTATGCGTCCTACTGGATGGCTGGGTTGTACGGCATCGCGATCGCGGCCACCGCGATGCTGTCGATGACCGGCATGATCGTGGCGCTGGACGCCTACGGTCCGATCACCGACAACGCTGGCGGCATCGCCGAGATGGCCGGCCTGCCCGACGACGTGCGCGGCGTCACCGATCCGCTGGACGCGGTCGGCAACACGACGAAGGCCGTGACCAAGGGTTACGCGATCGGTTCGGCCGGTCTTGCCGCGCTGGTGCTGTTCGCCGACTACACGCACAACCTGTCGCTGCAGCATCCGGGCTTCACGTTCGACTTCGCGCTGTCCAACCACATGGTGATCATCGGCCTGCTGATCGGCGGCCTGGTGCCGTTCCTGTTCGGCGCGATGGCGATGGAAGCGGTGGGCCGCGCGGCCGGCTCGGTGGTGGAAGAAGTGCGCCGCCAGTTCCGCGAGATCAAGGGCATCATGGAAGGCACGGGCAAGCCGGATTACTCGCGCGCGGTCGACCTGCTGACGAAATCCGCGATCAAGGAAATGATCATCCCGTCCTTGCTGCCCGTGGTGGTGCCGATCCTGGTCGGCTTCATCCTGGGTCCGGAAGCGCTCGGCGGCGTGCTGATCGGCACGATCGTCACGGGTCTCTTCGTCGCGATCTCGATGACCACCGGCGGCGGCGCCTGGGACAACGCCAAGAAGTACATCGAGGACGGCAACTTCGGCGGCAAGGGTTCCGAAGCCCACAAGGCCGCGGTGACTGGCGACACCGTGGGCGATCCGTACAAGGACACCGCGGGCCCGGCGGTGAACCCGCTGATCAAGATCATCAACATCGTGGCCCTTCTAATAATCCCCCTGTTGATGGTGCACTGAAGGAGTTCACGAAGCAGCATCGAAAACGAACCCGCACGGCACCTACTCCCCCCTCCCGCTTGCGGGAGAGGCGGCCGCAGGCCGAGCGCGTAGCGCTGGGGTGAGGGAAACTGATCATCCCGCTGCTCGCGGTGCACTGATCTCGACTGATCCCGTACACCAGAAAGCCCCGCGTCGTGCGGGGCTTTTTCGTTTGCGACACCCATGCTATTCGTCACTTGCACCGAGGGCATGCCGGCACGACACTCGCCGCCACCTTTCGCCGCACTGGGGAGTCGAACATGAAACCCGTCTGGTTTTTGCTGGCATTGGGCGCCACGACCACAGGCATCGCCATGGCAAATCCTCCCTCCTCATCCGGCGCTCCGGCAGCGAGCGCGGCCACCGACGATCCGTACCTGTGGCTCGAGGACATCCACGGCGCCAGGTCGATGGACTGGGTGCACGCGCAGAACGCGGTCACGAAAAAAGCCTTCATGGAATCGTCGGAGTTCGACAGGACCCGCAGCCAGATCCTGGAAGTGCTCGATTCCGAGGCGCGCATTCCGTACGTCAACCGGATGGGCGATTACCTCTACAACTTCTGGCAGGACAAGGCGCACCCGCGCGGCATCTGGCGGCGCACCACGCTGGCCGAGTACGAGAAGGCCGACCCCAAGTGGGAAACGGTGCTGGACATCGACGCACTCAATCAAGCCGAAGGCAAGAAGTGGGTATTCAAGGGCGCCGAATGCATGAAGCCCGACTACGTGCATTGCCTGGTGTCGCTGTCGCCGGGCGGCGGCGACGCGGTCGAAGTGCGCGAGTTCGACCTGCCATCGAAGTCGTTCGTGAAGGGCGGCTTCTTCCTGCCGGTCGCGAAAACCGAGATCGGCTGGATCGACGCCAACCATGTTTACGTCGGCACCGATTTCGGACCGGGTTCGATGACCAAGTCGAGCTATCCGCGCATCGTCAAGGCATGGACGCGCGGCACGCCGTTGTCGGCGGCGAAGCTGGTGTACGAAGGCAAGCCCGACGACCTGGCGATCAGCGCATACCACGATCGCACGAAAGGCTTCGAACGCGACTTCGTCAACGTGCAGAAGGATTTCTTCCACGGCGACATGTACCAGTCGAAGGACGGCAAATTGACGAAGGTCGACGTGCCGGAAGACGCCAACGCCGACGTGCATCGCCAATGGCTGCTGGTGCAGACGAAGTCGCCGTGGACGGTCGGCGGCAAGACCTGGCCGGCCGGTGCATTGATCGCGATGAACTTCGACGACTTCATGGCCGGCAAGCGCGATTTCACCGCGTTGTTCACGCCCGATGCGCACACGGCGCTGGCGGGTTATTCCTGGACGCAGCACCACGTCATCCTCGATGTGCTCGACGACGTGAAAAGCCGCCTCGACGTGCTGACGCCGCCGGCTTCCGGCAATGGCGCGTGGGCGCGCGAAGCGCTGCCGGGCGCGCCGAAGTTCAGCACCGTCGCGGTGGTCGATACCGACCCGGATCACTCCGACGAATACTGGCTCACCGTCACCGGCTTCCTCGATCCGCCGTCGCTGGAACGCGGCGTGCTGGGCAGCGAACCCGCGAAGAAGATCAAGCAGGAGCCGGCGTTCTTCGATGCTTCGAAATTCGAAGTGAGCCAGCACTTCGTGACTTCGAAAGATGGCACGCGTGTGCCGTACTTCGAGATCGCACCGAAGGGCATGCAGCTCGACGGCAAGAACCGCACGCTGGAATACGGCTACGGCGGCTTCGAGGTCTCGCTGCTGCCGCATTACTCGGGCTCGATCGGCCGCGCGTGGCTGCAACGCGGCGGCGTGTACGTGATCGCCAACATCCGCGGCGGCGGCGAGTACGGCCCGTCATGGCACAAGGCCGCGCTCAAGGCCAACCGTCCAAAGGCGTACGAAGATTTCGCAGCGGTTGCGAAAGACCTGATCAAGCGCGGCGTCACCTCACCCGAACACCTCGGCGCCGAAGGCGGCAGCAACGGCGGCCTGCTGATGGGCAACATGCTCACCGAATATCCGCAGCTCTACGGCGCGATCGCCTGCGAAGTGCCGCTGCTCGACATGAAGCGCTACGTGCATCTGTCCGCCGGCGCATCGTGGATCGCCGAATACGGCAATCCGGATGATCCCCAGCAGTGGGCCTTCATCAAGACCTTCTCGCCGTACCAGAACGTCAAGCCGGACACGCACTACCCCGACGTGTTGTTCTACACCACCACCAGCGACGATCGCGTGGGCCCGGTGCAAGCGCGCAAGATGGCAGCGAAGATGGAGGCCATGGGCTACAAGAACGTGTGGTTCTACGAGAACACCGAAGGCGGCCACGGCGCCGGCGCCGACAACGCTCAGGCCGCCACGATGCACGCGCTGGCGTACGATTTCCTGTGGGACAAGTTGCAATGAAACTTTGAGCAGGGCTGAATCGAAAGCCCCGCATAGCGGGGCTTTTTTCTTGCAGTACACCACGCTAGACTTGTACGTGCAATCGTACGAGTATTCAACATGCGCACCGTCAATTTTTCCGAAGCCCGCAGCAACCTGAAAGCCGTCTTCGATCGCGTCATCGAAGACGCCGACGTCACCATCATCACCCGCCGCGATGCCGACGACGTGGTGGTGATGTCGCTGGCCGAGTGGAACAGCTGGCAGGAAACCAACTATCTGCTCGCGAGTCCCGCGAATGCGCGGCGGCTTACGGAGGCGCTGGCGCAGGCACGCGCCGGCCGCGCCAAGTCACGACCCGGTTTCCCCGCACACGTTCCGTCGGTTCACGAAAAGCCTGCGGCGTACAAGGCCGCAGCACGCAGAGTGAAGCGCGGCACCAAAGCCGCTGCCAAGGCCAAGCGTCGCTGACATGGCGCGCCGGATCATTTTTACCGACCACGCCTGGGCCGATTACAAGCACTGGCAGGAAATCGACCGCAAGCTGGTCCGCCGCATCAACACGCTGATCGACGCGACCGCGCGCGAACCTTTCACCGGCATCGGCAAGCCCGAACCCCTGCGCGGCGACTGGAGCGGTGCGTGGTCACGCCGCATCGACGACGTCAATCGGCTTGTCTACGAGGTGCAAGGAAATGATCTCGTGATCGTGATGTGCCGTTACCACTACGGCGCACGCTGAAGCCTGAATCCGGCAACCGTGCTTGCGCGGGCCATCGCGCGTAAAATGGCGGGTTTACCGAAGGACTTCTCCCATGGGCCTGGACCTCGTCCCCGCCGGCAACCACGTGCCGGACGACATCAACGTCGTCATCGAAATCCCGAAGGACGCCGAACCCGTCAAGTACGAAGTCGACAAGGCGTCCGGCGCGATCTTTGTGGATCGCGTGCTGTCCACGCCGATGCGCTACCCGTGCAACTACGGCTACATCCCCGGCACGCTTTCGGGCGATGGCGATCCGGTCGATGCGCTGGTGCTGCTGCCGCTGCCGCTGATCGCCGGCTCGGTGATCCGCTGCCGTCCCGTCGGACTGCTCAACATGGACGACGAGGCCGGCCACGACACCAAGTTGATCGTCGTGCCGGGTGACAAGGTGTTCAGGGGTTACGCGCACATCCGCGACATCAACGACGCGCCCCAGCATTGGCGCGACCGCATCGCGCATTTCTTCGAGCATTACAAGGACCTCGAACAGGGCAAGTGGGTGAAGGTGTCCGGCTGGGGCAATGTCGAAGCCGCGCGCGCGGAGATTCGCGAGTCGGTGGAGCGCTACCGAAACGCGCCGGAAAAGCCGAAGTTCTGAGGGACATTCCAGTTCATCATCTTCGTCATTCCGGACGCCGCGAAGCGGCGATCCGGAATCCATTTTGATTTTCACCCGTTCAAGCAAGATCAAAATGGATTCCGGGTTCCGTTCGCGATGAAACCGCGAACGGCCCCGGAATGACGAGGGGTTGCAACGACGACGCGCCTGCCACGCGACGCCGTGCGGTCCTTGTGCTAGCGTGGCGGGATGAACAACAAGACCCGCCGCACCAGCATCGTCGCCACCCTCGGGCCCGCCACCGACGCGCCCGGCATGCTCGAAAACATCCTGCGCGAAGGCGTGGCCGTGGTGCGCCTGAACCTCTCGCACGGCAAGCCCGAGGATCACCTGCGGCGCGCGCGTGAGGCGCATGCCGCCGCGGCGAGGCTCAATCGCGAAGTCGGCGTGCTGGCTGACCTGCAAGGCCCGAAGATCCGCGTCGAGAAATTCGCCAACGGGCCGGTGCTGCTCGAACCCGGCGCCGCCTTCACGCTCGATTGCCGCGCCGACGCACCGCCCGGCGACGCCACGCGCGTCGGCGTCAGCTACCTCGGCCTGCCGCAGGACGTGAAGGAAGGCGACCGGCTGCTGCTGGACGACGGCCTGGTCGAACTCGAAGTCAAAAAGATCGAGGGCGAGCAGATCCATTGCCGCGTCACGGTCGGCGGCAAGCTGTCCGACCGCAAGGGCCTCAACCGCAAGGGCGGCGGACTTTCACTCGGCGCGTTGTCGGACAAGGATCGCGCCGACATCAAGCTGGCCGCGCAACTGCGCGCCGACTTCCTCGCGGTGTCTTTCGTGCGTTCCGCCGCCGACATCAACGAGGCGCGCGAACTGTTGCGCGAGGCCGGCGGCAACGCCTGGCTGGTCGCCAAGATCGAGCGCGCCGAGGCCATCGAGAAGCTGGAAGAAATCATCGACGCCTCCGACGCGGTGATGGTCGCGCGCGGCGACCTCGGCGTCGAAATCGGCGACGCCGAATTGCCGGGTTTGCAGAAGAAGATCATCCGCGAATCGCTGGCGCGCAACCGCGCGGTGATCACCGCGACACAGATGCTGCAATCGATGGTCGAGTCGCCGATCCCGACCCGCGCCGAAGTGCTCGACGTCGCCAACGCGGTGCTGGACGGCAGCGACGCGGTGATGCTGTCGCAGGAATCCGCGGCCGGCAAGCACCCTGACCTCGCGGTCGCCGCGATGAGCCGCATCTGCTTTGGCGCCGAACGCCAGTTCGAACCGACCGAGGACATCTCCAACCTCACCCACCGCCTCGACCGCACCGACCAGGCCGTCGCGATGGCGGCGATGTTCCTGGCCACGCAAATGCCCGTGCGGGCGATCATCGCGCTGACCGAATCGGGCACCACCGCGCAATGGCTGTCGCGCTACCGCTCGTCCGTGCCGATCTACGCACTGACGCCCAGCGCGGAAGCGCGCCGCCGCATGCTGCTGCTGCGCGACGTTCGCCCGATCCCGTTCGCCGGCCACGACACCTATCCCGCGCTGGTGGTGCGCGAAGCCGTGCGGCAACTGTTCCAGCGCGGCGACCTCGTTGAAGGCGACCGCGTGCTGCTGACCCACGGCGACCATACCGGCCGCGGCGGCGGCACCAATACGCTGAAGCTGCTGAGCGTGGGCGCGGACGGGATTGCGGAGAGCTTGCGGGATTTGTAGGGGCAAATGAGGAGAGCAGGATGTCGAACAAGACGAATCGATGGGGCGTTCTGTTTGCAATCGCAATACTGGCTTTCTGTTCTCACACGCTGGCTGCCGACGACCAAGTTCAGGTGGTTTCCGAATCCGATCTGAAATCCTTTTGGTTGCCGTCACACGACAATCCTCCACCCCAGTATCCGATCGATGCAATCAAGGCCGGCGCGCAAGGCTGCGTGGCTGTTGCTTTGGAAATCCACAGCGATGGCAGCGTCTCCAATGTACGTGTATGGCACAGCGATTTGACCAATGTCTCTGCGCGTAAGGAAATCGAACAATCTGCCATGCTTTCTGCAATTCAATCGCACTTCGTTCCAGCGCCCATGAACAAACAACGCACGTCGGTTTACACATACCAAGTTGTCACATTCTCCTTAAACACGGCTTTGTTTATGGAAAAACTCAAAGCCAAGTGCGAAATGACCGACTTCCCGCAACAGGTGCAGGCCATGATCAACTCGACGCAAGCAGGCAAAAAGCCATGAAAAGGCACAGCTCGACGATCGCGGCCCTTGGCGTGCTGTCCATCTGCATGTCCGCGCATGCGGCGGTCGGCCCCAACGTACAGGCCGTGCAGCCGGACCATCTGAACGACTATTGGGTGATGACCAACACATCGCTCGACGTGGACGTGCCCAACAGCGGCGTGAACCTGAGCAAGCCCACGTGTTCCGCCGTCACCTACATGATCGGTTCGGATGGCGTGACCCGCGACATCGTGGTGCGCAAGACAATTCCCGACGGCGATTTGAAAACGGTCGCCGCGAGCGCGGTCAAGGACATGCACTACACGCCGGGCGCGAACAACGCCGCGCGCTCGCCGGTGTTCACCTACATCGTCATCCCCTTCAACCTGCCCGCCGATCCCGCCGCGCGCAAGCAGATCACGGATGCGTGCGTGCTGAAGGATTTCCCGCAGGCATACCGCTGATCGTCCGGGGCATCGTCTGAAGCGGCGTCGCAGGGCGGCCGCCGCTTTCCTGCTTGAACGCGCGCGCTTATCTTGCGCCCAACGCGGCGACGCAAATCTGTCCACCGGTCTTGACGTAATCGCCGTTGCCGAGATCGGAAGGCTCGACGCCCAGCAGCGCTTCGCAAAAGTCACCGCCGCGCACCACGTCCACCCAGCGTAGTTGCCCGCCCTTCTCGCCCGAGTAGAACGCCTGGTCGCCGTAGCCGGAAACCGGCGTCAATCCATTGCGCTGGTCGCGTTCCATCTCGTCGTCCTTTGCGCGCGTGATCACCGTGATGCGCTTTCCGCTCGAATCGAAGATGCAGCTCATGTAGGTCGGATCGCCGGCATTCATGTCATCCGAATGGCCGTCGTCGGCCTTGAACAGGCTGAGCGGGATTTTCATGTTCGACTGCACCGCGGGCTGCAACTTGGCGCAGTACGTCTTGGCGTCGACGCCGGCCTTCGCGGGCGCAGTCGGCGCTGCCGTGCTGGCGGCATTCGAGCACGCGGCCAGCACGACCAGGATTGCGGAAAGGACGAATAGTTTGTAATTGAAGGTACGCACGATGCTCTCCCGGTTGATCAGTGCGCGCCGGCCGGCGCGTGAAGGTGGCAGCGGATTCAACTGGCCTTGAGGTCCCAATGCGGTTTCCTGGGCACGACCGGCTTCGCATGGCCCGGCGGAATCGGCTGCGGATTCAGCGCAGCCTTGTTCTTGCCGCCGACGAAAATGATGCCGTGTGTGCTCGACGCGTCCGCGTGCCGTTCGATCGGAACGCCCGGCTGCGGCTTTACCTTCGATGCATCGATGGCCTTCGGCGCGAACGCGTGCGGCTTCGCATGCAGTGGCGAGACCGCGGCCGGCACATGCACGTTCGACTTCGCAACGTACGGTCGGTGCGGGTGTTCGGGTGCTGGAATGCAGTGCCCGGCCTTGGCACGGTAACCGGGCGGGCAATCTGCCATCGCGGTTGGCACGGTCACCGCGCCAAGGAGGCAAGCGGCAACGATCCAGCCGCGGCGATTCGACGGACGTTTCTGATGTTGCATGGTGGCTCTCCTGATCGAGTGAAGGTGCGCTACGGCTTTCTGCCCGCAGCGAAGTCGTCGGCCGACAGCACCGCGAAACTGCCGCCCCAGGCATGCGCGTAGTCCGCGCTGTGGATGAAGTTCTGAGTGGTGCCGAGATAACCGTCCCGTCCCGGCAGGATCTGGATCATCACCACGCCGCCCCGTTGCGCATCGATCGCACCGGCGTGCGCGGCGGCGGCGCAGATCGATGACGCATCGGTGTACACGCCGCTGCCGGTCACCGATTCCGGCGCGGGCTTGCCGACTGGACAGCGGAACAGATAACTCTTGCCGTTCATGCCGCGCAGGTTCAGATCGAGCGGACTGGTGCGCCAGTCGATGGCCGGCGGCGCGGGCGTCCGATGCGCATGCCGGCACGCGGCCAACGGCACGACCGCGATCGATGCAATCGCGATGCGACAGAAGGCGGAGCGCAAGAAGGCAGGCGGCTTCATCATGATTCATTGCGCCTGCGGGTTGGCGTCCTTCATCGATTCGAGCTTGCCGAGATCAATCTGCGCGAGTGCATTCTTCAGCGCGTCCATGTCCACGTTGTCACCGCGCACGTCCACGCCGTAGCGCTTCGCCACGATCAGCGAGAGTTCGCCGTGCTTGTAGTGCGCGTCCCATTTTTCGTGGACGTTGCGGCCGCCGATCGTTTCGTTCTTCTCGTAGCTGTCGCCCTGCTCCGATTGCTGCGCATTCGCCATTTCCGCGACGCCCGCGAGGCCCGAAAACGCGGTCGCGTCCTTGATCGACACACTGACGCGCGCGTCGCCGGGCCCGCTGAAATCCACGTCGGCCGCACTGGTCTTGATGCCCATCGCCTGGTCGGCTTCGCCGCGCGGCGTGCCGCGTTGCATGCCGGGCAATGCCGCGGGCAACAGCGATTCGAGCGCGTGGAAATCCGCCGGGTCATGGCGATGCGCGCCGCCGAGCGAACCGCCGAGCGCGCCCAGCAAACCGCCGACCGCGCCCATCGCTTGTTGCGTGTCCTGTGCATCGGGCGCGCCGTTGTTGCCGGCCGCCTTGTCGTGCTGCCCGATCTGCCGGCGGGCCTGCGCGACGTTGTTCAACGCCTTGCCGATATCCGACTTGCCCTTCGCGTCGGTGCCGAGGAGGCTGCCGATCACGTTGCCCGTAACTTGCGCGCCTTGTTGCGTGTCGCCGTTGTGTGACGCATCCTGCGCCTGCGACGAAGTCTGCTGATCGCCGCCCGCCAGCGCACGCACCTTGTTCGCGACCATGTGGAAGGCGGTGTAGATGCCGACCACGAACAGCAGCAGGATTCCGAAAAGCACGCCCAGCACGATCAGTACGGTCTTGTTGCTGCGCGAGGGTGGAGCGGCTGTGGTCTGCACTGGCGCTGCGGAAACCGCGGGAACAGCCTGGAACGCCATGCCACATTGCGCGCAGCAGCGCGCGTTTTCGGTATTGGGATATTGGCATTGTGGACAGTTCATGACGATTTCTCCGCTTGAGGCGCGGGCCGCGCGGGCCCGCGTGGCAGCGCTACTCAGTGGGCGGCGAAGACCTTCGTGCACAGCGCGCCGAGCTTGCGCGCGAGCGCTTCGCCCCGATCCTTGGTGATCGAGTCCATGGCACCGCTGTTGTCGTAACCCACGACGTCGGCGTAACAGGTCATGTCGCCCTTGCGGGCGATCAGTGGTCGCCCCCCGGAAAACTTGTTGTACAGCGCCTTGTCGCCGACCCCGGCGAGAGGGACATTTGCTCCCTGCGAGGTGGTCGCGAGCGACCACCAGAAATTCGCGCTGTCGCCTTGCGCGACGTTGATGGCAACCTGACCATGGGTCTGCGTTTCATACCTGCACGAGCCAGGCTCCGAGCCATCCTTGCGCGTCGCGGGCGTGACGAGGATGCCGGCCACGTCGGCGGCGGTGATCACGTCGCAGGGATTGCTGGAAACCTTGTTGCCGCCGTCGTTGGTTGGCGCCGCCGTCGAAGCCGGGCTCATCGTTGCGCCGGTTTGCGAAGGAGCGGCGCTTTGCGAACAGGCGCTCAAAACGCACAGTGCGGCGAGGCAGCACGGGACCAATCGAGCCTTTGCGTTCATCGCAAGAATCCTCGTCTATCGAATCGACAATGCCTGGGAGAGATGCAGCCATGCAGGCGTGGCTGCCATCCATGTCGCTACATAATCGTTGCCGAACACGAGCGCTCCGCCGATCACGAAGGCCGGGTGCAAGCGGCGATGGCGCAAGGTGTCGACGGCGATGCAGGAGAGGACGAGAAGATTGCGCACGGTCGAGGAATCCACCGTCCACGATGTGTAGTGGTTGATGAAGCGCGCCAGCGCGGCATCCAGCAGCAGGAGCATGGCCAGCAGCATCAGACGCTTGTGCCAGTCGCTGCGTCGCTTGCGCTGGACGATCGCCGAGCCGACGAGGACTGCGAAGGTGAACAAACTGACCGATCCGAGCGCAAGGAACAGCGGCGCGGGCATATGCGGGGGCATGTGCTCACCACCGAGCCGCGCGGCGGTAATCAACGTCGCCGAATCTACGACGACGACTGCGATCGCCAGCACAGCTCCGAAGATGCCCAGCCGCATGTGCAGGTCAACGCGATGGCGCGCGACCAGCAGTGCTTGCGCGAAGAACAGCGCAATCCAGGTCAGCATGATCAAGCCATGCGCGCGCACCAGCACGCTCACACTGCCTAGGTGCGAAAGCAGTGGAACATCGATGCTGAAACCCGCCAATACCACGACGATCACGCCGATCGCGGCAGCGACGTAGTAGCGGTGTTCTCCAACGTTTGGCAGGACGCGCGCGTTCATGCGATCACTGTGCTCCCGCTGGCGCGTGCACGTTGTCGTATGTCACGTGCGATTCAGCGTGCACCTTGCGGCCTTTCATCTGCGTGTCCGAAACGGTTTTCAACGTCAGGCCATTCGCGGCGATCCAGATCTGGTCGTCCTGGCTCGGCACTGAAGTGCCGGGCGAAATGCGGTGCGCGACATAAACGGTCGCGCGCTGACCATCCACGATTTCCGTTCGCAGCACCTTGCAATTGGAGTACGACCCGGTTTCGCGCGTGGCGTCCAGAACCTCCTGCGGCGTCATCGGCACCGTCATCCACTTGCCGTTGTTGATGCGCATCGACAACGTGGTGGTCGTATGGATTTTCTCGAAAGGTTTGCCGTCGACCGTGGACACCTCGTGGTAGGGCGTCTTCGCAAGTTTGGCAGTGGCGTCCGTAACGGGTTTGCACGAAGCGTCGTCGGCATGGGCTGGAGAGCCGAAGAGCATGCCGGCGATAGCGAACGACGCGACGATGACCATCGAATTATGCGTTTTCATTCTGCCTCCCGAGGCGGTGCAGTCACGTTACCAATGCGCGCGCGAAATGCATCCACGCGTCCGTGCCCACGCCGACGTAAGCGAGATAAGTGGCCGCAATAATCAGCGGTGCTCCGAGCAGAAGAGCCGGATGCAGGCAACGGTGCAGCCAGGAATCCGCTGCCACGCACAACAACACGCACACATCGCCCGCCAGCACGCTCGGCAACGGGGCGTGCACGATGCGCCCGATCGCAGGCGTCAACAGACTCAACGTGGCCAGCAACATCAGCCGTTTATGAAAATCGCCGCGCCTGCGCATCGCGATCGCACAGGCGACGAAGCCGGCGAACAACGCGACGATCACGCAGTCGTAGCCGAGGATGGCGAGATCGAATTCTGCCGCTGGATCGTGCGCATGCACATCGCGCGCGGCCGCGTGGAATGCGACGTAAGGACTGAGGAACAGCATCACGATCGCGAGCGAGACGCCGATGATTCCAAGCTTGCGGTGCAGCGACACCCGGTGCGTTTCGATCAGGCAGGTCTGCACAAAGAACAGCGCGAACCACGCGAACATCACCAGACCGTGCACGTGCAACAGCAGTGGCAGCGAATCGCGATGAAAAAGCGGACGCAGGAAATAGGAGCGCGCGAATCCCACGAACACGATCGCGATGATGCCGATCGACGCACCGATGAAGAGCCGGCGATCGTGCAACCGCGGCAGCGCGCGCGCCGGGACGTTCACGGCGTCGAACTCCAGCGATAGGAAATGTGGCCCTTGCCCTTGCCGGTGATGTCGCCGTCCTGTTCCTCGCGCAGCAGGCGGCCCGAGGATCTGGAAATCCAGATCGTCGCGGTCGTCGAGCCGCTGCTGCCCTTGTACTGCTCGCGATATACCGCCGCCGCCTGGCCGTCCACCGTCTCGTCGCGCAAATACGCGCAGGCGTGATCGCCGAAGGCATAGAGCTTCGGCGTGTCCTGCGCGAAGCCATAGCCGGTCATCTTCAGCTGCGCGCCGTGGCTGCCGGTCTTGATGTTGGCGGCCCTGATCTTTTGGCAGGCGTCGTCGTCTGCGCGCGCAGCGAGGCTGGCGAGGATGAGCAGCATCGAGGTGGTGATCAGCATTGGGGTTTTCATCGGTTGCTCCGGGAACAAGGCACAACCCGGCGCCACGGCCGGGTTGCGCGCGCTTCGAGTCATTTCTTCCAGGCGTGTGCAGTCAGGCTGCCGACCCGGTCCTTGCAGGCGTCGCTGACCTTGCTGAAAGTCAACGCGCCGCCATCGGACTTCCAGCGATAAGTACCGACCTGCTGCGCAGGGCAGGCCCACGGACCACCGGTGTCGGTGAACTTCAGCTGGTCGCCGCTCACCGCGTAATCGCCTTCGACCTTCAGCGTGTCTTTCTGGCTGCCGCGGAAATGCCCGTTGCCGTCGAAGCTCAGGGTGAAGCCGGAATCCATGTAGGTTCCGGCCGGAAAATCGGCCGCGAGAGCCGGGGCCGCGGCAAACACGGCGCAACTTGCCAGCACGATCAGCAGACTGGAAAAACCCTTGCGTTTGAACATGGCAACCTCCTCGTTGTGTTGCGGGTACGAAAAAAAAGAATCCGGCGCGACATCGACATGCCGTCGCGCATTCCTGTTGCGGCTTCACAACGGCTTGCAGTCTTCCTCGTCGGTCTTGACCCACTTGCCGTGTTCGTCCCGCATCGTTCCGATGTGGGTCGACACGTTCGAGCCGCTGCGGGTGAAGGTGTCGCGGAAAACAACGGGCTTGCCGCCCATGACCTGTGTTTCGTCCAGGGTGAACGCGTCGCCCTGCTTCCAGCCGGTGCCGCTGCCCACGCTGTAACCGGGACTCGAGTTGTCAAAAGCCACGCTGACGAAGCGCTGTTTCGTGGGGTCGTAGCTGATGTACTGGATGACGTGGTACGGCTTCGCAACGCCCGCCCCCGAGTCCTCGTCGTAGTGGATGACGATCCAGTGTCCGTCCAGCGTTTTCTCGCTGTGGTATTTGCCGGTGCTGGCGTGGCTGGGCGTCTTGCCCATCGCCATCACGCTGCCGGTGCACACGCCGTTGCCGACGAATTCACTGAGCTGGTCCATCGGCGCCGCCGATTTGAAATCCCGTGCGCCCGCGATGCCGACACCCAGCGCGGTGCAGGCGAGCACCGCTGAAAGTGCAAGGTTTTTGCGTTTCATGATCGATCTCCGGTGGGTGGCAATACGGCAACGCGTTCAGCGACGCCGCGCTCATGGCGAATCGAGACTGCTCGCCCGCGCGCGGAAAATCCTTTCCGCGACGCTGGCTTTTTTCTGGGAGAAATCCTGCCGTGGCTGGTTTCGGACATTGCCGGCACGACTGCTACGGAAGATCCACACCGAAACCCACGCCGCCCGAGACTTCCGAGCTGCTGGCGGACGCTCCGATATTGAACGTGGCGTGCGCGCCCAGGCTTCTCGCGTAGCCGACTGAAACCGCGGCCTGGCTGTTGTAGAAGCCCACGCCCGCGGCCAACCGGCCGTTTTCGCCGGCGCCGGCTGCGCTCATCGCCATGTGCGAAGAGGCCTCGCTCATCGCGCCCAGCCGATCGATGCGCCGGTCCTGTTCATTGAAGCGCGCGTTGGTCTGCTGCTCGAACGTGGAAAGGTCCGAAGCCACGTCCGCGACGGCCGCATCGGTGTACGCCTTGGCCGAGGAAAGTGTCTGCGCGCTTTGCGCGTCGGTGTAGGTCTTGGCCGAAGACAAGGCTTCCTGGGTTTGCTGGTCGGTGTAGGTATTGGCGGCGCTGACCGCGGCAGCGTTGGCGGGGCCACCCTGCACGCCGGCCGTTTCCTGCGGTTGCATCGGCGCAACCGTTGCGCTGGTTGAAACCGATACTGTCGTACTGACGGCGGACGCTGTTGCGTTGACGGCTGAACTCATGTCGAGGGACTTGTCCAGCGCGGCAACTTGTTGTTGCAACTGGTCGATCTCGGCGCCGAGCGCGGTGAACGCATCGTGTCCCGTGTAGTGGGCTTGCAGGTATTCGAGATTCACCGCCGAATGGGCCGCGGTCGGGTCGGCGATGTTGACCAGCTCCCGGTAGGCGCCATTGCCGCCGAACGACACGGTGTTGGCTACCGTGGCGATCGAGCCGTAACCGATCGCGACCGAACTGCTGCCCGTGGCCTCCGCCAAACTGCCGAGCGCGGTCGCTCCGGCAGCCGTGGCTTGCGACTCGGCGCCGACGGCGGTGGCATTGGTCTGCGTGGCCTGCGCGGCGGAACCCAGCGCCATCGACAAGCCGCCGCTGGCAAGCGTGTATTCGCCGGATTCGATCGTTCCGTCGCCATTGAGATCAATCGCGCCGCCGAGCGCGGTGGAATTGTCGGCGGATGCGACCGAGCTCGAACCGAGCGCGAAGGCTTGCGTTCCGCTGGTCGAACTGCCCGCGCTCGCGCTGAATCCGATCGCGATGCTCTTTCTGCCTGCCGCGTTCGATCCGGCACCGAGGCCGGTGGCATCGAGTCCCGACGCGTTCGCGAAGCGGCCCAGCGCGGTGCCGTTGCTGCCCGTCGCGCTGGCGTTGACGCCCACGGCGGTCGCGTAGGTCGATGCCACCGAGAGCGCGCCGACCGCGGTGCCGAAATCGCCCGACGAATACGCCGACAGACCCAGCGCCATGCTGTCGGTGTGCGCGGCCGAGGCCTTGTAGCCGAACGCCGCGCCGCCGACGCCCGCGGCCGCCGCGTGGTAGCCGACGACGGTGCCATTCGCGCCCGTGGCGGCGGAATTCTCGCCCAGCGAAGTGCTGTTGTTGCCCGACGCGGTCGCGCCGAAACCCAGCGCGCTGCTGTTGGCGCCGGACGCCACCGAAGCACCACCGAGCGCGGTCGTGTAATTGCCGGTTGCGTGCGCGAAGTAGCCGACCGCGGTGCCGTGGTTGCCGGTGGCCAGCGCCTGTCCGCCCAGCGCGCTGGTGTACTTCGCGCTGGCATACGCGCTCTTGCCGAGCGCGACGCTGCCCATGCCCTTGGCATTGGCGATGTAGCCGAGTGCCACGCTTTTCAATCCGCTGGCCGTACTCTTGTAACCCAAGGCGCTCGAGTCATTGCCGGACGCATAGGCATGGCCGCCCACCGCGGTGCTGTAACCGCCCGCGGCCCTCGCGTCGTAACCGAGGGCCGTGCTGCCTTGTCCGCTGGCATTTGAACCTCCGCCGAAGGCCGACGAGTAGTTGGCATTCGCGTAGGCAAACGTTCCGCACGCGGTGGCAGAGTTTCCGGCGGAAGATTCGAAGTCGAATCCATCGCAGTTGCCGCTCAGCGAGTTCAGCGGGTGCACGCTACCGGCGGGTTGAAGTTGCAACGACGCGTGCTGGGTCGCATGGTGTTGCAATCCGTGTGCGTGATGGTGCATCCCCGAAGCGTCATCACTCGGCGATGGGGGAACGACCGGCTGGGCCGCCATCGCCTGCGGCGCGACCATCAATGCCAGGGCGAGCGCCGCGGCCAGCGCTGCCAGCCTGGGGACACCGGCCGACCCGCACGCGGCCGCGCCGGATTTGCGGCGGGCCAGTTCCGACGCCACCACGAGTTGATTGCGTGCACGACTCCAGACCAGGCTATGGCGATTCTTGTTCACGTTGGCTCCCTCACGAGGTTGACGATGGCCCGCGGCGGCGGGTGACGGGGAGCCTGGACCGGGCCGGATGCGCCGTCGTTTCCGGGGTGCTGGCATTTTTCTGGCAGAATTCCAGCCCCGGTATTGCCGTGGCGAGAACCGTGTCCGCTCAGGAACATGCAGGGCAGGAGCAGGCGGTGTACCGCTTCGCCGATTGCGAACTGGACGTCCGCGAGCGCCGGTTGCGGGTGCGCGGGCAGCCGGTGACGCTGACGCCCAAGGTGTTCGACACGCTGGTGCTGCTGGTCGAGCGCGCCGGGCACGTGGTCAGCAAGGACGAATTGATGTCCGCGCTGTGGCCGCGCGGCTTCGTGCACGAATCCAACCTCACCAAGCACATCTGGCTGATCCGCCGCGCGCTGGGCGACGAGGGCAACGAAGACCGCTACATCGAAACCGTGCCCAAGCTGGGCTATCGCTTCGTGGCGCCGATGCAGGATGTTGCCGCGGGCGGCAGCGACGCGGCGGTTGTCGCGTCGTCGAATCCGGTCTCATCGCAGCCGTTGTCGGCGGAAGCGCCTCCCGCCGTGGCGTTCGAACCGCACGACGAGACGGACAGCGGGAAACCCGCGCGCTGGCCGTACGCGATTGCCGCCGTGCTCGCGATCGCCATCGCATCGGGCACATGGTTCACTTGGCGCGCATCACGATCGGGCGCACCCGCCGCCATCGCGCAGGATCCGGGCGCGGTGGCGATCGTCGATTTCAACAACCTGTCCGGCAACGCCAAGGACGCCTGGCTCGGCCCCGCACTGGAGCAGATGCTGGCCACCGAAGTCGGCGCGGAAGGCAGGCTGCACGCCGTGTCCGAAGAACTCGTCGCCACCGCGCGCAGGGATCTGGCCCCGCCCGGCGCCGGCGGTTACGCACCGGCCAGCCTTGCCGTGCTGCAGCGCCGGCTGGGTGCGCGCTACGTGCTCAGCGGTGCGTATCTCGTGTCGGGTGACGCCAACACGCCGCAGTTGCGCGTCGACCTTGCCGCGCAGGACGCGGCGACGGGAAAACTGGTGGCAACGCTGTCGCAGACGGGACCGGTGGGCAACCTTCCGCAACTGGTCGCGCAGGCCGGCGCCGGATTGCGCGGCGACTTCGGCTTGCATCCGGCCACTGCCGAAACGTTGCGGCTGACCGCCAACGCGCAACCGCCAAGCGCGGAAGTCGCACGTCACCTCGGCTTCGCGCTGGATGCGCTCGGCAATTACGACGCCGCGCGCGCACGCGACGAGTTGTTGCTGGCGGTCGCGCAGGCGCCCGGTTATGCGCCCGCGTATGTCTATCTCGCGCGCGCGTGGTCGATGCTGGGATACCGCGCCAAGGCGATTGCGGCGTCGAAGCAGGCCGTGGCGAACGCGCACGGCCTGCCCGAGGAACAGCAATTGCAGATCCGCGCGCAACAGTCGGCCCTGCAAGGCGATCGTGCGCAGGCGATCGCCGCGTATCGAAGCCTCGCGGACCTGCGTCCCGGCGATCCCGACTACCGGTTGCAACTGGTGAAGGCGCTGATTGCAGGCGGCGATCACGCACAAGCGGATGCGGTGCTGGCGGCGGCCCGCAAACTCCCTGCGCTCACCGATGATCCCCGCATCGAACTGGCGGCGGTGCAGCTTGCATCCGCGCAAGGCGACGCGGCGGCGTTCGTGGAAACCCACGCGCGGCGCGCGCTGCAGCTCGCACGCGAACGCGGCGAGGACGGATTGATCGCAGAAGCCCGTTTGCAGCTCGGGGTCGTGCTGGACACCACGCCGGAAGCCGGCGCCCTGTTGCGGCAGGCCGCGGCGGATTTCCGGCGCATCGGCAATCCGCACGGCGAAGCGCAGGCGTGGCAGAACCTGGGCAATCTCCAGTTCGGGCAGAACCAGGTCACTGCCGCGCGCGAAACGTACCAACGCGCGATGTCGATCTACCAGGGCATCGGCGATCTGGGTGGCGAGGCCGCCGTCTACGACGACTTGTCGCGCATGCTCTGGAATGCCGGTGATCGCGACGGCACGGAAACCGCGCTGCGCGAGGCGCTGCGGATCGGACGCGAAACCGAGGATCTGACAAGGCAAGCCTGGAGCCTCACCGGCCTGGCCACCGTCGAATCGGATGAATCCGCAAGTGACGAAGTGGCGAATCAATACCGGCAGGCGATCGCGCTGGACCGGCAAGCCGGGGCGCGGTCCCATCTCGCCTTTGCATTGGCCAGCTATGCGGATCTGCTGCGCGTGCGCGGAAAGCTCGACGACGCGCAGACCACCTGCGTGCAGGCACGCGACGCGGCACGGCCTTTCGGTTCCTCGCCGCAGGTCATTGCCGACTTCGAATGCGCGCAAATTGCGCTCGATCGCGGCGATACCGGCAAGGCGATTGCCGATTTCGAAAGGATCGAGCGCAGCGCAGCGGCCGCGAACGACGGCTTCTTCGTCGCCAACGCGCAACTCGAACTCGGCCAGATCTGGATGGGCCGCCTACAGTGGGGCAAGGCGCGTGCCGCGTTGCAGGCCTCGGCTCACGAATGGAACACGCAAAAGGAAGCGCCGGGCGAAGCCACCGCCTCGGGCCTGCTCGCGCTGTGCGACGCCGCGCTCGGCAACACGGCGGAACGCGACGCAGCCGCCGCCCGTGCGCGCAGCTTGCGCAGCCAGGTGACGGCGCGCCAGGAAGTCCTGACGCTGGACATCGCACTGGCGGAATTGCGGGCGCAAGCCGGCTCCCCGGCCGAGGCGCTGGCCGCGCTGCGCGGGTATGCCGACGATGCAGCCAAGCGGCAATGGGCCGGATACGCGTTCGATGCGCGGCTGGCGTCGTTGCGCGTGCTGGAACAAGGCGGCGACACGGCGGCGGCCAAATCCGCGCGCGATGCGCTGATCGCGGATGCGCACAAGGCCGGCTTCGGCTGGGTCAATCAAAGGGTCGCGCAGCCCCGGCCGCATGCGCGGATTTCCAAGACGTAGGACGCGGACGGTGCGGCGGCCGGCTCCGCGGCCGACGGCAAAAACCCCCCTGTTCGCCTATACTTGGCGGTCCACCGACAGCAGCGGAACACCGTCATGAGCATCGATCAAATGGAAGCCGTCGCGCAGGCCATGGTTGCGCCGGGCAAGGGCATCATCGCGATCGACGAATCCTCGGGCACCATCAAGAAGCGCTTCGACGCGGTCGGCGTGCCGGACTCGGAAGAAAACCGCCGCGCCTACCGCGAAATGCTGTTGACCGCGCCGGGCCTTTCGCAGCACATCTCGGGCGCGATCCTGTACGACGAAACCATCCGCCAGTCCACCAAGGCCGGCGTGCCGTTCACCAAGGTGATGAAGGACGCCGGCATCATCCCCGGCATCAAGGTGGACCTGGGTGCGAAGCCTCTGGCCGGTTTCCCTGGCGAGCTGGTCACCGAAGGCCTCGACGGCCTGCGCGAGCGCCTCGCCGAATACGTCAAGCTGGGCGCCGAATTCGCCAAGTGGCGCGCGGTGATCACGATCGGCGAGGACATGCCGAGCAGCACCTGCATCGATTCCAACACCCACGCGCTGGCGCGCTACGCCGCGCTGTGCCAGGAAGCCGGCATCGTGCCGATGGTCGAGCCCGAAGTGCTGATGGACGGCGACCACGATATCGAGACCTGCTACGAAGTCACCGAAGCCACGCTGCGCTCGCTGTTCTCGGCGCTGTACGAACACAACGTGATGCTGGAGGGCACGATCCTTAAAGCCAGCATGGTGGTGTCCGGCAAGGATTGCCCGGAGCAGGCCGGCGTCGAGGAAGTCGCCGAATCCACCATCCTGTGCCTGAAGTCTTCCGTGCCGGCGGTGCTGCCGGGCATCGTGTTCCTGTCCGGCGGCCAGAGCGACGAGGACGCCACCGCGCACTTGAACGCGATGAACCGCCTCGGCCCGCATCCGTGGCCGCTGTCGTTCTCCTATGGCCGTGCGATGCAGCAAGCCGCGCTGCACCTGTGGGCGCAGGACTTGACCGGCAACTTCGCCGCAGCGCAAAAGATCGTGGTCGAACGCGCGCGCGACAACGGGTTGGCGGCGTTGGGGCAGTGGAAAAAGGCTGCGTAGCCGATCACCCCCTTCCAATGGAAGGGGGGCGGAGCGCAGCGCGATTGCGCAGCACGGGGGATGCCGTCGCGCAGAAGACAAGAGCCATCCCCCTCAATCCCCCTTCCTGCGGAAGGGGGAAGACAGGCGACGAGGCGCAACCGCAGCTTCCACCCCCTTCCAACGGAAGGGGGTCGGTGCGCAGCGCCGGGGGGGATGCCATCGCGCGAAGAATCACAGCAAAAGCCATCCCCCTCGATCCCCCTTCCTGCGGAAGGGGGAAGACAAGCCCAGATTCCACCCCCTTCGGCACGAAGGGGGTCGGTGCGCAGCACCGGGGGGATGCCATCGCGCGAAGACAAGAGCCATCCCCCTCAATCCCCCTTCCTGCGGAAGGGGGAAGCGAAGCAAAAGCCGCCAGCGCAAGCCGGCGGTTTCGTTTTGTTCATTGCATCCGCAGACAATTCTCTCTATCTTGATAGAAGGATATATGGACGCCGGATGCGATGATCCCGATTTCGCTCGAATTCTTCCCGCCCAAGACCGACGAGCAGCGCGCGCAGCTGGAACGCGCGCTGCCGAAGCTGAAGGCGCTGGCGCCGGAATTCGTAAGTGTGACGTTCGGCGCGGGCGGCTCGACGCTCACGCACACGCCGCGCACGGTGCGGCACCTGCGCGAGACGCACGCATTCGAAGTGGCGCCGCACGTGTCGTGCATGGGCGGTTCGCGCGAGGAAATCGGCGCGCTGCTGGCCGACTATCGCAAGCTCGGTTGCAAGCGCCTCGTCGCGCTGCGCGGCGACCTGCCCTCGGGCATGGCTTCGCCGGGTGATTTCCGTTACGCCTCGGACCTCGTCGATTTCATCCGCCGCGAACACGACGGCTGGTTCCATATCGAGGTCGCGTGCTACCCGGAATGCCATCCGCAATCGGATCACGCGCAGGCCGACTTGAAGCACTTCAAGGCCAAGGTGGACGCCGGCGCCGACGGCGCGATCACGCAATACTTCTTCAATGCCGATGCGTATTTTCGTTTCGTCGATGACGCGCGCGCAGCCGGCGTCACGATTCCGATCGTGCCGGGCGTGATGCCGATCGCGAACTTCGCGCAATTGCGGCGCTTCTCGGAAATGTGCGGCGCCGAAATCCCGCGCTGGATCGGCAAGCGCATGGCCGCGTACGGTGACGACGCCGACGCGGTGCGCGAATTCGGCGCCGACGTGGTGGCGGCGATGTGCCAGCGCCTGCTCGACGGCGGCGCACCGGGCCTGCACGTCTATACGCTGAACCGCGCGCGTGCGACGATTTCGGTGTTGCAGCGGCTCGACCACTGATCGTGCGATCATCCCTGATCGTTGCTTCAAACGATTGGGCGTATGTGCACCTGGTCCATCAAGCTGTTGTGCCTGCTTGCGCTGCTCGCCTGCGTGCCGCTCGCGCACGCGCAGACCGGCCAGCCGGTTTACCGTTGCATCGGCGCGCACGGTGAACCGGTGTTTTCCGGACAACCGTGCGGAACACCGGCGCCACCATCGACGACGAGCGCACCGGCTCAGGGCAATGCATTCAGCGCGGTCTGCGCCGGATCGCCGCAAGCATTGCGCCAGGCCATCGCCGGCGCCTTCGCAACCCGCGATGTCAACCAGCTTGCGGGATTGATCCTGTGGAACGGAATGGGCCAGAACGCCGCGCGCGCCGCGTTGCGGGCGCTGGCGGCATGGTTGAAGCAACCCCTCACCGGCATCGCGATCGCGCGCGCGGCGGGACCACCGCTCGCGGACACGAACGCCGGGCCGCCGTCCGCCTCCACGTCCGACCCTCCCGGCGCATCCAGCGTCGCGGCGTCGCCTCCGACCGGCTTCGACATTTCCACCGGCGGCGTCGATGGCACGACCCGCGATTTCGGGCTGGTCGAATCCGGCGGTTGCTGGTGGCTGACGTTTTGAAGATCCGTCAGGCGCCGCGGTTTCGGCCATGACTGCGTGCTAGCATCGCGACACGTTCACCGCGCGTCCGCCGCGCTCCACGAAACGCCATGCATAAACTTTTTTGCGCGCTCGCGCTCTGCCTGTTTGCGCTGGGTGGCTGCTCCTCTTCCCCGCAACCTGCCGCCGCCGCTGCAGCCGTTGCGCCGGCATCCGCAGCCTCGGTTGCACCGGCCGTGCGCAATGCCATTGCCACGGCGATCGCGCAAATGTCGCCCCGTGCCAAGGTGCAGCAGATCATCCGCACGCCGATCGCCGGTTTGTACCAGACGATCGCCGACGGGCAGGTGTTGTACCTGACCGGCGATGGCCGCTACGTGATCCAAGGCGAAGCATTCGACGTCACGACGCATACGCCGCTCAACGCGCAGACCATGGATCGCCTGCGCCGCGATGCGATCGCGAAACTCGAGCCCGCGCAGATGATCCGCTACGCGCCGGCCCATCCGAAGTACACCGTCACCGTATTCACCGACGTGGATTGTCCCTATTGCCGCGCGTTCCACGCCAACATCGCCGAGATCAACAAGCTCGGCATCGCGGTCGATTACCTGTTCTGGCCGCGCACCGGCCTGGGCACGCCATCGGCGCAAAAGGCCGTGGACGTGTGGTGCGCCGCCGATCGGCAGGCGGCGCTGACGCAGGCGTTCGAAGGACAGCCGCCGCGCAGTGCAAGCTGCCAGTCGCCGGTCACGCATGATTTCAACTTGGGCATCGACCTCGGCGTGGACGGCACGCCGACCGTCATCGCCGACAATGGCGTGGTGCTGGGCGGCTACGTCGATCCGCAGGAACTGTTGCACCGCCTGCAGACGGTGCATGCGGCGCGGGGTGGCTAGCGATCGCTGATACAATATCCGGCTCCCTTCGGCCGTGGTTCCCATTGCCATGATCGTCCTCGACGGGCGCAGCGCCCTGTCGGATTTTCGTCTCGACCGGCTCAACCAGCGCCTCGCCGCGATCGCCAAGGGCATCCGCGTTCGCGGCGCGCGCTTCGTGTACTTCGTGCAATCGGACGCGCCGCTGGCGCCCGCCTTGCACAGACGCCTCGCCGAAGTGCTCGACGCCACCGAAGCGCCGCCGGCGGACGCGTCGTTGTGGGTGGTGCCGCGTCTCGGCACGCTGTCGCCGTGGTCGTCCAAGGCCACCGACATCGTGCATCACGTCGGCATCCACGTTCCGCGCGTCGAACGCGGCACCGCGTTCCTGATCGACAAGCTTCCCGACCCGGCCGATCCCGCATTCGCGGCGGTCGCCAACGCGCTGCACGATCCGATGACGCAATCGGTGCTGCTGAGGCTCGCGGATGCAGCGCGGATTTTCTCGACCGGCAGCACCGGCGCGCTCGGCACCATCGCGATGGGCGACGACGCCAAGGCCGCACTGCGGCGCGCGAATTCCGAACTCGGCCTGGCGTTGGCCGCGGACGAGATCGACTACCTCGCGGACAACTATGCCAAGCTCGGCCGCGATCCCACCGACGCCGAACTGGTGATGTTCGCGCAGGCCAACTCCGAGCACTGCCGGCACAAGGTGTTCAACGCCGACTTCACGGTGGACGGCGCGAAGCAGGAATCCAGCCTGTTCGGCATGATCCGCCACACCGACAAGGTGTCGCCCGCGCATACCTTGTCGGCCTACAGCGACAACGCGGCGGTGATCGAAGGCTCGAACGGCGCGCGTTTCTTCGCCGACGCCGACGGTACGTGGCGCACGCACCTCGAAGCGATTCCCTACGCGATCAAGGTGGAAACCCACAACCATCCGACCGCGATTTCGCCGTGGCCTGGCGCGGCCACCGGTTCCGGTGGCGAGATCCGCGACGAAGGCGCGGTCGGGCGCGGCGGCAAGCCGAAAGCCGGCCTGGTCGGTTTTTCGGTGTCGCACCTGCGCATTCCCAACCTGCCGCGTCCGTGGGAAGCCGAACGCCCGCTGCCGCCGCGCGTCGCCAGTGCGTTCGAAATCATGCGCGACGGTCCATTGGGTGCCGCGGGCTTCAACAATGAGTTCGGACGTCCGTGTCTGACCGGCTACTTCCGCACCTTCGAACTCGAAACCGGCAAGCCCGGCATGCGCCACGGCTACGACAAGCCGATCATGCTGGCGGGCGGCGTCGCCAACGTGCGCCCGATGCTGGTGAAGAAGAACAAGCTCAGCGTAGGCGATGCGGTGATCGTGCTGGGCGGCCCGGCGATGCTGATCGGACTCGGCGGCGGCGCGGCCTCGTCGATGGCGGCCGGCGCATCCAGCGAAGCGCTCGACTTCGCATCCGTGCAGCGCGACAACCCGGAAATGCAGCGGCGCTGCCAGGAAGTGATCGACGCCTGCTGCGCATTCGGTGACGCCAGCCCGATCGTCGCGATCCACGATGTCGGCGCGGGTGGCCTGTCGAATGCGATTCCGGAACTGCTGCACGATTCCGGCGTCGGCGGCGAGATCGACCTCGACGCCGTGCCGCTGGACGATCCGCAACTCTCGCCCATGCAGATCTGGTGCAACGAGTCGCAGGAACGTTACGTGCTGGGCGTGAAGCCCGCCGACCTCGATGCATTCCGCGCGATCTGCGGACGCGAGCGTTGTCCGTTTGCTGTGGTGGGAACGGCGACGGAAGAGCAGCGCCTCGTCGTTACCCGAAGTGGGGACCAGGGACCAGGGACCGGGGACCGGAAAAACTCGCAAGCTGGCGGTTCCCGGTCCCCGGTCCCCGGTCCCCCGTCCCTTGTCATCGACATGGAACTCGCGACGCTGCTCGGCAAACCGCCTCGCATGCAGCGCGACGCCACACGCATCAGGCCGCAGCTCGACATCATCCCCGACCTCACCGGCATCGGCCTCGACGACGCGATCGAACGCGTGCTGCGGATGCCCGCGGTCGCCGACAAGTCGTTCCTGATCCACATCGGCGATCGCAGCGTCGGTGGCCTGTGTTCGCGCGACCAACTGGTCGGACCGTGGCAGGTGCCGGTCGCGGACTGCGCATTGACGCTGGCCGACTTCGAAGGTTACGCCGGCGAAGCGATGGCGATGGGCGAACGCAGCCCCGTCGCGGTGCTGGACGGCGCGGCCTCGGCGCGCATGGCGATGGGCGAAGCCATCACCAACCTGATCGCCGCGCCCGTCGCAAGCCTCGAAGAAATCCGCCTGTCCGCCAACTGGATGGCCGCGATCGGCCATGCGGGCGAAGACGCGGCGTTGTTCGATGCGGTTCAGGCGGTGTCGATGCAACTCTGTCCCGCGCTCGGCATTTCCATTCCGGTCGGCAAGGATTCGCTGTCCATGCGCACGCTGTGGCGCGACGGCGACCGCGAACAACGCACCATCGCGCCGGTGTCGCTGATCGTCAGCGCGTTCGCGCGCATCGGCGACGTGCGCAATGCGTTGACGCCGCAGCTGCGCATGGATGCGGGCGATACCGAACTGTGGCTGATCGACCTCGGCGCCGGCCGCGACCGCCTCGGCGGCTCGGTGCTGACGCAAGCCTACGAACGCGGCGGCGGCGTGCCGCCCGATTTCGAAAATCCCGAACGCCTGCGCGGCCTGTTCGACACGATCCGTGCCGCGCGCGAAAAGAACCTGCTGCTCGCTTACCACGACCGTTCCGATGGTGGCGCGATCGTGACGCTGCTGGAAATGGCCTTCGCGGGCCATTGCGGACTCGAAGTGTTCCTCGACGGCTGGGCAGACAGCGCGCTGCGCGCACTCTTCAACGAAGAACTCGGCGCGGTGGTGCAGGTGCGCGTGGACGACCACGACGCGTTCGCCGCGATCGCCGAGGCGCATGGCCTCGCCGCGATGACGCGCGTGATCGCGCGCCCGAAGGCGAAACTCGGCATCAAGCTGTACGGCGGCGACGAAACCGTCGCCAAGTGGAACTGGCAGAAGCTGATCGGCGCCTGGCACGAAACCAGCCACGCGATGCAGCGCCTGCGTGACAACCCGGCCAGCGCCGACGCCGAGCGTGACTGGCGTTGCGACGACAACGATCCGGGCGTGAACGCGAAGCTGACCTTCGATCCTTCCGATGACATTGCCGCGCCGTACATCGCGAAAGGCGCGCGTCCGCGCGTGGCGGTGCTGCGCGAGCAGGGCGTCAACGGCCAGGTCGAAATGGCCGCGGCGTTCACGCGCGCAGGCTTCGACGCGATCGACGTGCACATGAGCGACCTCGTTGCTTGCCGGCACAAGCTCAAGGACTTCGCGGGCTTCGCCGCGTGCGGCGGATTCTCTTACGGCGACGTGCTGGGCGCGGGCCGCGGCTGGGCCGCATCGATCCTGTACCACGACGAATTGCGCGAGCAGTTCGCCGCGTTCTTCGCGGATGCATCGAAGTTCGCGGTCGGCATGTGCAACGGTTGCCAGATGCTGGCGCAACTCAAGTCCATCATTCCCGGCGCCGAGCACTGGCCGACATTCCAGCGCAACGCCTCGGAGCAATACGAAGCGCGCCTGGTGACGCTGGAAGTGCTGGACGCCGGTTCGATCATGTTCCGCGGCATGGCCGGTTCGCGCATCCCCGTCGTCACCGCGCACGGCGAAGGCCGCGCGGTGTTCACCGAAGGCAGCAAGGCCGGCAAGGCCACCGCCTGCGTGCGCTTCGTCGACAACCGCGGCAAGCCGACCGAAACGTTTCCGTACAACCCCAACGGTTCGCCGGATGGCTTGGCCGGATTCACCGCCGCGAACGGCCGCGTCACCATCCTGATGCCGCACCCGGAACGCGTGTTCCGCAGCGTGCAAATGAGCTGGCACCCGCGTGAATGGCCGGAAGATTCGCCTTGGATGCGGATGTTCCGCAATGCGCGCGCGTTCGTGGGTTGAGTTCGGCGTAGTTGTTCGTCGAAAAGCCATCCCCCTCAATCCCCCTTCGCATGCGAAGGGGGAAGAAAAACTCACCCCCTTCCGCAGGAAGGGGGTCGACGCGCAGCGTCGGGGGGATGCGCTTTCCTTTGCGCCACGACACGCACGATGTCATCCAGCACATCGTCCATCCGCTGCGAAATATCCAGGTTCGTGTAACGCAGCACCTCGATGCCGCATGATGCGAGCCATCGGCTGCGGGCTTCATCACGTGCAAGCGCATCCGTTTCGTAGTGCTGCCCACCATCCAGTTCGATCGCGAGTCGGATCGATGGTGCGTAGAAGTCGAGGATGCATCTGCCCATGACGTACTGGCGGAGAAAGCGGACGCCGTCGACTTGGCGCAACCGCAGGTGTTTCCAGAGCACGCATTCGGCCGGCGTCTGGTTGCGGCGCAACTCGCGCGCGCGTGATTGCATGGTTGCGTGATCCGTCACTACCTCGACTCCCTTCGACCATCTCGAGACATCAGCAAAAGCCATCCCCCTCGATCCCCCTTCCTGCGGAAGGGGGAGGAACAGCGTATAAGCGCGGCCGCATTCCGCGTTTGCACTCCCTTCGGAACGAAGGGGGTCGCCGCGCAGCGGCGGGGGGATGCCGCGTCAGGTCCGCAGCACCGCTCCGTCACGCACCTGCAACCGCCGGTTCGCCCTCCGATGACATCCCCCTCGGTCCCCCTTCCTGCGGAAGGGGGAGGAACAGCGTATAAGCGCGGCCGCATTCGCGCTTTCACTCCCTTCGGAACGAAGGGGGTCGCCGCGCAGCGGCGGGGGGATGTCCGCATCAAGCCCGCAGCACCGCTCCGTCGCGCACCTGCACGCGCACCGCAACCAGCGATTGGCCGCGGCAGGGGCCTTCGACGCACAGGCCGGATTCGCGCAGCGCGAACGTTGCGCCGTGCACCGCGCAGGTCAGTTTGGCGTCCTTGACGAGGAACAGCCCCGGCGCGTAATCCATGCGCCGCCCCGCGTGCGGACATACGTTCAGCCACGCCTGCACGGCGTTGCCCTGGCGCGCCAGCAGCAGTGGCTCGCCTTCGGGATCGGGCGGATCCACGCCCAGCACGCCGCCATCGGGGATGTCCTCGAGGCGGCACAAGAACGGATCAGGGGCGGCGTTGTCCATCACGGCTCCCGGCACTTGTATCCGCGGCCGCGCGGCCGCATCGTCAAGGTGTCATTCTGCCATGCAGGTTCCACCCATGCGCGCACGCTTCATTCACTTGACCCTGCCCCGCCATCCCTTGTTGCGCATGCTGGCGCTCGCAGGCATGGCGATCGTATTGGTTGCGTTGCTGGCGACCGGACTTGTACTTGGCGCGTTCGCACTCGCGGCAGCGGCGCTGGTGCTGGCCGTGCGCCAGTGGCTTTCGCGGCGTACGCCACGGGCGCGCGATCCGTCGATCATCGAAGGCGAGTTCACCGTCGTGCCGCCGCAGCCGCGCGCGGGAATACCGCGCTGAACAAAGGCACGACAAGAACCGGATGGCGGCGACACGCAGATCGCGCGATCCTTTGCGCATGAACGCACAACTCGACACCATGCCGCGCCCTGATCCGCTCGAACATGCACGCGAGCTGCTCGATGGCAGCGCGGAGCCGCTGTCGCTGAACCGGCTCGCGGCGCAGGTCGGATTGTCACCCGCCTACCTGCAACGCAGCTTCCGCCGCCGCTTCGGCGTATC
This sequence comes from Rhodanobacteraceae bacterium, assembly GCA_030167125.1. Taxonomy (NCBI): domain Bacteria; kingdom Pseudomonadati; phylum Pseudomonadota; class Gammaproteobacteria; order Lysobacterales; family Rhodanobacteraceae; species Rhodanobacteraceae bacterium. The sequence goes on from CP126531.1 coordinate 2,238,010, forward strand.
GCCAGCCGAATACCTGCGTGCGCGCCGGTTCTCGGAACTCAAGGCCAATTTGCGCGGCGGCGCCAACGTCACCGATGCGGTGTACGCCGCGGGCTTCGGCTCCTCCAGCCGCGTGTACGAACACGCCGACCGCCTGCTCGGAATGCCGCCGGCCCGCTATCGCGACGGCGGCGCGGGCGTCGCGATCCGCTACACGACCGCACGCACGCCGCTGGGGCGCGTGCTGGTCGCGGCCACCGCGCGCGGCATCTGTGCGGTGACGGTGGGCGACGACGACGAAAAGCTGCTGGCCGAACTGCGCGCGGAATTTCCGCAAGCCGAACTGACGCGGGTGGATGCGGGCCGCGACGAATGGCTTGCGGTCGTGCTCGCACGCGTGGCCGCGGACATGTCGGGCAAGACCCGTTCACCACCGGACGCCAAGCTGCCGCCCATCGACGTCACCGCCACCGCGTTCCAGTGGCGCGTGTGGCAGGAACTCACGCGCATCCCCGCGGGTGAAACCCGCAGCTACGCCGACATCGCCCGCTCGATCGGCGAACCCAAGGCCGCGCGCGCCGTCGGCCATGCCTGCGGCAGCAACAAACTCGCATTCATCGTGCCGTGCCACCGGGTGGTGCGCGCCGACGGCACCGTGGGCGGCTGGCGCTGGGGTGTCGCGCGCAAGCGGGAGTTGCTCGAATCTGAATCGCGATTCCGTGTGCCCGCGGTCTAGAACAATCTGGCGCTGATGCCCGCTGCGATCGCCGCCTGGACCTGCAGCTTGTCCAGCGACAACAACCTCTCGCCATGATTCGCCACGATGGCGAGATGCAAGGCGTCGCCAGCTCGCAGGCCGGATTGGTGCAGATCGGCAAGCCGAGCCGCTTCGCGAAAATCACCGCGATCGAGTGGTAGAACGGTGAACGTCTCGCGTGTCAATCGGGTGAACGCGGCCAGCACGTCGCCGCGGGCTGCGACGCCCAACTGCCGCATGCGAACCTTCATGGAGAGCGCCGCAGAAAATTCGGTGGCCACCCAATCACTGATCACCAATTTCTCCGGCGCTTGCCTGGCGAGCTACGCCTGCACCTCCGCGGTGCGGCGTTCATGCGTCGACGTCGCCACGATCATGCTGGTGTCAAGGTAGGGCACGCTCAATACCGCGCCGCTTCACGCATTTTTCTCAGGGTCTTGCCTGCGCTCTCGGGCTGTCGCGGCTGGGAAGCAGTCAACTCACGCAACGTCGCCAAATCCACGCGCTTGCGTGTGGCGAGGGGAGCCGTCAAGCGCGCTGCTGGCCGGCCGTGCTTGGCAATCACGATATCGGCACCATTTGTCCGACGAACCGTTTCGTCTACCAGCAGTTGCCGTTGGTTTGGCTGCCGGTGTAGCCCTTGAGGCCAGTGTTGTCGATGGTCAGGTTCTTGCACTGATCACCAACCTGAGGTCCTCCGGGGACCGGCGTTGCCGTAGCGATGTAGCCTTGGCCGGCCGAACTCGCCGGGTTCGCCGCCAAGCCCACGGTGTAATAGCCGTTTTCACTGGTGGGCGTGCCGGTGAAACCAAGCGATGCCGCGGTAAGCGGATAGGTGTTGAAGTTGGTGTAGTAACGCTCTTCCGCCTGCGCGACATGCATCAACAGGTTCTGGCCATCGCCACGGCGCGCACGGTAGGTATACCGACCCCACCACGGTATCGCGATGGCAGCGAGGATGGCGATGATCGCCACCACGATCATCAGCTCGATCAAGGTGAAACCACGTTTGCGCCGCATCATCGTCATCGCCCCTGTCACACCTACTGGATCTGGTTGATCTCGCTCCACGAACGGCGCCGCCAGATCGGCGAATCGCCCGTGAACGGTCCCTGGTTCTTCGCGTTGGAAAGCGTCACGCCCGGAATGTAGAACTGTCCGCCGCCCAACGCCGACACCACCGGCAAGCTGCCGCTGGTGCGCGCGTTGTTGATGCGCCCGCCGACCACCGGTGCGCCGCCGAGGGAGGACACGCCGGTACCCGGCCCACCGTTGTTGGTGTTGAACACCATCACGGCGCCTTGTGTCGTCGGGTTGCAGGGGTCACTTCCGGCCGCGCCTGCGATCAGCGTCTGCACGATCACCATGTTGCTGGAGAAGACCGCGCCTGGCGTGACCACCACGCGCTCGCCGGAATTCACCTGCGTCGTGCCGGTACTGTCCATGATCTTGAGTGGGATGTACCAGCCCGCATTGCTGACCGGTACCGGATTGTTGGTGTCGGTCCGCACCGTTGCGCCTTGGTACGGATTGGGCGGATTGACAGTTTGTTCGCCCAGGGTCTGTTGCACCAGCTGGCTCTGGGTCACCGCGCAGCCGCCGCCCGTGCCCGGGTTCGCGCACGGCCCCGTATCACGAATGCCGTAAATGCCCTGGACCGCATTGCTGCTGTTGTCGCCGGCACCGAGGTATTTGCCGGTGCCGAACACCACCATGAAGCTGCCGGTGGCCGGATCGGGGAACAGGCGCGGCATCGTGGTGATCGGTTGCAGGCCCTGGTTGCCGCTGGCATCGGCTAGTCCTGCGTAAGCCAATGTCACTTTCCAGTTTTGGGGGTTGGGGTCGGAGAGATCAAAGCGCCACAGGTTGCCCTGCAGGTCTCCCGCGAACGCCACGTCATCGATCTGGTCGGAGTTGTAATCACCCAGTACCGGCGTGGCGAGACCAAAACTGGTCACGCCGGAAATACCGGTCGGTGTCTTCAATTCGGCGACCATCTTGCCGGTCTGCGCGTCGAACACGAACAGCGCGCTATACGGATTGCCCCCACTTTTCGGCGCCTGCGCCGCAATGGTTTGGCAAGCCGCCACTGTCGCGGTCGGGATGTCCGGCTTGGAACAGTCGGGGAAATAGCCGTTCGAGACCAGCACCACCCATTCGCCGTTGTTGAGCCGGGCGATATTGGGCTGTGACACGGTATAGCCCATGTCGGTGCCCACACAGCTGCCGTAATTGCTGACGCAACCCGAGCTTGCCGGCATATCGGCGTCGAACTCCCACAGCACCTTGTCAGGTTGCGTGGGAAGAATGGTGGGATCGTTGCCACCCGTGATATCCAGCGCGTACACGCCACGGCCGCCCAGGCCGACGCCACCGGCAAGGATCGTGTGCCAGTTGTTGTCACTGAAGAACACGTCGCGCGTGACGGGTGTCGCGTCTACGGTTGGCTGGTACTGGAAGTTGCTTACGCTGGTGAGGTTGCCGAGGTTGGCGTACACGGCACGCGGGATGAATGCCCAATCCTCTTGACCAGGGTTGGTGCCCGTGTTGTAGGCCGAGCACACACCTGTGGTCACGTTGTACGAAGTGCAGGTCGGCACCGGCGCGCTGAAGGCGTGCAACATGCCGTCGTTGGCGCCCACGTAAGCGGTGCCCGGACGCTTGGCGTGTGCGGCCACGAACGCAGAATACTTCTGCGCACCGGTCGCGCTCTCCGGCGAAGTGGATGGCCAACCGTCGTAGTAGTTGCTGCTCGGATAAGCCACGTACACCGGCTGCGAGTTGATGATTGCGCCCAGCACGTTACGCACGGGTGGCACCTTTGTTGTATCGGTGCGCGAGCGGTAGGTGCCGTCGATTTCGTGGGTCGCGTCGCCGCGCAAATAATTGATGCGGTTCGCCACCGTGTCATTGGCGCCCGACAGCGCGGGAACTTGCAGGCCCTGGGCCGAAGTCGTCACCGTACTGCAATCGGTCGGAGCTGGGCCACTGCATTCACTCGCATCGAGTGATGCGACGTTGGCAGTATTAAAGGCGAAAGATGTGAAGATGCCGCCCTTGAAAGAGTCGGTATAGATGTTGCGGCTGGATGCCGCAGGAAAATTCGCGGACCACAAGGGGGTTGTGTTGACGGTACCATCGGGGTTCAAGGTCACGGCTTGGAACGTGCTGCTCCAATTCAGGCTGTCGTAGCTGGTGCTGAAGCTGATGGCGCCGACGGTCGCCACACTGGCGTTCACACCGGCAGTGGTCGCCGCCCCGACGCGCCCCGAAATGCTCGACAGGATGCTGGTCAATTGATCGACCAGTTGCTGCGGATTGCCGGCGCTGAAGAACGCACCGCGGCCGGCCAGCCCTGCGTGCCAGCTATCGTCGATATTTGCAGCGATGCCGCTGCCGCTGCCGTCGGGCGTCGGCCAGCCAGTGATTCCGAGGGAATTGGTGACGCCCTTGCGCAGGTTGCAGGCGTCTTGCGCGTTGCCGGTCGTGGTGTCGGTGCAATCCGTATTGGTCGAGAAATTGAGTTGCCCGCTGACACCCAAGCCGATCATGAAGAAGGCCATGTGTGGCCAGCTGGCGGGGTCATTGTTCGGGTTGAAATATTTCTCGGCAGGAATGTTCTTGGCAATCCCGTAACCGCCGCTAACATTGCCGGCGCTGCCAAACAGGCCCGTACGCGTGTCTGGAAGATACGGCGACACGTACTTGGAGTTGGTCGGATCGAAGAGGTCGGGGCGAAGGTCGGTCGCCCAGTAGTTGTAGGCGATGTCCGAAAGAGAGGCATACCCCGCATCACCGCCGTCATGTACAGGGTTGTAGATGGACGTCACGCCGGCCGTGGCGGGATTGGGCGGCGTCACGCCGTCTGGCAACGCGGTGCCCGCATCCGCCAAGGTCAAGCTCGAATATTTCGGACCATCGCCATTGCCGTTCCACAAGCCGTCGGTGAGCAGCAGTGTGAAATTCTGGCGGCAATATAGTTCGTTGCCCGGGTTGGTTGAACTGTACGCGCCGTTCGGCGGCGGTTGCCAGTAAGGATCGTGCAAGTCACCGGTCACACCCGTGTTGCCGTTCCCGCGCTGGAAGAATTGCCCCGCGCGCGCAATCGCACTTCGGGTTGGCGTGCCACTGGTGGCAGGCACCTGGAAAATCCAGTTGAAAAAATCGCTGCGGTAGCAATTGGGCGGCGTCCGGACCGTTCCCGAAAGAATCGCCTGGGATCCCAGCGACGGCGGGCTGTTTGCGCAACCAGTAGGGTCCGCGTCGATCAGGGCACTTATGATCGTGTTCTGCTGCAGGGTGAATGCGTCCGAGGTGTAAAGGTTCTGCCACGCAACCCGGATGTCGTTGCCATAACCACCGGTAGCGGTGGTGTGCGACAGCGAGGACGAACCAAACACGCGAGACAACGATGAACGCGCCATCTGGTTGCGGGTACGGTAATAGGCATACCAATTCGCAAAGTTCTGATACTGATTCACCGTGACGCCGCCAATGGTGATATTGGTGTTGGCGACAGGCACGGCTTCCCAATTGCTGGCGTTGTAAAGCGTATGCAGGCCGTCGCAATTGGCCGTAGTGCAGCCGGTATTGGTCGGATTCCCATACGAGTCGACTTGCACCGTCACTGTCTTTTTCAGACGGTAGTAGTAAGGGCCACCATTCGGATAAGTGACCACTGTGCCATCACTAAGAGTATGCGAAGCTCCGTCCATGGGACTGGCAGCGTTCCAGTAGGCTGACTGCCCCGTAGGAGAGCTGCCGCTGGCGTAACCGCACTGCCAACGATTGTCGGTAGTGGAGGTCTTGGTGCCCGTCAATTTGGTTCGCGCACTCGTGGACGGATAATCGAGATCCGGATTGTTGTTGTAACCAATAGTGCCGGTGCTGGATGCCGGCGAAAGCGGCCGATTGACCGCTATTCCATCTATCCAGACGGCACTCAGCGTCGCGTCGGCATTCGGAAACGACGCGCCGTTCGCATACATCGGTGGCGTATAAAGGACGTCCGGGTTGTAGTACACACCATTCATGGGCAGGCTGCGAATCGCCTGCGACGGAACCAAGTTATCGGCGTCGATCACGTTCGCGCAGCGCCACGGGCCACCGCTGGTGCCGTTGCCTTGGTTGCCACCGCTGCCCCAATCCATAGTCTTGAAATACAAACCGCCGCCGGGTTTGGTTGTCCATGGCGGCGCATCGCCCAAGCGGTTCCAGTTCATCGATCCGGAATCATCGAAGGTAACCGCGAGATTGGGCGGCACCGCCTTGGTCTGGTTGACGGGCGTCGCGCTGAGCTCGGTCGTACCGTTGGGCACCACGTAAGCCGCGTGCAACGGCGGCAGCATCACGAACGGCGCCGTCAGGCCGGCCACCAGCGAAAGCGCCAGCACCATGGCGGCAGGACGGGATGCGAGTATGGTTTGTCGGTGATTGGACATGGCGGTTTCCCCCCGTGTTCCTTCGATCAGTTGGCCGGCGCTTGCGCGTCGAAAGTGCTCTGGACCACGCGCACGGTGTTGTTCGTGCCGCCGGTCGCGCGCGCAGTGATGCGATAAACATCCAGCACGATGTTGCCGCCGGGCGCGCCGCTGTTCGGGCCGGTGACGCCGGATTCATGCAACAGGCCCGCGCCCGGGGCGCGCAACATGCCCATGTCTTCGATGACGTATTGCGGGTTCTGGGCCAGGTTGGAGGTCTTCAGGCTGAGCGTTGCCAAGGTGCCGGTCTGGTTGGTGTAGCCACTGCCGCCCGCGCCCTTGTAGGTAATGCCGGTGCCGGTGAGCCAGGCGTTGTTGCCGGTACGGAACTGCGTGATCGTGCCGGCGGTGCCGTACAAGGCCGCGATCGACGGGTCGTAGTAGACGCAGCCATTGGTGGGATCGATGCTGCCGCGGGCGCAGAAGCTGCCGCCCTGCACCTGCGAGAAGTAGTTCCAGATGTTCCACTCGGCGCCGCGCAGCGCGGTATCGCCGCTCATCGTGGCGAGCTGCGCGCTGCGGGTGGCGGTGACCATGCGCTGCTGCAACAGCGAACCCGAGGAGGCGCCGATCGCGAGCAGGGTCAGCAGGATCAGGAAAACCAGCGCCACCAGCAGCACCGCACCGTGCTGTGCGCGACGCGGAAAGCTTGGTTGTACGCGACGAGTGTTCATGGCGAGATCACGGATTGAAGTTGCGCAGCGCCACCAGCGTGGTGAACTCGCGCCGCAGCAACTGGTTCGGGAAGCCCTGCGCACTCGGCTGGATGTTGCGCGTCGCCTCGGTGGGCGGCTGCGGCGTGGTATCGCCGTCGGGGCTGTAGATGTAAGCCATCTCCTGCGGCGTCAACGTGTACAGCGGGGTCTGGCCATCCATCAGGATGTTGACCTGGATGGACTTGACCGCACGCCACAGGCAGCCCTGGTTGGCACCACCGGCGCCGGAGGTCGCGATGTAGCCGACGTTCGAAGCCAGTTGCACGCCGGGCGGACATGCGATGGCGCCGCCGTTGTTGTTGTCGACCTTCGTCGCAGAAAGGAACTGGGTGTTGCCGTTCGCGTCGATGATGCCGTACTGGAAATCCAGGCGCTCGATGCCGCGCACGATGGGCTGATCCATGCCATTGACCCGGCGCTCGAGTTCGCCGGTGGTCGGACCGCCCGGACAGGTCGTGGCGCCGTTGACGCACACCACCTTCACGTAATAGGTGACGGTCTGGAAATCCTTGTTGAAATCGAACAGGCGCGGCGCGGCGCCGCCGGTCAGGTTGGCGATCTTCGGCTTGGCGTAATTGGCGCCCGAGACCGTGATCGTGTTGCTGCCCTGTCCGCTCGCCCCGAACACATAAGCCGTCGAGCAATCCGCCAGCATGGCAAGGTCACCGGCGCCGAAATATGAAGGTGGCGGCTCACTGCCCGTTTGCACGAGGTTGATCGTGTTGACGCTGCCGTCGCTGTTGGCGGTGATCGTGCTGCCGGTGCCGCCGGTCGGCACGATCGACCAACCCGCGTTGGGTTTGAGGTACCGCATCGTCAGCACCGAGGTGCCGCTCAGATGGTTGCCGGGAGCGGCGCCCATCACCGGCAGTGTCGCAGGGTTCACCGCGGTCTTCGGATCGACCGGCGTACACGTCGTGGCGGTGCAGTCGTAGCCGCGCAGGAACACGAACGACGGCAGGGCGAAGGCATTGCCGGGATCGTTGAGCGGCGTGGTGTCGTCGTAAAGCGCATTGTTGACCGATGCGATGGTGTTGGCCGTCACCGTCGGCGCGTTCAGGGAATCCAGGCTGATGCCGGAAGCCACCAGGCTGGCGTTGCCGCCGGTGTTCGCGCAGTACGCGCCATTGGCGTTGCCGAGATCCTCGCGCATGCTCTGGATGGCGAAGCGGCCTTCTTCCTGCAACGCCGCCATCTGCGCCTGCACCTTGTTGCTGCTGGAGGTCGAGGAAAACACCGTGATGATGCCGGCCGCGACGATCAGCGCCATCACCAGCGCGATCATCATCTCGATCAGCGACAGGCCGGCCATGCGGCGACGCGCCGGGCGCAGGCAATGGAGGTTCTTCATGGCTGGAACGTCCATGCGAAGGTGTTGGGTTGCTGATTGCCATTACTTCCGGAACTGGCTTCGTTCCACTGCAGCACCATCTGGCAGGTGCCGCCGTACGGCGGCCGGTTGGCGATCTGCGCCGGAGTCGGCTGGTAGGTCAGGTTCGCGGCGCTGCAGTTGATCGCGCCCTTGACATTCGGCAGGAAGGTATTGAGCTGCTGGCTCCACACCTGGATGTCCCGCGTGGCGAGATCGGCCGGGCTGCAACCCGCCGCACAGGTCATGGTGATGCCGGTGCCCGGCGCCAGGACCGCATTGATGTTGTAATTGCCCGCCCACACCGCCGCAGGGTTCGCACTCATGCGGTTGGCCATGTTGTGCGCAAGGAACGTGGCCTGCGTACGCAAATAGGCGACGTGGTTGGACGAGATCGCGAAGATCAGAAGTCCGGCAAGGCCGATCATGCCGAGGCTGAACACCAGAACGGCGATCAGCACTTCCAGCATCGAAAAACCCTGCTGACGAGAAGGGGCGCGGTGGAGGGTCATGGCGCGGGAGCCGGGCAACCGGTGGGAGTGGTGCTGCTGGTGGTCTGCTGCAACATGCCCGCCGCGAGCACCTGCAGGAAGCGCGGCTGGTTGTTGGCAGCACCATTGGGTGCGGAAATGGTGAAACAGCTGAGCGCGCTGGTGCCCTGCGGCTGGAACGCCACCGGCGTGGTCGATCCGCTCAGCACGTACGGGGCCGGAATGGCTGCGTGCGTGCGCAGGACCGTGGCCGTCCCGGTGCTGCTGGCGGGCGGAATCTGCACCGTCCAGCCGTTCTGCCAGGTGCCGGTTGCCGCAACCTGCACGCTCACCTGCCGCGACACCGCCTCGGTGCGGGCGTATTGCAGGTCGCCCGCGAGATCATTGTTGATGTTCGACAGGTTCGTGGAAACGAGAATGTGCCGGAAGCTCGGCACCGCGATCATCGCCAGGATCGCCGCAACCGCCAGCGTGATCAGCAGCTCGACCAGCGTGAAACCGCGAGCGCGGCAATACGCGCGCAGGCGAGCCGCAAAATGGATACGCATGATTGCCTGTTTCCCCGGCACGACGGTTTGCCCCTGTTGAAGCCGACGATGCGGGGTGGATCATCCTGCCCGGCCCGCCGGTTGCCAAGCGTGCGCCGACGAACGGCACTGTTGGGCCGATGAGCGGCGGCCGCATCCCCCGCGCGCTGTCGCGCGCGACCCCCTTCCTGCGGAAGGGGGTGGATTTCGCTTCCGCCTTCCGCAGGAAAGGGGATTGAAGGGGATGGCTTTTATCTCCCCGCCAACTCGCCGATGACCTCCTCGAGCGCCGTCCGCCAATCCGGCAGCGTGGCGCCGAATGCTTCGCGCAACCTGGTCGTGTCGAGCACCGAGAACGCCGGGCGCTTGGCCTTGGTCGGGTAGTCGGCGGTCTTGATGGCGTGCACCACCGGGGCGCGCTCGATCAGCCCGGCTTGTTGCGCGCGTTCGAAAATCGCGCGCGCGAAGCCGCACCAGCTGGTTTGTCCGCTGGACACCAGGTTGTAGATGCCGTTGCGTACTGGCATCCCCCCGCCGCTTGGCGTTGGCGCTGCGCGCGCGTCCGCTGTCGCTCCGCCCCTGCCTGCGGATGCGGGTGTGTTCCATTGCGCGATGATTTGTGCGCTGACCTCCGCGATCAGCCGCGCCGGCGTCGGCGCGCCGATCTGGTCGTCGACCACGCGCAGTTCGTCGCGTTCCGCGCCAAGGCGCAACATGGTGCGCAGGAAATTGTGTCCGCGCGCCGCGTACACCCACGCCGTGCGCAGGATCAGGTGCTGCGCGCCGCTGTCGCGCAACGCGATCTCGCCGGCCAGCTTGGATCGGCCGTAAGCGCTGACGGGGTTGGGCGCGTCGGTCTCGCGATACGGCCGTGTCGCACTGCCGTCGAACACGTAGTCGGTGGAGTAATGCACCACACGCGCGCGGTGCCGCTTCGCCCACGTGCCCAGCAGGCCGGGTGCGTCGCCGTTGATGCGTTGCGCGAGTTCGGGTTCGTCCTCGGCGCGATCGACGGCGGTGTAGGCGGCGGCGTTGACGATGATGTCCGGTGCGACGCGATCCAGCGCTTCGGTCAAGCCGTCCAAGTCCGCGAGGTCGATGGCCTCGCAAGCTGTCCCGTCTTCCAGCTTGCCGCTGCGGATGGCGGGAATGATTTCGAAGGACGCACATCCCCCCGCGCTGCGCGCGACCCCCTCCGCAAGCGAAGGGGGTGATTTGCTTCCCCCTTCCTGCGGAAGGGGGTTGGCTTGCCTTCCCCCTTCGCCTGCGAAGGGGGATTGGGGGGGATGGCTTTTCGCCAACGCACGCAGCAATTCATGCCCCACCTGTCCGTTCGCACCGGTGACGAGGACTCGCATTCCCTCAGCCCACGAACGGCGGCAGCTTGTCGGCAGGGACCTCGGCGAGGAACGGCGCCTTCTCGTCCTTCGCCGAAAGCACCGGCTCGGCCACCGGCCAGTCGATGCCGATCGCGGCGTCGTTCCAGCGCACGCCGGCGTCGGCCGCCGCGTCATACAGCGCGGTGCACTGATACATGAAAGTGGCTGCTTCGCTGACCACGCAGAAGCCATGCGCGAAGCCTTCCGGAATCCACAACTGCCGATGGTTGCTTGCCGTCAACATCGCCGCTTCCCATTGGCCGAAGGTGGGCGAACCGCGGCGGATGTCCACCGCCACGTCGTACACCTCGCCTTCCAGCACCGACACCAGCTTGCCCTGCGGATTCGGCCACTGGTAGTGCAGGCCGCGCAACACGCCGCGCGCCGAACGCGAAACGTTGGACTGCACGAAGCACACGTCGATGCCGAGCCGTGCGTATTTCGCGGCGTGGAAACTTTCGAAGAAATAACCGCGCGCGTCGCCGTGCACCACGGGTTCGATGACGCACACGCCGGGCAGGTTGGTGTCGATGCGCTTGAGGCGGTGGTGGGTGCTCATGGATCGCATGCTCCCGCCGCGCCGGCATCCCCCCGCCACTGCGTGGCGACCCCCTTCCTTTGGAAGGGGGTGATTTTCCTCCCCCTTCGGAACGAAGGGGGATCGAGGGGGATGGCCTTTCGCTTCGCCATGTTCATGGATCCAGCAGCCTCAACAAATATTGTCCGTAGCCAGTCTTGGCCAGCGGCGCGGCGAGTTCGCGCACGCGCGCTGCATCGATCCAGCGCTGCTGGTAGGCGATTTCTTCGGGACAGCACACCTTCAGGCCCTGCCGGTTTTCGACCGTGGCGATGTAGTTCGCCGCGTCCATCATCGATTCGTGGGTGCCGGTGTCGAGCCATGCATAGCCGCGGCCGAGTTGCTCCAGCATCAAGGAGCCGTCATCGAGATAGCAGCGGTTCAAGTCGGTGATTTCCAGCTCGCCGCGCGCGGACGGTTTCAGTTGCGCCGCGAAATCGCACACGCGCCCATCGTAGAAATACAGGCCCGTCACCGCGTAGCTGGATTTCGGCTTCGCCGGTTTTTCCTCCAGCCCCACCACGCGGCCCGACGCGTCGAATTCGGCCACGCCGTAGCGTTCCGGGTCGCGCACCAGGTAACCGAACACCGTGGCGCCGTGCTCGCGCGTCGAGGCGCGCTTCAGCAGTTCGGTAAAACCATGCCCGAAGAAAATGTTGTCGCCCAGCACCAGCGCGCACGGATCGCCGGCGACGAATTCGCGCCCGATCAAGAACGCCTGCGCCAGGCCATCCGGCGATGGCTGCACCGCGTAGCTGATCTCGATGCCCCACTGCGAGCCGTCGCCCAAGAGATGCTTGAACAGCGGCTGCTCATGCGGCGTGTTGATCACCAGCACCTCGCGGATGCCGGCCAGCATCAGCACCGACAGCGGGTAATAGATCATCGGCTTGTCGTACACCGGCAACAGCTGCTTGCTGATTGCCTTCGTGACGGGATACAGCCGCGTGCCGGAACCGCCGGCGAGGATGATGCCTTTTTTTGTCGTCACGTCTGCACGTCCCCGCGCGTTGATTTCATCCCCCCGATGCTGCGCATCGACCCCCTTCCTGCGGAAGGGGGTGGGCTTTTCCTCCCCCTTCGCTTGCGAAGGGTGACCAAGGGGGATGGCTTTTGCTTCATCACCCCTGCCCCAACCTTTCCATCCGATAGCTGCCATCCAGCACGCGCTGCACCCATGGCTGGTTATCGAGGTACCAGTCCACGGTGCGGGCGATGCCGGTTTCGAAATCGACGGACGGTCTCCAGCCGAGCTCGCGTTGCAGCTTGGACGAGTCGATGGCGTAGCGGCGGTCGTGGCCGGGGCGGTCGGTGACGAATTCGATCAGCGTTTCGCGCTTGCGGCCGCCGGATAACGGGTGTTTTGCATCCAGCAGCGCGCAGATGGTTTTCACCACGTGGATGTTCTCGCGCTCGGAATCGCCGCCGACATTGTAGGTTTCGCCCACCCTGCCCGCTTCCAGCACGCGGCGGATCGCACGGCAGTGGTCCAGCACGTACAGCCAGTCACGGACGTTCTTGCCATCGCCATAAACGGGCAATTTTTCGCCAGCCAGCGCGCGCGCGATGATCAGCGGAATCAACTTCTCGGGAAACTGGTACGGACCGTAATTGTTCGAGCAGTTCGTCGTCAGCACCGGCAAGCCGTACGTGTGGTGGAACGCGCGCACCAGATGATCGCTGGCCGCCTTGGACGCCGAGTACGGCGAGTTCGGTGCGTACGGCGTGGTCTCGGTGAACTTGCCGGTCGCGCCGAGCGAGCCGTACACCTCGTCGGTGGAGACGTGCAGGAAACGGAACGCGTCTTTCGCGGAACCTGCCAGCGCCTTCCAGTAATCGCGCACGCTTTCCAGCAGCGCCAAGGTGCCGACCACGTTGGTTTCGATGAAAGCGGCCGGGCCATCGATGGAACGGTCGACGTGCGATTCCGCGGCAAAGTTCACCACCGCATCCGGCCGATGTTCCGCCAGCAACTTCGCGACGAGCGCGCGATCGCCGATGTCGCCCTGCACGAACACGTGGCGCGGGTTGCGTTCCAGCGGCTTCAGGGTGTCGACGTTGCCGGCGTAGGTCAGCTTGTCGAGGTTGACCACCGTCAATCCGTCGGCCACCGCCTGCAGCACGAAGTTGCCGCCGATGAAGCCGGCGCCGCCGGTGACCAGGAGCGTTGTCATTCCTGTCTCGTCGTGCAGTCAAACGGCGCATTCTGCAGGGCAGGGCTGCTGCGTGCAAACCCGCCCGGTACAGGGATCGTGGCAATCGAAGGACCGCGCATGCCGAACGCTACAACAGGGCGGACAACGCCTGCGCAAATGCCTTGAAGTCAGCCAACCCACCGTGGCTGATGGCAAACACGATGTTCCAGTCCACGGCTTGGTAGTTGTGCACGGCGATGTTGCGAAAGCCAACCGCTGCGCGCATCCGCCGCGCCAAGGCGTCATCGATCACACCCATGCGTGCCAGCGCATCGAATGCCTGCCCCATGGTCTGTGGCGCCGGCTGGTCGGAATCCGCCACCACGATGCCCGCCGCATCCACGCAAATCTGCACGGCACGGGTCAGATTCAGGGCGAGGATGTCCTGGCTGTCCACGTCACCCTGCAGAGCTTCCACGGAATCCGGCCGGCGGGCGACAACCCGTTGCACACAATGGCGCAGGGCTTCCAGTTTCTCGGCGAGGATCAGTTTGTCCATGCAGCCCGGCGGCGCCGGAGGATGTCTTCGCGCACGGGAAGAAAATCAGCGGCATCCGTCCACGCACGTACCAGCAATGCTGCGTTGGCCGCGCTGCCACGTCCAAGCAGCCGTTGCCCCCGCAATGCAGACAACAGCACTACCGGACCGGCGTCATGAAGATCCACGAGATCCACGGGACGCCCGGTAACCTGCGCCATTTCGCGTATCAGTTGCTGCCTGCGCTGCGGCCCCAACGGAGCGTCCGCAAGCACGCCTATGTCCAGATCACTGTCCGGGCGCTGGGTACCTTCGGCTACCGAACCGAACACGGTCGCAAACACAATGTCCGGCTGAGCGGACAACAAGGCGGTCATGCGATCCATTTCATCCATCGAGGCAGCAGGGCGGCCGATCATGATGCGATTATCGCATATCGCACGCACTCGACGACGTCTGCCCGGCACGGTGCGGCGCGTCGCAAGACGTTGCCACGCAACGCTTGGCACGCATCATGCTGCACATGGCGCGGAGCATCTTTCTGGTCAGGAACGGGGGCTCCGCGAACGGTCGCGCCGCCAGGCGCGGCCGTTTTTTGTTTGCCCGGCGCCCGCGGCCACCACGCCAACACGAGTGATGGACATCACGCTCCTGTTCCAGGCTGGCATGCAACCTGCTGTGACAGTTCGTGACATTCAGGAACGGGGGTTCCGCCGCCATGCTCATGCACGCGATCCAACGCGGCTTCACGCTGATCGAGCTGATGATCGTCGTTGCGATCGTCGCCATCCTCGCTGCCATCGCCATCCCGTCATACCAGAATTACGTGATTCGAACGCAGGTTGCGGAAGGTATGAGTCTCGCGGGCGGCGCCAAATCGGCGGTATGGGATTTCGTCTCCAATACCGGCCGATTTCCACCGAGCAACTTGTCAGCGGGGCTTGCGAACGATACTTCCATCACGGGCAAGTATGTTTCGTTGGTCAACGTTACCGGCGGCGAGATCACCGTGACGTTTGGTGGCGCAGCTAACACGGCTATCACCACGACTGGCAAAGATACACTCGTACTTTCACCGTCTACGACGGCAGGGTCCATCAAGTGGACTTGCACACCCAGCACGGTCGATCCCAAATATTTGCCTTCGTTGTGCCGGTAGCTGGAACAGTCGGTACGTTACTGGCAAAGCTTTGAGTGACGCGTCGCGTCACCTGCCGCACAACGTCAACAAACGTGAAACGACCGTTGTAAAGAAATGTGAACCGGTTCCCAAGCCGTTCTCATCATGACCGGTTAGATTTTCCCGCGGGAACGCAGCCGTGGGGATTGGCACGAAAGCTGCTTCATTCCACCCGAGCTTCTGGCTCACTGGCCCGCTGGCCAGGGGAGTTCGCATCAGGGGCTTGCATTTTGGGCATTCCCAACCAGTAGACCAGTTTCCACAAGCACAGAGGAATCAACCATGAAATCGATGCAGAAGGGCTTCACCCTGATCGAACTGATGATCGTGGTCGCGATCATCGCGATCTTGGCGGCCATCGCCATTCCCGCGTATCAGAACTACCTGATCCGTACGCAGGTTGCCGAGGGCATGAGTATTTCGGGAGGAGATCAGACGGGTGAGGCCGAGTTCTACAGCAACGCCGGCCATTTCCCAGCGGCACCGCAATCGGCAGGTCTGCCAGCGACGGCGACGAGTACCAACGGCAAGTACGTAAGTTCAGTTGCTGCCGGCGTCGGTGTCATCACTGTCAATTACAGCAACGTCGCACCCCAGAAAGCGAACGATGCCATCAATGGCAAGACGCTGATTCTGTCAGCAAAGACGGCATCGGATGGCAGTATCCATTGGATTTGCCAGACTGCCAGCACGGTTCCCTCAAAGTACCTGCCGTCGAGCTGCCGTTAATCTGATCCTGTTCCACTGCGAACCAAGACTTAAAGGGCCGCTTGCGCGGCCCTTCTTTTTGGCCACTCGTCCGGCCGTCACATCGCAGCCAATTCGATGATCCGCGTCCGCGATCGCGTATGCTTGCCCGCCATGACCGCAGGATCAGCAGCGCCGTGAATTTTCCCAGCGACAGGCTGCGGCGGCGCAGCACCGCGATTCTCGCTTTCCTGACGACGCTGATCGCGTTGCTGGCACTCACATGGTGGGCGTACCAACCCGGGCTTTCGGGCGACTTCCTGTTCGATGACTTTGGCAACTTGCCAACGATCGGCGCTACCGGACCAGTAAATAACTGGGCGACATTCTGGCGCTACATCACCTCGGGCACAGCCGATCCAACTGGCCGGCCTTTGACGCTGCTGACGTTCCTCATCGATGCGCGCAACTGGCCGGCCAGCCCGTATCCATTCAAGGTCACCAACGTCATCCTGCATTTGATCAATGGCGCGCTGCTGGCGTGGGTGTTGTGGAAATTGGGCGTTGCACTCGCAACGGGTCGCAGCCAAGTGAAACACAGATCCGTCATTCCGGGGCACCCCGAAGGGGTGAACCCGGAATCGGTGGCGACGTTCACCGAAACCGATTCCGGGTTGCGGCCTGCGGCCGGCCCCGGAATGACAAGACGTAGCAGCGGCGCAGCGCCGGCGGAGGCGTTGGATCGCCGCGGCATCGCCATCGCTGCGCTGTTCGGCGCGGGTGCGTGGCTGCTGCACCCGCTGTTTGTTTCCACCACCTTGTACATCGTGCAGCGCGAAGCGATGCTGCCGGCGACCTTCGTGTTGATCGGCATGCTGGGCTGGATGATGTCGCGTGAGGCGTTTTCGCAGGGGCGAGCGAAGCGCGCATTCCTGGGCATGGCGCTTTCGGCGTGGCTGTGCACGTTTCTCGCTGTGTTGTCGAAAGCCAACGGTGCCCTGCTTCCGATCCTGTTGCTGTTGACCGAGTGGATCGTGCTTTCGCGTCGCCCGATGCCCGATCCGCTCATGCAGCGACGGTTCAAGCGCGCTGTCATGCTTTTCCTGATCGTGCCGAGTGCGCTGCTCATCGCATACCTGCTGGCAGTCATCCCAAGGTACGTAAGCACGACACCGCCGCTGCGTGGCTGGACGATCGGCCAACGCTTGCTCACCGAACCGCGCGTGGTCACCGATTACTTGCGGCTGCTGTTCATTCCGCACGCCCATTCGACGGGTCTTTTCAATGATCAATTCGCGGTTTCCACCGGCTGGTTGCATCCGGCTTCGACGCTGCCGTGCATCGTGCTGATACTCGCGCTGATCGGTGCAGGGTTCGCTCTGCGCAAGCGGTATCCGGCGATCGCACTGGCGCTGCTGTTTTATTTCGGTGCGCAACTGATGGAATCCGGCTGGCTGCCGCTGGAGTTGTACTACGAGCATCGCAACTACCTGCCGGCGATGCTGCTGTTCTGGCCGATCGGCCTGGCGCTTGGAAGCAGCGGGTCGCTGCGATTCCTGAAAGTCGCCGCGGGCGTGGTGGCGCTTGCGGTGCTGGCGATCATGACCTCGCAACGCGCAACCCTGTGGGGCGACGGATTCCGGCAGGCACAGATGTGGGCGGCCATCAATCCGGATTCGGCGCGCGCGCAGGCCAATGCTGCCCTATACGACCTGCAACATGATCGGCCGCGCCTCGCCACGGCGCGTTTGCGGTTGTCGCTGCCTCGCCATCCCGACGACATCCAGGCGCCCATCAACCTGATCGGGGCGGAGTGCAGGCTGGGGTCGGTCCGGCCCGAGACGCTGGCGGCTGCGGAAAACGCGCTGGCGCATACCCGCGCCGGTGGGGAAACGACATTCAACTGGTTCGGCGAAGCGCTGGATCTCGCTACCCGTCATGCATGCACGGGCCTCGACTTCAGTGCGTTGCAGGCAACGCTGGACGCCGCACGCAAAAATCCGTTCTGGCAGGACCAACCGGGGCGCCAGCAGGATCTCGATCACCTGCAGGGTCAGCTCGACCTTGCGGAAGGCAGGCCCGAAGCTGCACTGCAGGCCTTCAATCGCGCGCTGGCTGCGGCACCTGATCCGAGTACGGCCCTTCAACAAGCCGCCTACTTCGGCGCGCATGGCTACCCGAAATTCGGCTTGGCACACCTGGATTACTTTGTCAGCCTGCCGCCTGGACCGAAACCGGGATTCGGAATGCCTCGCATCCACGCGTGGGTGTTACGCGAACAAGGTTGGTGGAAGGCGGAGACCACTTACCTGCGCAAGACACTGGAAACGGACGCCGCGTCGAAGGCCGCTGCCGGATCGCGATCGTGACGCAGGTTCGGCGCGAGCTTTTCGCTACCATGCGCCTCTTCATATCCTACAAATCATTCCCATGCATTTGAATGACCGCGCACACACATGGCTGCCATGGCTGCTGCTCGGCGTGGCGGTCGTCGTCGCCGCCCTCATTTATTGGCCGGGAGTGACTGGCGGCTGGGTGTTCGATGATTACCCGAACATCGTGGACAACGCCGCCATCCACATCACCCGCGGACACGGAACCCTGGTGTCTTGGGTGAACGCGGCACTTTCGTCTCCCGCGAGCTTCCTGCATCGGCCGCTCGCATCCATCACCTTCGCAATGAACTGGATGGCGGGCGGCGGCAGCCCGTGGCCGTTCAAGGTCACCAACATCGTCATTCACCTGATCAATGGCGTACTGCTGTTCTGCATGCTGCGGACGCTGTTGCGGTTGATGGGGCTGCGGGGTGGCATCCCCCCGGCGCTACGCGCCTACCCCCATCGTTTCGAAGGGGGTAGTCCTCCCCCTTCGGAACGATGGGGGACCGAGAGAGATGGCTTTCCGGTTATCGAGGACGACGCCGCGACGCGTTTGGCCCTGATTGTCAGCGCAGCGTGGTTGTTGTTGCCGATCAATTTGATGGCCGTGCTGTACGTGGTGCAGCGGATGGAGAGCCTGTGCCAGGTATTCGTGTTGGCCGGACTTTGGGCTTATCTGCATGGCCGCTGGATGATGCTGACCGCGACGGACGCGCGGCGCGATCGCCGCGGGTTCGTGCTGGCGGTCAGCGGAATCGTGCTGGGCACGGCGCTCGGCCTTACCGCCAAGGAGACCGCGGTATTGCTGCCCGTGTTCGCGTTCCTGGTGGAATGGATCCTGCTGCGGTTCGGGCGTAACGTCTTGCACTCCTCTCCCATCGGGAGAGCGGCCGGGGGTGAGGGTACGCGCCTCGCCGTATCGTCTTCGGAAACCGAACCCTCACCCGTCCCTTCGGGGCACCCTTTCCCGATGGGAGAGGGGAAGACAGGGTGCGATCGCCGCATTTTGTGGGCGTTCGTATTCACGCTGTTCGTGCCGGCCCTGCTCGGGATCGCATGGCAGCTCAGGAGCGCGCTGAAGCCGGCGGCGTATGCCGGACGCGACTTCACGTTGGCGCAACGGCTGCTGACCGAGCCGCGCGTACTGGTGGACTACCTGCACTGGACGCTGTTGCCGAACCCAATGGTGTTGAGCCTCTACCACGACGAAATCGTGCCGTCGACCAACATCCTGACGCCATGGACAACCCTGGGTTCGATGCTGCTTCTGGGCGCCCTGATCGCGCTCGCCGTGTGGCTGCGCAATCGGCGGCCACTAGTGTCGCTTGGCATCGGCTGGTTCTTCGCCGCGCAATTGTTGACCGCAACTTTCATTCCGCTGGAGCTGGTGTACGAACAGCGCATGTACTTCGCGTCGATCGGAGTACTGTTGGCAGCGGGTGCCTTGATGCTGGGTTTGCGCTGGAAGATCGCGTTGCCGATTCTGCGCGGATTCCTGGTCGTGGTGGCGTTGGCGTGGTTCGCCGCGGCCACCAATTTGCGCGCGAGGGAATGGTCCAATCCCTTGCGGCTGGCCATCGCGGAAGCGAACCGTCATCCGGAATCACCACGGGCGGTATATGAAGCCGGCCGCTTGCTGCTGATCACCTCGCAGTACGAACCGGGCAAGGCACTGGACGGGGCATGGAAATACCTGCGCCAGGCGTCCGCCATTCCGGGCTCTTCGGCATTGCCGGACCAAGCCATGATCATGATCGCCGACCATCATCAGCAAGGCGCGGACGCCGACTACTGGCAATCGATGATCCGCAAACTGCGTGATCAGCCGACCCGTCAGGAAGACATTTCCGCGCTGATTTCGCTGACGAATTGCTACGAGGCGGACATCTGCAAGTTCGACGTATCATGGTTGCAGCGCGCTTACGAAGCGGCGCTTTCGCGCCCGCACCCGATTGCACGGCTCGAAGGCGCCTACGCCGACTTCCAGCGCGACATCCTGCACGATGATGCGCAGGCGGCGAAATACCTCGCGCGTGCAGTCGCGGGAGATCCCGAAGAATCGGCTTACCGGATCGACTTGGCCGCCTTGTACGGGCGCAACGGTGAAACCGAAAAAGCGTTGGAACAGATCGATGCGTTGCGGCGGATGAACCTGGCCGGCCGGCTGGATGGCCAGATTGCAACGCTGGAACGAATTGCCGAACAAGGAAAAACTGCCCATTGAACCGCCATTTGACAATGCCCGCCAAGGCAAGCATCATGATGCTTTCATAATGATGCTTCAATCATCATGCGCACAACCATCACCCTCGAGCCCGACGTGGAAGCGTTGCTGAAGCAGTCGATGCGCAAGCGCGGCATCACCTTCAAGGATGCCGTCAACGAAGCCGTGCGCGCGGGTTTGGCCAAGCCGCCTGAAAACGTACCGCCATTCAAGCAACGAGCATTCCACATGGGCAAGCCGCTGGTCGACTTGACCAAGGCACTGGCGCTGGCCGACGAACTCGACGACATCGACCACGGCCGGATTCCGCGTCCGTGAAGACGCCCGATGTCAACGTGCTGGTTTACGCAGTCAACCTCGACGCGCCGCAGCGCGCGGCCGCCGCACTCTGGATCGAGGACACGCTTTCCGAACCCGCTGGCGTGGCGTTTACCTGGCATGCATTGGCGGGGTTCCTGAGGCTGAGCACGCAACGGCGTATCGTGCCGTCCGCCCTGTCATTGGACACCGCCTTGGGTGTCGTGGACGAATGGCTTTCGCACCCGCGTGCAAGGATCATCGGACCTACCGAACGCCATTCCCATTTGCTCGCCCGCTTATTGGTAGGCGCCGGCCGCGGCGGCAACCTTGTCAGCGATGCACACCTGGCCGCAATCGCCATTGAACACGGAGCGGTGCTTGGCACGTTCGACCGCGACTTCGAGCGGTTCGCGGGCTTGCGCATGGACTGGCTTCAGGGCGAAGCGGTGCACGAGTCCTGATTCGCCAGCACATCGTTATATCTGTACCACGACATATTGGCAGGGGACGACTGTGGGAATCAGTGGATCGGGCGATTACCGTCTCGGCTATCGCGGTGATGTCGAAGGTCTGCGCGCCGTGGCCATCCTGCTGGTGGTGGCGTGCCACGCCAGAGTGACGTGGCTCGGGGGCGGATTCGTTGGCGTCGACGTGTTCTACGTGTTGTCCGGGTATCTCATCACCGGTTTGCTGGTGCAGGAAATCCGCACCACCGGCACGTTGCGATTCGCCAACTTCTACGCACGCAGGTTGCGCCGGCTGCTTCCCGCGCTGTTGCTGATGCTGGGCGTCGTATGTGTGCTCGGCCGGTTGCTGCTTGCGGCCGACGGGCAAGGGCAGCAGGCGCTCGCGGCAACCAGCGCGGCGCTGTGGCTCAGCAATTTCCATTTCGCGTTCGCGAACATGGATTACTTCGCGCCGGGCGCGGAAACCAACCTGTTCCTGCACACATGGTCACTGGGCGTCGAGGAACAGTTCTATCTGGTCTGGCCTTTGCTGGTCGTGTTGACGATGGGAGCCTGGACCGGTGCAAGGCGGCAGCCAGCCCCAAAGTATCTGATCCATGTATTCGCCGGCGTGTTCATGCTGGCCTTGGCATTGTCGCTCTACTGGACATGGCACGCGCCACGCTTGGCGTTTTACATGATGCCGTCGCGCGCGTGGCAATTCGCCCTCGGTGCACTCGTGTTTCTGGCCGTGGGCACTCCGAACTACCAATCGGGGCTGCGAAAACCCGGAGCGGCTTGGTCGTTGCTCGCCGGCTGGGCGGGATTGCTGATGATCGTCGCGGCCGCATTGGTGATCGATGGTTCCGTACCGTACCCGGGCTATTGGGCATTGTTGCCTACGCTGGGCACGGCGTTGGTGTTGGCGGCCGGAATGGGGCGGGCCGGATGGTGGGAAGCAAGCGGCTGGCTATCGGCACGGCCCATGCAGGCGGTGGGCCGGGTCTCGTATTCCTGGTACCTGTGGCATTGGCCCGTACTGCTGCTTGGCTCCGAACTGATTGACGCACGCAACGGATGGAATCGTTTGTTGCTGGTGCTGCTTTCGCTGCTGATCGCCGCGCTCTCGTACAGGTTCTTCGAAACGCCGATCCGGCACAATCGCAAACTGCTCGCGAAACCCCGCATGGCGGTATTCGTGGGGCTGGCAATCATGGTTCTCGCGGGCTCGCTCGCCTTGCGCTGGTACGGCGCCGCGCAGGCACGCATGAAAGAACCCGAACAATTGCGTTTCGTCGCGGCCCATTTCGATGCGCCGGTCATCTACCGCATGGATTGCGATGACTGGTATCACTCCGCACGCGTACGGTTTTGCTCGTTCGGCGATCCGCACGCGAGACACACGGCAGTCGCCATGGGTGACAGTGTTGCCCTGCAGTGGTTTCCCGCCTACGCACGGATATTCGACAAGCCCGGTTGGCGGTTGTTGGTGATCACCAAGTCATCTTGCCCGATGGTCGATGTGCCGATCTTCTATCCCCGCATCGGGCGCGAATACACAGAATGCAGCCAATGGCGCGCCGACGCGCTGCGCGAGGTAGCGGGCCTGAAGCCGGATGTCGTGATCATGGGATCGACGTTCACCTATGACTACACGCAGTCACAATGGATCAACGGCACCAAACGTGTGCTGGATGAGCTGGCGCCGGCTGCGGTCGAGGTATACGTGATGCGGTCTTCCCCGACGCTGCCGTTTGACGGGCCGGCGTGCGTGGCTCCTCGCAGCCGGCTGTACGCCGCGATCAAGGGACGATCGAGGTGCACGGCCCCAGCCCACTCGGCCCTTGGCGACAGCGTGTTCGATTGGCTGCGAACCGCTTCCGCCGGATTTCGAAACGTCCACGTCATCGACATGACTGACGCGATTTGTCCCGGCGCGACGTGCCGTGCCGAAATCCGGGGCGAAGTGGTATTCCGCGACGACCAGCACATGACCGCAACCTTCGCGGCTTCGCTGGCGCCCGAACTGGCGCGCACGCTGGGATTGCCATTGCCCGCCGGGAATGGCGAGCAAGCCCCCGTGGACGGGCAAACGCCCTAAACTGCCGATCCGTTCGGATGACGAAACAATGAGCACGCCCGACAGCACTCTCCCGTTCCTGATCTTCGGTTCACCACTCATCGAACAGGCCGAGATCGATGAAGTGGTTGCCTGCATGGAGTCGGCGTGGCTCGGAACCGGCCCGCGCGTGGCGCAATTCGAGCGCGACTTTGCCGCTTACCAAGGCTTGCAGCCCACGCAAGTCGCGGCGGTCAACTCCGCCACGGCAGCGCTGCACGTCAGCATGGTTGCGGAACGGCTGGAGCCCGGCAGCGAGGTCATCACCACGCCCATGACGTTCTGCGCGTCGGTCAATGCGATCATCCACGCGGGATTGACGCCGGTGCTTGCGGACGTCGACGCCACCACGCAGAACATCGACCCCGTGGCGATCGAAGCCGCCATCACGCCACGCACGCGGGCGATCCTGCCAGTGCATTTCGCTGGAAGACCCTGTGAAATGGATGCGATCATGGAGATCGCGCG
This sequence comes from Rhodanobacteraceae bacterium, assembly GCA_030167125.1. NCBI lineage: Bacteria > Pseudomonadati > Pseudomonadota > Gammaproteobacteria > Lysobacterales > Rhodanobacteraceae > Rhodanobacteraceae bacterium. The sequence goes on from CP126531.1 coordinate 2,261,760, forward strand.
CAAGCACGACCTCAAGGTGATCGAGGATTGCGCGCACGCCATCGAGACCACTTATCACGGGCGCAAGGCCGGCACATTCGGCGACTTCGGCTGCTTCAGCTTCTATGCCACCAAGAACGTCGTCACCGGCGAGGGCGGCATGATCACCGGCCGCAACGAGGCACGCATCGCGCGCGCCAAGGTGCTGGCGCTGCACGGCATGAGCAAGGACGCCTGGCACCGGTTCGGCGATGCGGGCTACAAGCATTACCAGGTGGTCGAGGCCGGCTTCAAGTACAACATGATGGATTTGCAGGCGGCAATCGGCATCCATCAACTCGCGCGCGTAGAGAAGAATTGGAAGCGTCGCGAAACCGTGTGGAACCGATACATGGAGGCTTTCGCGGATCTGCCGATCGGCCTGCCCGCGCCGCCGGCACCGGACACGAAGCACGCGTATCACCTGTTCACCATCATGGTGGACGAGGCACGCTGTGGCATCTCACGCGATGATTTCCTCAACGCGATGAACGCACGCAAGATCGGCACCGGCGTGCACTATCTTTCGGTGCCGGAACATCCGTTCTATCAGCAACGCTTCGGCTGGAAGCCGGAACAATGGCCGAACGCAATGCGCCTGGGGCGGCAGACGGTGAGCCTGCCGCTTTCGCCGAAGCTCACCGATGCAGACGTGGAACGCGTGATCGACGCCGTGCGCGCTGTCATTGGCTGAGCGCCGGTATCGCTTCAAGCAACTCGTCCGCGCTGCGCGACAGAGTCCATGTCATCCGCGCCGTGGCCGCGGCCGTTCGGGCGCCGCGGCAAACCTCCGCGTAGTCTTGCTTGAGTCGCAGGAACTGGCCCGCCAGATCATGCCAATCACCTGCGGAATGCAGGCAGCATCCTGCCGCGGTTGCACCCGTCGTCAAAGCGCGGTAGCACGCCTGATCCGCCACCAGGGTGGGAACGCCGATCTGTATCGCCTCCAGCAATGACGTCGGGACGAAAACGGCGTGCCGGGCACGATAGGGAAACAGAAAAACATCGTGATTCGCCAGCAGGTCGATGGGGCTTCCACTATCGACCATCGTGATTCGCAGCCCTGGACAAAGCACCCCAGCCATCGACGACAACCGCTTGCGGATCATCGGGTTCCGCAAAAACGGAATGGCGATCGTCAAATTTGCACCGGCGCCAGCCAATGCGTTGCCCGCTCGAAGCACGTCGATCAATCCGCGTTCGTACAGTACATTGCGCAATGCCGCGCGGGATGCCGTCTGGTACCCGCACAGAAACAGCAATTTCGCGGGACCGCCATTCACCGGTGACCAATGAGGCAACTCGCGCGAAGTGCCGAGACAAAGCGCTGTCATGCCGTCTCCGGCGCGGCCCACCGCAAAGCCGGGCCGGTAGCGTGCGCAGAAGTCCTCGAACGCCATACCGGCGCAGCTGTAAAAAACCGGCCGGGAAAACAAGCCCGCTGTTTCGCACAGCGAATTGACGCGATTCACCAGAAGCCGGTTCGCATGTGCGCGCAAACCGGTGTAGGTTCCATACGGAAACACGAAGACCGCGCTCACCCGATCCGCGGCTCCGAGGCTTCTTCGCAAGTCGCGCAAGGATCGTGCAATTCCACGAATGCCGGAGACGCCTCCTGCATCCAATACCTCGACATCCACGCCTCGCTGACGCAACAGCTCCGCCAGTTCGGTGACGAACAACTTGCGGCCTTCGGTCAACGGGGGCGCCACGCCCGGCGCAACGAACAGCAGCCTCGTCATGGCGCGCGCGATACGACCAGGAACTGCTCGGACATGCGCGCACAGTGCCGCCCCAGCCATTCACCGCATCGGCATCGCCATTCAAGTGGCAGCCAGGGAACCAAGGCAAGCAGGAGATTGCCTAATCCCTGCATACGCAACGGCTGCAACCCGCACGCGGCGACCATCTCGCGCGCCTGCGGAAAGGTGACGCGTACATCGTTCTCGGGACGCTTGTGCAGCAGCAGCCGGTATACGGCCATGGGAAGCCAGAGCCAACGCCTGCCGTGGGCGCTGTAAAAGTCGACGACCAACAAGCCACCCGGCTTCAGCACGCGAGCCATTTCCTTCAACAACAGCTGCTGGGATGCGAGGTCGAACAAATGCAGGAAGCGCGAGCTGGCCACGACATCGAACTGCCCATCTGCGTACGGGAGTGAGAATGCGTCGCCAACACAATAGGAAACATGATCATCGCTGACCACGCGCCGCGCTTCGGCAAGCATAGCCGCAGTCAAATCGCTGGCGACGACAAAGGCCCCGGTATCGCGGAATACCGGCAGCATCTGTCCTGTTCCGGTCGCCACATCCAGAATCCGCTCGTGTTCGCCTGCAGTGCCGAGCGCATCCTTGAGTGCCCTGCGCTGCAGCAGACGGAAAAGCCTGCCGTATGGAGAACCGTAGCGTGTGGATTCGTAACGCGAAGCCTCTTCCGAATAGAACTGCTGGTAATCAATGTTTCCCATATGCCAACTCCTTGAGCCTGGCAAGTATCGATGGGATCCTTGAACCCATCCCCAGTCGCGCCGATGCAGGAACGCCAAGCAGCACTGCCGAACCGATGTTCAACCCGCGGTTGATGAGTGCAACGAACAACGCGTATTCGACGGGTACACCGGCAACACCGAGGAGAGCAACGAGCGTTGCATCGTAACCCACCAAACCCATGGGCAACCCGGAGACGATGCCTGCAAAAGTGGCGACGATTCCCACTGCGCCCCCCGGCAACAAATCCTCCGGATTGCCCGTCACCAAGAACACCAGAAGAGCGTGGCGAACACCGTATGACAAAATGTCCAAGGCTACGATGACCGAGGCCTTGGCAATCCGGAGCCACGGATGGCTAAACGCAACCATTGCCTCTCGCCAGCGGCCGGCAAGGCGGCCTCGCAAGCTGCGCCGGAAAAGCAGGATCCCGCCCAGGCCCGCGGCGCCAAGCGCACCTGCTATCCATACGTAAGTGGGCGGCTGCCAGCGCAAGGCAGCGATCCATACGCACACGGCCGCAAGCAACGACCAGGCCGCGAGGGAAATCAGACCATCGAGCGCCAGCACGGCAGCGATGTACTTGAGGTCCAGCCTGGCGCTTCCGCGCAGCAGCGCGACACGCAGAGGCAGCCCCAGCTTGAAGGGCAGCAAGTATGTCGCGAACGCCGTGCAATACAGCGAATCACGGATTTTTTTCCAGTCGTTCCGATTTTCCGAAGCAGGCAAATAAGCGAGCTTCCAGCGCCATGGCTCCATTACAAAGTGCAACAAGGCAACCATCCAGGCAGCCGCGACTACAAGCACGGCTGCCCACGTGGAAAGATGTAAAGCCTCTGGAATCCAGATATCGCGCACTGCTTACCCTTCGCGGGATGCGATGATCCAGCGATGCAGCGCAAGCCGGGAAAATCCGGCCGCGCGGCAATCCTTGCTGGCATTGCGGTCGAGGACACTCCGGACGAGAGCATGGTTCGACCGCGCAACGCCCGGGACCACCAGTGCGATCGACAGCCACGGGTTGCCGCCCATCGCCTGAATTCGAAAGCCGGCGTTCGACACAAGAGCCGGATACTCAGCCATCGAAAATCCACGGCCGCCGGTTGGCGATTTCGTGCTCTTGAAGGCTACCGCAGCTATCAAGTGCTGCAGCTCGTATCCGGGATCGAGAAGTAACAGTGAACCACGCTTTCTCAGAACGCGGTGAATGTCCGCCAGTTGCGCGGGAACATCCGCGCGCGGTGCGTACATGAGGCAGGTTACCGCCATCACGGCGTCGAAGGCGCCTGCCGCGAAAGGCATCCCGCGTCCGTCGGCTTGGACACAATCACCAGTACCATCGTGGTACAGCTTGCAGTATGCGAGCGAAAGGTCTTGGCCAACCACGTCGATGTCTTTTCGCCGAACGCGAATCGTTTTCGCAAGCCGGCCGTAGCCACAGCCGAGATCGAGCATGCGAGCACCATTAATCAACCGCGGCAAGAATGACTCGGAAACCACCCATTCGTGCCAGCGATGCATCGCCACATTCGCCTGTTCCGAAAATCCGCGAAACAGCACTCCCGAAAGCTCGTTCCCGGCTTGAGCGGCTCGTTGTTCCCACTCGTTGCGCGTACTCGCCAGGTTGTCATTCACCCTTTGCACCTTGCAGTATTTGCCTGGCGACGTTTCCCAGGGAAAATTTCTCCGCGCATGCAGCAATACCTGCGCCACGATCTTGCGTGTCGCGGCTTGCAACCCGCATGGCAGACGCAATTGCCGAAGCATCGGCCGACCCGCACAAGATGCCGCAACCTTGGGCCACCAGCTGCGGCAAATCACCCACGGGGGTCGCAATGACCGGCCGTCCCAACTTCATGGCGTCGGAAAAGACGACCGGGATACTTTCGATGCGGGAAGGAATCAATACCCAATCCGCATGCACGATGGCAAGTTCAGCCTCCGCCTTGGGGATGAACCCTCCCACCACGAGTGGCCGTCCCGCGTCCTGCAGGCACTTGGCTTTCTCGCGTACCAGAGCCTGCAACGGGCCGCCGCCGTAGATGGCGACTTCTGTGATTCGTTGCCAGTCCGCATCGTTGAGCATCGCCAGCGCATCCAGCAGCAAGTCGATCCCCTTGTTGCGATGCCAGCGCCCGATGAACACAAAACGGTATGGCGGGGCGGCGGGAGGTAGAGATGGTGCACGAGTCACGACCGCGCGCGTGGTCGGCAGGAATTTCACCGGCAGCCCACCGATGGCCTCGCTGTCGCGCGCAAGCTGCAACCCGTCGGCGTAGCGGGAGCGCGCGTCCCGCATCACCATTCGCAACATGCGCCGCGCTACGGGCAGGCGGCCGAGTGACCAGACATCACTGCCCAGCATCCACACTGAATACCCGATCCCGAGTTCTCGCGACACCCTTCGTGCCCAGGCCCCGCAAGGCAATGCCCACAAGGCGAGAACGGATATCGCGCCGCCTGCCGCAGCGTCACGAGTGGCTTGCAAGCCTCCCCGCCACACGCGCGAAATCCAGCGAATATCGCCCAGTCGCCATGGCTTCAAGGTGGAAAGCGGGCGAGAGGGTGCGGCGTAACGATAAACAGTCACCTTTTCCGCCCATCGCTCACGGGCCGTGGCGTATCCCGGAGCCACGACGTTTATATCGATATGCTTGGCCAACTCCTCGACGAGGTCGACGACGAACGACCCCGCAGCCTCGCTGCCATCACCGTCGATGGGGAAGGAACTAGTCACGAGCGCGAGGGCCGGCTTTGTCATGCGAAAACGGCATCAATGACATGCGTTTCGACGCCGCACAGTGAGCGGAATTCGGACAGTCTCACCACAGAAGCTCAACGTCGAACTGGCGCAGCGCACGATTCTTGCTAATCAGCGGCAAGCCTTCAATTTCCGCTTGCGCGGCCAGCAGGCGATCGAATGGATCGCCATGGGCCTGCTGGTAACTGCCTGCGGCCAATGCATGTGCACCGGTGATGGCAATCGACGAGAAGCCATCAGCATCGAGCAATTCCAGGTAGCGGCGCGGCGTCAGCGCAGGCAAGTCGAGCTTGCCCAACCTCGACTTGGTGGCAATTTCCCACGCCGAGGCGGCGCTGACGAAAATCTCGTTGCGTTCGTCGGCAATCAACCCGCGTATGCGCGAAGGCAGCTTTCGATCGTCGGTCCACCACCAGATCAGCGCGTGGGTATCGAGCAGAAGCCTCACCGGCCTTCCCACGCACGCAGTTCTTCTTCGGGCAGCGGTTCGAAAAACGTCGGGCCGAGCTTGCCTTTCAACCGGCCCGGCTTGCGTTTTGTAGCCGCTGGCTTCAGCGGTACCAGCCGTGCGTACGGTTTGCCGGCCTTGCCCAGCACGATTTCCTCGCCAGCATGGGCCTTGTCGAGCAGACGCGACAGATGGGTCTTGGCTTCATGGACGTTGACGACTTCGCTCATGGCCGCGAGGTTAGTCCACCAAGTGGACCAAGTCAATGTTCCACTGCAGAGTCCAGCCAATTCTCGACCTTCAGACCCTGCACGCGTCGGAACTCGCGCAGATTTGCAGTGACCACGACACAGCCGGAAGCACGTGCATGCGCCGCAATCAGCATGTCATTGGGTCCGATTGGGCTGCCGGCATGTTCCAGTCTTTTCCGGATATCGGCGTAGTGCACATCAACGGGCGCATCCAGCGGCAGAACGCGCATCAGCGACAGTATGGCGTCCGCTTGCGTTCGCAATCTGCGGGATCCGCTCCTGGCGGCGCCGAAGCGCAATTCAGCAGCGACAACAATGCTGGTGCAAACGTTTTGTTCGCCCATCGCGGCGATGCGCTCCGCGATCGAGCCCTGCGGATGGCGCACGAGGTCGGACACGATGTTGGTGTCCAGAAGGAAGCGCGGCGCGTCCGCGGATCGCGCGATCACAGGCGTACATCATCCGCGCGGGGAAGATCCGTATCGATGTCGGGAAACTTGTCTTCCACCGGCTTCAAGGTGGCAAGCAAAGCCAGCAAGGGCGTCGCAGGTATCGGTTCCAGAATCAGGCGATCGCCCTCGCGGCGCAGGATGGCTTCGTCGGCATCGAACTCCATGTCACGAGGAATCCGGACCGCCTGATTGCGGCCGTTGCGAAACAGGTGGACACGGCGCATGGCGTTCATTTCAGGGCCTTCCCATACTTGCATAGGCCAAAGCCTATGCCAACTATTGCACCCCGTCAAGGTCGCCCGCGAGCGCGCCTATGCATCACGGCGATAGGTGAGCGACGTGATCTGCTCGGAAATGAGGCCGATCAGGAAAACGATGACGGAGGCGCTCCACAGCGCGACGCTGATGAGGCTGAGCCGGCTGAATTCCAGGAACGTGTAGGTCCAGTAGGCCCAACCCAGCAGGAAAAATGCAATCGCAGTGGGCGCAAACAGCTTCAGCGGCGCGTACAGCGTGGCGATCTTGAAAATGATCAGCAGGAAGCGCACGCCGTCGCGCAGCGGCTTGATGTGGCTCCTGCCGACACGCTCGGCGGCGCGGATCGGTACGTACGCGACCGGGTAGGCGCTGCGGAAGAACGCCATGGTGGACGTGGTCGGATAGCTGAAGCCGTTGGGCAGCAGGTGGATGAACTCGCGGAACTTGTCGGCGCGCGCGGCGCGGAAACCGGAAGTGAGGTCGAGGACCGGATGGCCGGTCATCTTGGACGCCAGCCAGTTGTAGAAGGTGTTGGCGATGCCGCGGCCGACGCCGGCTTGGTCGCCCCAACCGCGGGCGCCGATCACCATGTCGAAGCCTTCGTCCAGTTTCGCGAGCAGGCGCGGGATGTCGGCGGGATCGTGCTGGCCGTCGGCATCCATGAACACCAGCACGTCGCCGCTCGCGGCGCGCGCTCCGCGCTTGATGGCGGCGCCGTTGCCCATCGAATATGGCGTGCCGACACGCTTGACGCCCTGGCTGGTGCAAAGCTCGGCGGTACCATCGGTGGAACCGTCGTCGGAAACGATGATCTCGGCTTGCGGTTGCGCCGCTCGCAACGCCGGCAACAGGTCGGCGAGCGCGGCGGCTTCGTTCTTGGCCGGCAGGATGATGCTGAGCACTGACGATCCCCTCGGGTTCGCGGCATCTTACAACCCGCAAGATGGATTCCGGATTCAGACTGCGGCAGGCCGCGGATAGCTTCGGGATGACGAAACTCATCCGCACGCTTGTCTTCCCCCTTCCGCAGGGAAGGGGATTGAGGGGGATGGCTCTTGCGCATTCCTGCATCCCCCCGCGCCTGGCGGCGCGACCCCCTTCGTTCCGAAGGGGGTGAAAGCCGCTGCTGCGACCCCCTCGTTCCGAAGGGGGGGTGAAAGCCGCGGCTGCGCACTCGCACCGCAGCGGAACGCAACTTGCATGATTATTTCTGCCGCGGAAAGTGCGGACGGGATGGCGGCACTGTTGGAGTGAGACATGGGTCTCGCCCGGCCCTGCCCAAGCCCCGGTTTTTGCGATACATTCAGCTTGCGATTCGGGGGGTTGGAAGACTTTCATGGCAACACAGATGAACCCGGCACCCAGCATGCCCGGCCTGACCGGCATTCCCCGCCGTCTGGCGCTGGAAGGCGTGCTGACGGAAGCCGACGCACGCCAGGCCGTCGAGGAAGCCGCCAAGCAAAAGGCATCGGTCACGACGTACCTTGTCGAGAACGGCATGGTGGATGGCCTGCGCATGGCGCAGGCGCTGTCGGCGGAATTCGGCGTGCCCATGCTGGACATCTCGGCGGTGGACGTCACCCAGTTGCCGATGGGCGAGTTGTCCGAGGAGTTGATCGAGAAGCACACCGCCCTGCCCCTGCTGAAGCGCGGCAACCGGCTGTTCGTGGGCGTGAAGGATCCCGCCAACCCACGTTCGCTTGAAGAGATCAAGTTCCACACCAACTGCGCGCTGGAACCGATCCTGATCGAAGCCGAGCAGCTGAAGCGCGCGATCGAGCAGGCGCAGAACGCGCAGAGCATCAGCCTCGGCGGCGACGACGACGGCGACGAAGGGCTGGAAGGACTCAGCATCGGCGAAGACGACGATGGCTCCGCCGACAATGCGATCGTGGATGGCAATTCCACCGACGATGCGCCGGTGGTGAAGTACGTCAACAAGATCCTGCTGGACGCCATCAAGCGCGGCGCCTCGGACATCCATTTCGAACCCTACGAAACCAAGTACCGCGTGCGCCTGCGCATGGACGGCGTGCTGCGCGCGGTGTCGTCGCCGCCGCTGAAGTTGGCGCCGCGCATCGCTTCGCGCCTGAAGGTGATGTCGCGGCTGGACATCGCCGAACGCCGCGTGCCGCAGGACGGGCGCATGAAGTTGAACCTGTCCAAGACCAAGTCGTTCGACTTCCGCGTTTCCACGCTGCCGACGCTGGGCGGCGAAAAGATCGTGCTGCGCATCCTCGACGCCGCGGCGGCGAAACTCGGCATCGAGAAACTGGGCTACGAGGACGACCAGAAGGAACTGTTCCTCGAAGCCATCAACAAGCCTTACGGCATGGTGCTGGTGACTGGTCCGACCGGATCGGGCAAGACCGTGTCGTTGTACACGGCGCTGAATATCCTCAACACCGTCGGCCGCAACATCTCGACGGTGGAAGACCCGGTCGAAATCCGGGTCGAAGGCATCAACCAGGTCCAGCAGAACGAAAAGCGCGGCATGACGTTCTCGGCGGCGCTGCGATCGTTCCTGCGCCAGGACCCGGACGTGATCATGGTGGGCGAAATCCGCGACCTCGAAACCGCGGAGATCGCGGTGAAGGCCGCGCAGACCGGCCACATGGTGCTGTCCACGCTGCACACCAACGACGCGTCGCAAACCATCACGCGCCTGATGAACATGGGCATTGCGCCCTACAACCTCACTTCGTCGGTGTCGCTGGTGATCGCGCAGCGCCTGGCGCGGCGCCTGCACGATTGCAAGAAGCCCATCGAACTGCCCAAGGCGGCGCTGCTGGCCGAAGGGTTCACCGAAGAAGAAATCGACAAGGGCTTTACCCTGTACGATGCGGTCGGCTGCTCCGGCTGCAACGAAGGCTACAAGGGTCGCGTCGGCATCTACGAAGTGATGCCGATGACGGAAGAAATCCAGAAGGCCATCCTGGAAGGCGGCAATGCCATGCAGATCGCCGAAGCGGCGCGCCGCGCCGGCGTGCGCAACCTGCGGCAATCGGCGCTGATGAAGGTGAAGCAAGGCGTCACCAGCCTTGCGGAGATCGATCGCGTCACCAAGGATTGAAGCCGGGAATCGGGAATGGGGATTCGGAAATCGAGCAGCAGGCGTGATTCTGCGCCTTCGGGATGATGAAGATCAACGACACTGGATTCCCGCCCGCGCGGGAATGACAAGCAAAGCAGTACCGCATTCGGGGAATACATTCATGCCCACCGCCACCGTTGCAGCCAAACCCAACGCCAATGTCGGCGCCGCCCGCGCGGCGGTCAAGCAATTGACCGTGTACGAGTGGACCGCGCTGGACAAGCGCGGCGTCAAGATGAAGGGCGAGATGCAGTCCCGCAACGCGAGCCTGGTCAAGGCCGAGTTGCGCCGGCAAGGCATGAACCCGCAGGCGGTGAAGGAAAAGCCGAAGCCGCTGTTCGGCGCGGCCGGCTCGCGCGTGAAACCGCGCGACGTCGCGATCTTCAGCCGCCAGATCGCCACGATGATGGCGGCCGGCGTGCCGATGGTGCAGGCGTTCGAGATCATCGCCGGCGGCCAGCGCAACGTGCGTTTCAAGAACATGCTGACCGACGTCAAGCAGAACATCGAAGGCGGTTCGGCGCTGCACGAAGCCATGGCGAAGTATCCGGTGCAGTTCGACGAGCTGTACCGCAACCTGGTGCGCGCGGGCGAATCGGCGGGCGTGCTGGACACGGTGCTCGACACCGTCGCCACCTACAAGGAACGCATCGAGAGCATCAAGGGCAAGATCAAGAAGGCGCTGTTCTATCCGGCCGCGGTGCTGGTGGTGGCGTTCCTGGTGATGCTGATCCTGCTGATATTCGTGGTGCCGGTGTTCCAGAACGTGTTTGCCAGCGCGGGCGTGGCGCTGCCGGCATTCACGCAGATGGTGGTGTCGATGTCGGAGTTCATGCAGCACTACTGGCTGCCGTTCCTCGCCGTCGTGGTCATTGCGATCGTGGGCACCATCATGGCCTACAACCGGTCGGAAAAAATGCAGCACGCCGTCGACCGGATGTCGCTGAAGATCCCGGTGATCGGCAACATCCTGCGCCAATCGGCCATCGCCCGCTTCGCACGCACCCTGGGCGTCACCTTCGCCGCGGGCGTGCCGCTGGTCGAGGCGCTGGATTCCGTGTCGGGCGCGACCGGCAGCATGGTGTACGGCCAGGCCATCCGCAAGATGCGCGACGACGTCGCGGTGGGCCATCAGTTGCATCTGGCGATGGCGCAGACCAACCTGTTCCCGAACATGGTCACCCAGATGGTGTCGATCGGCGAGGAAGCCGGCGCGCTGGACAAGATGCTGTTCAAGGTCGCCGAGTTCTACGAGGAAGAAGTCAGCAACGCGGTCGATACCCTGTCCACCCTGCTGGAACCCATGATCATGGTGATCATCGGCGTGCTGGTGGGCGGCATGGTGATCGCGTTGTACCTGCCGATCTTCAAGCTGGCCGGCACGTTCTGACGTGGCGGCGGCGTGGGCATTCTTCTTCCCCCTTCGCGTGCGAAGGGGGATTGAGGGGGATGGCTTTCGTCGCACCCCCATCCCCTCGCCGCTGCGCGTCGATCCCCTTCGTTCCGAAGGGGATGAAACAATCTTCCCCTTCGCGCGCGCAGAGGAACCGAGGGGAATGGCTTTTGTCCGGCACAATGACTGACCTCCCACTCGCCATCTGGATCGCCGCGGCCTGCGTGCTCGGCCTGATCGTCGGCAGCTTCCTCAACGTGGTGATCCTGCGCCTGCCCGCGCGCATGGAATATTTCTGGAAGCGCGACGCGCGCGAAATGCTGGGACTTGCCGATGACGGCGGGGCGCCGCCGCCGGATCTCGTGCGCAAGGGTTCGCACTGCCCGCGTTGCGGGCACCCGTTGGCGGCATGGGACAACGTTCCCGTGCTCTCGTGGCTGCTGCTGCGCGGACGCTGCCGCTACTGCAAGGCGCCGATCTCGGTCCAGTATCCGCTGGTGGAGTTGCTGTGCGGGCTCGCCAGCGCGGTCGTGGTGTGGCACTTCGGCGTGACGTGGCAAGCCGGCGCGGGGCTTTTGTTCACCTGGTTCCTCGTCGCCGCCGCCGGCATCGACTTTCGCACGCAGCTGCTGCCCGACTCGCTCACGCTGCCGTTGCTGTGGCTCGGGCTCCTGCTGTCGCTGGTGCCGGTTTTCGTCGGCACCCGTGAAGCCGTGGTCGGCGCGGCCGCCGGCTACCTCGCGTTGTGGGCGGTGTTCTGGCTGTTCAAGCTGGCGACCGGCAAGGAAGGCATGGGTTACGGCGACTTCAAGCTTTTTGCCGCGGCCGGCGCGTGGATGGGCTGGACGGCGCTGCTGCCCATTATCATCATCGCCGCGCTCACGGGCGCACTCATCGGCCTGATCCTGCTGCGCGTGCGGGGGCAGGATCGTTCGGTGCCGTTCGCGTTCGGACCATTCCTGGCGATCGCGATGTGGATCTGGCTGGTCGCGGGACAACCCATCCTCGCCGCGTACCTGAATCTGACCGGATTGCAATGAGCGGCATTGCGCCTCCACTGCTGCGCAAGCTTGCGCTGCTCGCGATCGCGCTGCTGATCGCTTTGCTGATGCTGCCGAATCTCGCATGGCTGGCGCACGATCCCGGCTGGCCGACATGGAGTGCGGCGCTGCTGCTGCCGCTGGCGCTGATGGCGGTGTTGTTTGCGCTGCTGGGGCGGTGGGTTTGGCTGGCGTGCCTGCTGCTCGTGCCGTTCGCGGTGCTGGCGCCGCTGGAAACCTATTACGTCGCGCAATACCACCATCCGACTTCGGCGCAGATCATCGCGACGATCATCGCGACCAATCCGCTGGAGGCGCGTGAGTATTTCGGACACTTGATCGTTCCGCTCGTGCTGGCGCTGCTGGCCGCGCTGGCGGTGGCGTTGCTGGCCGCGTGGGCAAGTTTTCGCGCGGACCTGCGCTGGCGCGGACCCGCGCGCATCAGCGCGCTGTGCCTCGGCGTGATCGTGGCGCTGGTGCCGTTGGCGGTCGGCTATGTAGAGGCGCGCCACCAACCGGCGAAGACTTCGGATTCCGCCTCGGCGCCCCTGCACGTGTACGGCGATGCAATCGAGGACGGCTTTCCCTTCGGCGTGGTACCGCGCATCGTCGAGTACCGCCGCGAATGGAACCGGATGCGCACGGATGCGGCGAAGTTCAAGGCGTTCCGCTTTCATGCGCAGCGCGTCCGACCGCCCCTGCACCAGCGGCAGGTGTACGTGCTGGTGATCGGCGAGAGCAGCCGGCGTGCGAACTGGCAGCTGTTCGGCTACGACCGCGCGACCAATCCGGAACTGTCGAAGCTTTCCAACGTGGTGCCGATGACGCACTTCATCACCACCTGGCCGGAATCGATCGCGGCGATCCCGATGATCCTCACCCGCCGCAAGCCCGACATGGCCTGGGATGCGCCGTGGCACGAAGCTTCCATCCTGCGCGCGATGCAGGAAGCCGGTTACGAGACCTGGTGGATCTCCAACCAGCAGGCGATCGGCGAGTTCGATTCGCCGGTGTCGATGTATGCGTACGAGGCCGAACACGTGGAATGGCTGAACCACGCTTCGTGGACCGCGCCGGGGAGTTACGACGGCGACCTGGTGCAACCGCTGAAGGACGCGCTGCATGCATCGGACAAGGATCTCTTTATCGTGCTGCACATGATGGGCAGCCACGTGAAATACGATTACCGCTATCCGCCCGCGTTCGAGCACTGGAAGCCGACCCAGGTTTCGCCGCCGGGCCAGGGCAGCACCATCGAACGCGTGCGCAACAGCTACGACAACACGATCCTGTACACCGACCACGTGCTGGCGCAGGTGATCGACGCGCTGAAGCAGAGCGGCGCGGTCACGGCGCTGTGGTTCGAATCCGACCATGGCGAACTGATCCCGACGCCGACCTGCGACAAGGAAGGCCACGGCGTCGGCACCGTGGCCGAGTACGAGATCCCCGCGCTGTTCTGGTATTCGAATGCCTACCAGCAGCATTTCCCGCAACGCGTTGCGGCCTTGCGCGCCAACGCGGGCAAGCGCACGCTTTCGGCGGACACTTTCGAATCACTGATCGACATGGCCGGCGTGACGTTTCCCTCGCACGATGAAACCTGGAGCCTGTTCAGCCCGGCGTGGCATTACCACACGCGCTGGGTCGCGCAGACGCGGCACATCGATTTCGACACCGCGCGCTTCGACAAGACATGCCAGCGCGTGCTGCCGGGCACGTCCGGCAGCGCGGACGACGATGACGACGACGAATGACACGGCGCGGCGCGGTCCGCGTCACTACGTAGTGGCGCTCACCGGCGGCGTCGCCTCCGGCAAGAGCGCGGTGGCGCGGCGTTTCGAGGCGCATGGCATCCATGTTTACGATGCCGACGTGGCCGCACGCGAGGTCGTCGCACCGCGCGAACCCGCGCTCGCGGAAATCGAGTTCGTGTTCGGGGCCGAAGTATTGAACGCTGACGGCAGCCTGGATCGACGCGCGATGCGCGAGCGCGTGTTTGCCGATCCCGAAGCGCGCAGGAAACTCGAAGGCATCATCCATCCGCGCGTGCGCGCATGGTTGCGGCGGCGGGTCGGCATGGATCGGGGACCGTATTGCATGCTCGCGATTCCGCTGCTGGTGGAAAACCGCGAGCATTATGCGTGGGTCGACCGGGTGCTGCTGGTGGATGCGCCCGAGGCGCTGCAGATCGAGCGCCTGATGCAGCGCGACGGCATTGATCGCGAAGCCGCGCAACGCATGCTGGGCGCGCAATCATCGCGCCCGCAGCGCCGGGCGATTGCGGACGACGTGATCGTGAACGACGGCGAGGAAGCTGCGCTGGATGCGCAGGTGGCGATGCTGCATGCGCGGTATCTCGTGTTGGCCGCGGCGAAGTAAGACCGTTGCCGCGCGCGATGCGCGCGACCTCTTCATCCGAAGGAGTGGTTTTCGCCTCCCCCTTCCGCAGGAAGGGGGATCGAGGGGGATGGCTTTTGCTTCGACGTCCTCACATCCCCCCGCGCGCGATGCGCGCGACCCCCTTCATCCGAAGGAGTGGTTTTCGCCTCCCCCTTCCTGCGGAAGGGGGATTGAGGGGGGATGGCTTTTGCTTCAACGTCCTCACATCCCCCCGCGCGCAATGCGCGCGACCCCCTTCCCTCGGAAGGGGGTAAAAAGCTATCGGAATGCGCGAATGCCGGCGATGCCCTGGGCGCCGGCCGCGCGCGCGCGATCCAGATCGTCCGGCCCGACGCCGCCCAACGCATACACCGGCAGGCGCGCGCCGGCGGCGAGCTGCGCGAAGCGCTCCCAGCCCAGTGGCGCAACATCCGGATGCGTGGCCGTCGCGCACACCGGCGACAAGGTCGCGAAATCTGCACCCAGGTTTGCAGCGAGATCCAGTTCCTCCGCGTCGTGGCACGATGCGCCGACCCAGCAGGTTCGTGGCAGAGGCCGCTCGCGCAACGCTCGCAGTTGTGCCGCCTTGAGATGCACGCCGATGCCCAACTCGCGTGCGAGTTCGATGTCGTGGTTGAGCAGCAGCGATTCGCGCCGGCGTGGATCCATCGCCAACGCATGCAGTGCGGCGCGTTTTACTTCTTCACGTGAAGCTTCCTGTATTCGCAGTTGCCACAACGCGCCTGCTGACAGCGCCCCCTCACCCCGGCCCTCTCCCCCATGGACAGCATGGGGGAGAGGGGGAAAATCGGAGCGATTCTCACGCGGACCACATCCTCCCTCTCCCCCAAGCAGTTTCACCGCTTGGGGGAGAGGGCCGGGGTGAGGGGGCAATTCGTGACGACATAACAGGGTCCGCGCGAGCGACTCTGCCGAATCTGCGATCGCGTAATACGGCGGCAGGCGCAGCGCGGCGAGGATCGGCGTGTCGGCAGCCGGCATTTCCGCAGCATCCATCTCGCGCACGTCGACCCAGCGCAAGGGATGGCCTTCGCGCGCACGCGGCGTGCCGCTCCATGCGGTGACACGCAGCGCGTGCAGCCGCACGGATTTCTCGGCGTAATCCCACGGAACCAAAATCACCGGCGTGCTGCCGAGGACGTCGATGCCGAGTTCTTCTTCCAGTTCGCGAACCAACGCCTGCGCGACGGATTCGCCGGGCTCGATCTTCCCGCCCGGGAACTCCCACAGGCCCGCCAAATGCTTGCCCGGCAGGCGCTGCATCAGCAGCACGCGGCCTTGTGCATCCGTGACGATGCCGGCGGCGACTTCGATCCATTTGCGCAAGATGGCTTTTGGTTCCATTTCCCCCATCCGCCCTTCGGGCACCTTCCCCCGCAAGCGGGGGAAGGAGTCAAATGCGTTCGTAGTCGACGAAGTCGAAGGCGAGCGGGTGTTTCGCGTCGGCAGGATGATGCTCGCGCGCGATCTCGCGCCATTCCTTCGGATCGAACCGCGGGAAAAAAGTATCCGCGTCCGCCGTCGCAGTGTCGATTTCGGTCAGGTGCATGCGCGTGGCGCGTGGAAGCGCCAAGGCATAGATCTCGCCGCCGCCGATCACCATCAGATCGGTGTCGCCCGCGTGTGCCAGCGCTTCGTCAACGGAATGCACCACGGCTTGGCCCGCGAACGGCGCTAAGTTCGCGCGGGTCAACACCAGGTTCGGCCGCCCCGGCAACGGGCGTCCGATCGCCAACGCCGTCTTGCGGCCCATCAACACGGGCTTACCGAGCGTGAGCGCCTTGAAGCGCTTCAGGTCGTCGGAAAGGTGCCATGGCATCGCGCCGTTGCGGCCGATGGCGCGGTTGCGGTCGAGCGCGGCGATGAGGGTGATCATGCAGCATCAACCCGCGCCGCATTACCCCATCCCCCCGATGCTTCGCATCGACCCCCTTCGTCCCGAAGGGGGTGAAAAACGCAGGCGACCAAGCATTCGCCTCCCCCTTCCGGAGGAAGGGCGGAGCGAATGCGAACGCGCGCGTAGCGCGATGAGGGGGATGGCCTTCCGCTCATACCGCGACCGGCGCCTTGATCGCCGGATACGGGTCGTAATCGACGACGCGGATGTCTTCGAAGCGGAAGTCGAACAGCGACTGCACGTCGGGGTTCAACACCAGCTTGGGCAGCGGACGCGGCGCGCGGGTCAATTGTTCCTGCGCCTGTTCGACGTGATTAGAATAAAGATGCAGATCGCCGAAAGTGTGCACGAAGTCGCCGCGTTCCAGCCCGCACACCTGCGCCATCATGCACGCGAGCAGCGCATAGCTCGCGATGTTGAAGGGCACCCCGAGGAAAATGTCGGCCGAGCGCTGGTAGAGCTGGCACGACAGTTTTCCGTTCGCGACGTAGAACTGGAACAGCGCGTGGCACGGCATCAGCGCCATCCGGTCGAGTTCGCCCACGTTCCACGCCGACACGATCATGCGGCGCGAATCGGGGTTGCGCCGGATCTGCTCGACAACCTGCGTGATCTGGTCGATCGTACGCCCGTCCGGAGCGGGCCATGCGCGCCATTGCTTGCCGTACACCGGGCCGAGATCGCCATTCGCATCCGCCCACTCGTCCCAGATGCTGACGCCGTGTTCCTTCAGGTACGCGATGTTGGTGTCGCCGCGCAGGAACCACAGCAGCTCGTGCACGATCGACTTGATGTGCAACTTCTTGGTGGTGAGCAGCGGGAACCCTTGCGCCAAGTCCATGCGGATCTGGCGGCCGAACACCGAGCGCGTGCCGGTGCCGGTGCGGTCGCCCTTGCGGGCGCCGTTTTCCAGCACGTCGCGGAGAAGGTCGAGATAGATGCGCATCGAACAGAAGCGGACAAAAGATCGGTGAAGGATAGCAGCCGGCACTGCATGCCTGCCCGCGGCCCTTGTCCTGCGACAAATTCAGGTTCGGTTCGGGTAGGCTTGGCCGATCGTTCCGCTACAGGGGTGTTCCCCAGCCATGAATTCCGCCATGCCCGCCGTCTCGAGGACGCGCTCGTTTTCCACCGTGTTCCTGATCGAGTTGTGGGAGCGCTTCGGCTTCTACGGCATGCAGGCGCTGATCGTGTACTACATGGTGCAGCGCCTCGGCTTCGACGACACGCGCGCGAACCTGGTGTGGAGCGCGGCGGCCGCGCTGATCTACGTGGCACCGGCGATCGGCGGCTGGGTGGGCGATGGCATCCTCGGCACGCGCCGCACGATGCTGACCGGCGCGGTGATCCTGGCGATCGGCTATGGCTTGATCACCGTCCCGAGCGCAAGCCCGACCTTCCTGTATTTCTCGCTGGGCGTGATCGTGGTCGGCAACGGCCTGTTCAAGCCGAACGCCGGCAACCTGGTGCGCAAGATCTACGAGGGCGACGACAGCAGGATCGATGCGGCCTTCACGATCTACTACATGGCCGTCAATGTCGGCTCGACCATCTCGATGCTGCTGACGCCGTGGATCAAGGATTACGTCAACAGCGTGTACCACAACGAGTTCGGCTGGCACGCGGCGTTCGGCGTGTGCTGCATCGGCCTGATCGTTGGCCTCGTGAATTTCTTCTTCATGCGCGCGTCGCTGGCGCATATCGGGTCCGATCCGGATTCGCACCCGTTCGACTGGCTGAAGCTGCTCAAGGTGCTGGTCGCGGGCGCGGTGCTGGCGGTGGTTTCGGCTTTCATCCTGAAGCACGAAGCCGTCGCCCGCTGGTTCGTGATCCTCGCGGCGCTCGCGCTGCTGGTGATCTTCGTGTACCTGATCGCGGCGAGCCAGCGCGGCGAGCGCGCAGGCCTGGCGGCGGCGCTGATCCTGACCATCCAGACCATCTTCTTTTTCATCTTCTACCAGCAGATGCCAACCTCGCTGGCGCTGTTCGCACTGCGCAACACCGACTTCAACTGGAGCGTGTTCGGCGTGCACCTCTACACGTGGCTGCCGGGCCAGTACCAGGCGCTGAACCCGATCTGGATCATGATCCTCTCGCCGATCCTCGCGTGGATCTACACCGCGGCCGGCAAGCGCGGCAAGGATTTGTCGATCGCGTCCAAGTTCGCGCTGGGTTTCGCGATGGTCGCGGCGGGCTACTTCGTCTACGGCCTCGCCGGGAACTTCGTCAACGAACCGGGCAAGGCCTCGTCGTGGGTGCTGATCTGGGGCTACGGCCTGTATTCGCTGGGCGAGTTGCTGGTCAGCGGCCTCGGCCTCGCGATGATCGCGCGCTACGTGCCGGCGCGAATGGGCGGCTTCATGATGGGCGCCTACTACGTAGGCGTCGGCATCTCGCAATACCTCGGCGGCATCGTGGCCAACTACGCGGCGGTGCCGCAAAACGTGACCGATCCGATGCAGACGCTGCCGATCTACACCTCGCTGTTCACCAAGCTCGGCTGGGCCGGCGTGCTCTGCACCGCGATCGCCATCGTGGTGGTGTGGCCGATGAAACGCCTGTCGCAGGCGCACGCCGCACACGTCTCCGACGATCCCTCGGGCGTGCCCACGGTCGCCGCCGAGCGCTGAGCCGCCTGGTGACAGGCGTCATGTCCGGACGGCATGCCGTTCGGCATGGGCGCCTGCGGGGCTGATCGGCTAATTTAGCCGTCGCGACCGCGCGGCGAACCACTCGCCGCGGCCACGGTCGAACACACGCATATCAACCCTGCACTCCAAACCTGCATCCGCAACCTGGACAGCACTCGCATGTCGCGAACCAAATGGATCCTGACGATCGTCGGCGTCGTCATCGTGGCACTGATCCTGTGGCGCATCTTCTCCGGCCCCGGCAAATCGAACGGTTTCGATGCCGGTGGCGCGGATGAGGCCGTGCCCGTCACCGTGGTGCCGGCGACGCCGCAGAACGTGCCGGTGTACCTGACCAGCCAGGGCACGGTGCAGGCGCTCAACACCGTCAACGTGCAGCCGCAGGTAGGCGGGCAGTTGCTGAAACTCGATTTCACCGAGGGCGGCCCCGTGAAGAAGGGCCAGGTGCTGGCCGAGATCGATCCGCGCACGCTGCAGGCGCAACTCGACCAGGCCATCGCCAAGCGCGCGCAGGACCAGACCCAGCTCGCCACGGCCCGCGCCAACTACGAACGCTCGGAAGATCCGAAGTACAAGCAGTACGTCGCCCAGATCGATCGCATCACGCAGAAGAACACGGTGTCGCAGTACCAGGCCGCGGTCGCGGCGGACAACGCCAGCATCCAGGACACCCAGGTGCAGCTCGGTTTCACCAGGATCACCTCGCCCATCGACGGGCTGGCCGGCATCCGCCAGGTCGACCCCGGCAACGTGATCACCACCAGCACCACGATCGTCACCGTCACGCAGACCCAGCCGATCTATGTGCTCTTCACGCTCGCGGGCAAGTACCTCGACGAAGTGCGCGCCGCGCAGGCCAGGGCGCCGTTGACGGTGTCGATCCTCGATGCCGGCAACAACGTGGTCGAAGGCGACGGCAAGCTGCTGGTGATCGGCAACCAGATCGATCCTTCCACGGGCTCGTTCCAGTTGAAGGCCGAATTCCCGAACGGCAACAACCAGCTGTTCCCCGGCCAATATGCCAACACGCGGCTGGAAGTGGGCGTGGACTCCGACGCGCTGGTGGTGCCGGCCGCGGCGGTGCAGCGCGGACCGAACGGCGATTATGTGTGGCTGGTCACCGACAAGCGTCCGGCGAATGCCGCGCCCGAGGGTTCGGCGCCCGCGGCGAACGGCAAGCAGCGCCGCGGCAAGCGCGCGCCGAGCAGCGCACCCGCGGACAACAAACCACCCAAGTACGTCACCATGCAGCCCGTGGTCACCGGCGGCGAGGCGGGCGACACCGGCATCATCGTGACGCACGGCCTGAAGGCCGGCGACCTGGTGGTCACCGCGGGCCAGTTCCGCCTGAAGCAGGGCAGCAAGATCACGCCGATGAAGCCCGGTGAAGTGCCGGCGCCACCGACCACCGCGGAGATCAAGGCCGCGGCCCAATCCAGCGGCAGCGGCAACGGACGCGGGCGGAGGCATTGATGAAACACCCCCTTCCAACGGAAGGGGATCGATGCGTCCGGCAGCGCCGGTCGCATCGGGGGGATGTCGCCGCCATTCACGCTGAAAAGCCATCCCCCTCGGTCCCCCTTCGTTCCGAAGGGGGAAGAGAAGCGGCAGCGTTCTGCCGCCACTGACGTCTGGCACCCATGGGCTTTTCCTCGATCTTCATCCGCCGGCCGATCGCGACGTCGCTGTTGATGGCGGCGGTGCTGCTGCTCGGCATCATCGGCTACAAGGCGCTGCCGGTTTCGGCGCTGCCCGAGATCGAAGCGCCCAGCTTGGTCGTCACCACGCAATACCCCGGCGCCAGCGCGACCACCATCGCGACGCTGGTCACCACGCCGCTGGAACAGCAGCTCGGGCAGATCTCGGGACTCACGATGATGAGTTCTAACAGCGCGGCGGGCTTATCGACCATCACGCTGCAGTTCGCGATGGACACCAACCTCGACGTGGCCTCGCAGGACGTGCAGTCGGCGCTGCGCACCGCGCGGCTGCCGTCGAGCCTGCCGTATCCGCCGGTCTACAACCGCGTGAATCCGGCCGACGCGCCGATCATCACGCTGGCGCTCACCTCCGACAGCGTGCCGCTGCGCGACGTCAACAACTACGCCGATTCGATCCTGTCGCAGCGGCTCGCGCAGGTGCCGGGCGTGGGCCTGGTTTCGATCGCCGGCAACGTGCGCCCGGCGGTGCGCGTGCAGGTCGATCCCGGCAAGCTGGCCAACCTCGGCCTGACGATGGAAGACGTGCGCAGCGCGCTGACTCAAGCCAACGTCAACGCCGCCAAGGGTTCGTTGAACGGCGCGGTGCAGACCTACGAGATCGGCACCAACGATCAGTTGCAGAGCGCCGAGGAATACGCGGCCACCATCATCGCGTACAAGAACAACGCGCCGGTGCGGCTTTCCGACGTCGCCACCGTGGTGGACGGCGTCGAGAACGACCAGCTGGCCGCGTGGGCGAACGGCAAGCCTGCGGTGCTGCTGGACATCCGCCGCCAGCCCGGCGCCAACATCATCAAGACGGTCGACCAGATCGAGCAGACGCTGCCCGACCTGCGCGCGGTGCTGCCAGCGGGCATCCATCTCTCGGTGTTCGCCGACCGCACCATCACCATCCGCGCCTCGGTGCACGATGTCCAGATGACGCTGCTGATCGCGATCGCGCTGGTGGTCGCGGTGATCTTCGTGTTCCTGCGCCGGCTGTGGGCGACCATCATCCCCGCGGTCGCGGTGCCGCTGTCGCTGATGGGCACCTTCGCGATCATGGCCTTTGCGGGATTTTCGCTCGACAACCTCTCGCTGATGGCGCTGACCGTGGCGACGGGTTTCGTGGTGGACGATGCGATCGTGATGATCGAGAACATCGTGCGCTATCTCGAACAGGGCAAGAGCGGGCGCGACGCCGCCGAAATCGGTTCGCGCGAAATCGGTTTCACGGTGCTGTCGCTGACGGTGTCGCTGATCGCGGTGTTCCTGCCGCTGCTGTTGATGCCGGGCGTCACCGGGCGCCTGTTCCACGAATTCGCGTGGGTGCTGACCATCGCGGTCGCGATTTCGATGGGCGTGTCGCTAACGCTGACGCCGATGATGTGCGCGTACCTCTTGAAGCCCGGCTCGCTGCCGACCGGCGACGAAGAGGCGATGGAACATCGCCGCGGTTTCTACGCGAAGATGGTCGGCTGGTACGAATCGAGCCTCGACTGGGTGCTGCTGCACCGGCGCACCACCATCCTGGTCGCGGCCGCGTCGGTCGCGGTGACCGTGTTGTTGTACGCGGTGATCCCGAAAGACCTGCTGCCCGAGCAGGACACCGGCCTGATCACCGGCGTGGTGCAGGCCGACAACGACATCGCGTTCCCGGCGATGTCGAACAGCATCCAGGCGGTCACCGCCGCGCTGCGCCGCGATCCCGCGGTCGCGGGCGTGGCCGCGTTCATCGGTGCGGGCTCGATCAACCCGACGCTCAACCAGGGCCAGGTCAGCATCGTGCTGAAGCCGCGCGGCCAGCGCGGCAGCCTCGAGAGGGTCGTCGCCAGCCTGCAGCAGGACGTCGCCGGCATCCCGGGCGTCGCACTGTTCCTGAAACCGGTGCAGGACATCACGCTCGACACCACCGTCGCGCCTACCGAATACCAGTACGCGATTTCGGAAGTCGATCCGACCGATCTCGCGAAGAATGCGCAGCGCGTGGTGCAGGCGGTGAAGCAGTTGCCGGAACTGGCCAACGTGTCCGACAACCTCGGGATGAACGGGCGCGCGATGAAGCTCGACATCGACCGCACCGCCGCGAGCCGCCTGGGCGTGCCGGTGCAGACCATCGACGACACGCTGTACGACGCCTACGGCCAGCGCCAGATCTCGACGATCTTCACGCAGCAGAACCAGTATCGCGTGGTGCTGGAGGTCGAACCGCAATTCCGCAACCGCTCCGACCTCATGAACATGCTGACGGTGCGTTCGAACGGTTCCAGCGGCGCGCTGACCGGCACCAATGCCACCAGCCTCGGCATGGTGAAGTCGGCCAATTCCTCGACCGCCACCGGCATCGGACAATCCAACACCGGCATCATCCTGGGCGGCGGCAGCACGGTACCGCTGTCCACGCTGGCCAGCGCGACGATCACCGACGCGCCGCTGGTGGTCGCGCACCAGAACCAGCTGCCGGCGGTGATCGTGTCGTTCAACGTCGCACCGGGCTATTCGCTGTCGCAGGCGGTGGACGCGATCAACAACGCCACGTCCTCGCTGAACCTGCCGCCGCAGGTGCGCGCGCAGTTCATCGGCAAGGCCGCGGAGTTCTCGGCGTCGCTGGGCAACGAGGCGCTGCTGCTGCTGGCCGCGATCGTGGTGATCTACATCGTGCTGGGCGTGCTGTACGAGAGCTACATCCACCCGTTCACGATCCTGTCCACGCTGCCGCCCGCGGGCGTCGGCGCGCTGCTGGCGCTGATGCTGTTCGGGATGCCGCTGTCGGTGGATGGCATCGTCGGCATCGTGCTCTTGATCGGCATCGTCAAGAAGAACGCGATCATGATGATCGACTTCGCGATCACCGCGCAGCGCCGCGGCATGAACCCGCACGATGCGATCCGCCGCGCCTGCCTGCTGCGTTTCCGGCCGATCATGATGACGACTTTCGCCGCGCTGTTCGGCGCACTGCCGCTGGCGCTCGGCAACGGCATCGGCGCGGAACTCAGGCGACCGTTGGGCATCGCGATCGTGGGCGGCCTGCTGCTGTCGCAACTGGTGACGCTGTACACCACGCCGGTGATCTATCTCTACATGGAACGCTTCGGCGACTGGATGCAGGCGCGCACGCGGCGGCAGCATCCGGGGGAACTGGCGTCGGAGAGCGGAAAATGAGCATGGATCGAGCCTCCGTCATCCCCCCGCCGCTGCGCGGCGACCCCCTTCCTGCGGAAGGGGATGAAGCTTGCCTCCCCCTTCGCTTGCGAAGGGGGATAGAGGGGGATGGCTTTTTGCTGTTCCCGAGTCCCGAGTCCAGGGTCCTGGATCCCCGCTTCAAATGAACATCTCCTCGCCCTTCGTCAAGCGTCCCATCGGCACTTCGCTGATGGCGGCGGGCGTGTTGGCGATCGGCATCCTGTGCTATTTCCTGCTCGGCATCAGTGCGCTGCCGGAAGTGTCGTTCCCGGCGATCTGGGTATCGGCCGCCGAACCCGGCGCCAACGCCACGACGATGTCGGCCACGGTGACCGCGCCGCTGGAACGCCATCTCGGCCAGATTCCCGGCATCGACATGATGCGCTCGCGCAGCTCCGCCGGCAGCGCGTTCGTGATCCTGCTGTTCGACACCGACGTGGACATCAACGCCGCCGCGCAGCAGGTCGATGCCGCGATCAATGCGGCGGTGCCCGACCTGCCGGCCGGCCTCGCGATGCCGCAGTGGCACAAGGCCAATCCGAACGACGATCCGGTGATCACGCTGGCACTGACGTCGGACACGCAGCCGATGTCGGCGCTGTTCGACGCCGCCAACACCTTGCTGCAGCCGCGCCTCAGCCAGCTGCCGGGCGTCGCCTCGGTGGACGTGTCGGGCAGCGCGCAGCCGGCGGTGCGGGTGGACGTGGACCTGCACAAGCTGACCGCGCTGGGACTCTCCACCAACGACATCCGCAACGCGATCACCGCGGCCAACGTCACCTCGCCGCAGGGCTTCCTCACCGACGGCAACATCGAAACCGCGATCACCGCGACCGACCAGCTGCATTCCGCGCAGGATTTCGCCGACCTCGTGATCGCCACGCACAACGGCATGCCGGTGTTCCTGCACGACGTGGCGAACGTGTACGAAGGCGCCGAGGACAAGTTCCAGGCCGCCTACTTCAACGGCAAGCGTTCGATCCAGTTGCAGGTGTACAAGCGCCCCGAGGCGAACGTCATCGCGACGGTGGACGGCGTCAAGGACGAACTGCCAGGCCTGCGCAACCTGGTGCCGCCGGGCACGCAGATCACGCCGTACTTCGACGAAACCTCGACCATCCGCAACTCGGTCAACGACGTGCAGATCACGCTGCTGATCAGCCTGTCGATGGTGATCCTGACGATGGCGCTGTTCCTGCGCCGGCTCGCGCCCACGCTGATTGCCACCGCGGCGGTGCCGATGTCGCTGTGCGGCGCGTTCATCGTGATGTACGCGATGGATTACACGCTCGACAATCTTTCATTGCTGGCGCTGGTGATCGCGCTGACCTTCGTGGTGGACGACGCGATCGTGGTGATCGAGAACATCATCCGCCACCTCGACGAAGGCAAGCCGCGCCTGCAGGCGGCGCTGGAAGGTGCCAGGGAAATCGGCTTCACCATCATCGCGATCACCGCCTCGCTGCTGGCGGTGTTCATGCCGATCCTGTTCGCGCCGTCCTTCATCGGCATGTGGTTCCGCGAATTCACGGTCACCATCATCGCGGCGATCTTCGTGTCGATGGTGGTGTCGCTGACGCTGACGCCGGCGCTGTGCGGCCGTTTCCTGCGCCACCACGACCACGAAAGCGGAACGTCGAAGTTGTCGCGCGCGCTCGACCGCTTCCACGCCGGCATGCTTTCGATCTACCGGCGCACGCTGGACTGGACGCTGCACAAGCATCCGAAGCTGATGGCGTGGTCGCCGCTGGTGCTGCTGGCCTTCACGATCTACCTGTTCCACGTGCTGCCGGGCACCGATTTCCCGCCGCAGGACACCGGACTGATCTGGGGCCGCGCCAGCGGCGAAGTCACGATGTCGTTCGCCGATCTCGAAGCACGCACCCAGGCGCTGGTGAAGATGCTGCGCCAGGATCCCGCGGTCGAGTACGTCGGCGCGTCGGTCGGCACCAGCCGGCGCGGACCCAGCGGCTGGTTCAGCATCCAGCTGAAGCCGCTCGGCAGGGAACGCAAGGACACCACCGACCAGGTGGTCGCGCGGCTGTCGGCCAAGGTGTCGCGTTATCCAGACCTCGACGTGCGCTTCCGCGCCTTGCAGGATCTCGGCGGAGGCGGCGGCGGCACCAGCCAGGGCGGCCAGTACAGCGTGAACCTGCAAAGCAACAGCGCCACGGAACTGGAGGAATGGCTGCCGAAATTGCAGGCGCAGCTGCAGAAGAACCCGATGTTCCGCGACGTCGGCACCGACCTCGACGAGGGTTCGCTGCTGCAGAACATGGTGGTCGATCGCGCCAAGGCCACCAGCCTCGGCGTGTCGATGGCGGCGGTGGACGACGCGCTCTACAACGCGTTCGCGCAGCGCCAGATTTCGACGATCTATTCCGATACCAACCAATACCAGGTGGTGTTGAGCGCGCTGCCCGCGCAGACCGCGTCGCCCGCAGCGCTCAATAATCTTTACGTGCGCTCGTCCAGCGGCAAGATGGTGCCGATCAGCGCGATCGCGCACCAGGAATCCAGCACCTCGCCCAGCGAGATCGAGCACATCAACCAGATGACCAGCATGTCGCTGTCGTTCAACCTGGCACCCGGCATTTCCATGGGCGACGCCACCAAGCAGATCAACAAGACCATCGCCGACATGCGCATGCCGGGCGACATCACGCTCGGCCTCGGCGATTTCTTCCGCCGCTTCGAGCAGCAGATGGCGATGATGCCGCTGCTGCTGGTCGGCGCCATCATCGCCGTGTACCTGGTGCTCGGCATGTTGTACGAAAACCTCGTGCATCCGGTGACGATTCTTTCCACGCTGCCGGCCGCCGGCGTCGGCGCGCTGCTGGCGTTGAAGGTCACTGGCCTGCCGCTGTCGATCGTCGCGATCATGGCGTTGATCCTGTTGATCGGACTGGTGAAGAAGAACGCGATCATGATGATCGACTTCGCGCTGGTGGCCGAGCGCGAAGGCCGCACGCCGCTGGACGCGGTGCGCGAGGCCTGCCTGGTGCGCTTCCGTCCGATCATGATGACCACGATGGTGGCGATCCTCGCCTCGGTGCCGCTGGTGATCGGCTTCGGCACCGGCGCCGATCTCCGCCGTCCGCTCGGCGTCGCGATGCTGGGCGGCCTGATCTTTTCGCAGACGTTGACCCTGCTTTCGACGCCGGCGATCTACCTGGTGTTCGCGTCCTGGGCGCGCCGGCGCAAGGAACGCAAGGCGCAGCGGAAGGAGCGCCGCAGGCTGGCTGCGCAGAGTTGAACGACGGGGCCGGGGACCGGGGACCGGGGACCGGGGACCGGGGACCGGGGACCGGGGACCGGGGACCGGGGACCGGCAAGAGCGTAATGCCTATGGACCGGTCGTGATGCAAGCCAAGCACGAAATCCCGACCCTCAACTCAAACTGCTGTTCAAAGTCGACGTTTCCCTGAAGCCAACTCCGACACGCTATTGACCGCCACTACAATCGGGCGCTTGTGAATGGCTACAAGGCGTTGAACCATGTCCGAGCGCAGCGAGCCACGCGCCCACAGCTCCCGGTCCCCGGTCCCCGGTCCCCGGTCCCTTGGTCCCGAGTCCCGGAAAATCGCCTTCATCGGCGGCGGCAACATGGCGCGCAGCCTGATCGGTGCGCAACTGGCGCGCGGCGTTCCGCCGGCCGCGATCAGCGTGGCCGAACCGCGCGCGGAAGCGCGCGAAGCGCTGGCGCGCGAATTCGGCGTGCCGACCTTCGATGACAACACCGCAGCCGCCACCGGTGCCGACTGCATGGTGCTGGCGGTGAAGCCGCAGGTGATGCGCGCGGTGTGCACGGCGCTGGCCGAACCGCTGCGCGGCGCGCACCCGCTGGTGATCTCCATCGCGGCCGGCGTGCGCATCGCGCAGATCGAAGATCTGCTCGGCGCAGGACACGCGATCGTGCGCTGCATGCCCAACACGCCCGCGCTGGTCGGCGCCGGCGCCGCCGGGCTTTGCGCCAACCGCAATGTCGACGCCGAGCAAAAGGCGTTCGCCGAACGCCTGCTGGACGCAGCCGGCATCGTGCGCTGGATCGACGACGAGACACAGATGGACACGGTGACCGCGCTATCCGGTTCCGGCCCCGCCTATTTCTTCCTGCTGGTCGAGGCGATGGAAGACGCCGCCGTGCAACTGGGCCTGCCGCGCGACACCGCGCGCGCACTGGCCGCGCAGACCTGCCTCGGCGCCGGGCACATGCTGGCCGACGGCAACGAAACCGCGACCGAATTGCGCAAGCGCGTCACCTCGCCGCACGGCACCACCGCCGCGGCGCTGGACGCCTTCGAGCAAGCCGGTTTCCGCGCGCTGGTCGAACGCGCGCTGGACGCCGCGAAGCGGCGTGGCGCGGAGATGTCCGCCGAACTGGATTCCAAGTCATGATCTATCTCGCCAATGCGCTGGCGCTGCTGATCCAGTTCGCGTTCGGCTGCGCGGTCGCGCTGTTCGTGTTCCGGCTGCTCGCCGAAGCCGTGCGCGCGGATTTCTACAACCCGATCTGCCAGTTCCTCTACCGTGTCACCAACCCTGTCCTGACGCCGCTGCGGCGCGTGATCCCGACCTGGCGGCGCATCAACCTCGCGGCGCTGCTGATCGCGTGGGTGCTGGAAGTCGTCAAGAACTTCCTGCTGCGTTTCGTCGCCGGCGATTTCTGGGCTTCGAACCTCGGCACGCTGGTGCTGGGCGTGGCCGACCTGCTGAACTTCTTCATGATCGCGTACCTGGTCATGATCTTCGCGTGGGCGTTGCTCTCCTACGTCAACGTCGACGCGCGCAATCCGCTGGTGCCGCTGCTCGGCAAGATCGTCGGCCCGGCGCTGAAACCGTTCCGCAAGGTGCTGCCGTTGATCGGCGGCTTCGATCTTTCACCGGCGCTGGCGATCCTGGTGATCCTGCTGATCGAGACGGTGATCGTGGCTTGGCTGATGGACGTCGGGCACACGATCTGATTCGTGGTCAGTGGCGGCTCGCCCAGCGCGCGATCACCGCGTGCAGCGCATCCAGTCCATCGGTGAGCGCCGCGGGTCCGGGCTGCAGGATGATCGGCGACTTGATTTCGTGCAGTTCGCCGTCGCGCACGGCGGAAATCGCGCTCCAGCCGGGACGTTCGGCGACGCTCGCCGGCTGGAATTTCTTGCCGCACCACGAAGCCATGACGATGTCCGGTGCGCGCCGCACGACTTCCGACGGATCGGCGACGATGCGATGCCGGGCGAGCGATTGTTCCGCCAATTCGGGAAACACGTCCTCGCCGCCGGCGATGCGGATCAGTTCGGCGACCCAGCGGATGCCGGTGATGGGCGGCTCGTCCCATTCCTCGAAGTACACGCGCGGGTGGCGCGGCAACACTGCGGCTTGCGCACGCACGCGTTCGATGTGCGTTTCGAGTCCGCGCGCATAACGCTCCGCCTTGTCGTGTGCGCCGACCAGCGCACCCAGCCGGCGCACGTAGTCGATGACTCCCTCCACCGAGCGATGGTTGCTGATCCACACTTCGACGCCGGCTTTCACCAGTTCGCGCGCGATGTCCGCCTGGATGTCTGAAAACCCGATCGCCATGTCCGGCCGCAGCGCCAGGATCTTGTCGATCTTCGCGCTGGTGAACGCGGAAACTTTCGGTTTCTCTTTCCGTGCGCGCGGCGGACGCACGGTGAACCCGGAAATGCCGACGATGCGGTCCTGTTCGCCGAGCGCGTACAGGACTTCGGTCGGCTCCTCGGTCAGGCAAACGATGCGCTGGGGTCCGTACGGCATATCGATTCCCGCAGAGTCATGCACCAACCGTCCGTGGTGCGTGGCGCCGGCCACGCCTTCCATGGCGTGGCGCTCGCTGGCGCGAGATGCCCCCGGCATCTCGCGAAAGCCCCCGGCTCGCCCAATCACGGATACAGCAGGCGTTCGCGCCACATGCCGTCGACGAGTTCCCAGCGGTGGCGCTCGTTCAGGCGGTGCTCGTGCGCGTACCAGAACTCCACCATGTCGGGCACCACCAGGTAACCGCCCCATTTCGCCGGCCGCGGCACGGGACGTTCGGCGAACTGGCGATCGACCTCCGCTACGCGCTGCTCCAGCGTCGCGCGGTCCGGCAGCGTCTGCGATTGCAGCGACGCCCACGCGCCCAACTGGCTCAGGCGCGGGCGGGTCGCGAAGTAGGCGTCGGATTCTTCCGGCGGCAACTTTTCCGCACGGCCTTCGATGCGCACCTGCGCCGCGGGTTCGACGTGTTTCCAGTGCAGGCACAGCGCGACGCGCGGGTTGGCGGCGAGCTGACGGCCCTTGTCGCCGTCGTAATCGGTGAAGAAGGTCGGGCCGCGTTCGTCCAGCGTTTTCAGCAGCACCATGCGCGAATGCACGCGGCCATCGGGATCGGCGGTCACGACGTTCATCGCGTTGGGCTCGGGATCATCACTGGCGAGCGCCGCGGCGTGCAGGCGCTTCAGCGTTTCGAGAATCGAGGGGCTCAACATCCCGCGATTCTACACTTGCTCGATCCGGTACCCGTGCTGGTAGACAGCCGTCAATCGCCAGCCGTTTTCGCCCGACAGTCCGAGTTTCTTGCGCAGCCGGCTGATGTGGGTGTCGACGGTGCGGGTGCTGACGTCGCTGGCGAGGTTCCACACGTTCTCGAGCAGCGCGTCGCGGCTGACGATGCGGCCCTGCCGGCGGAACAGATAACAGGCCAGTTCGTATTCGCGCTGGGTCAGTTCCACGGGTTCGCCGTTGACGCTGATCACCCGCCGCTGCGCATCGATGCGGTACGGCGGCAGTTCCAGCGCTTCGCTGGCGTCGGCATCGCCGCCGCGGCGGCGCAGCACCGCCGCGACGCGCGCCAGCAACTCGCCCTGCTTGGGCGGCTTGACCACGTAGTCGTCGGCGCCCGCCGCGAGGCCTTCGATGATGTCGGATTCCTCGCCGCTCGCGGTGAGGAAGATCACCGGCAAGCGGGAATTGGGCGACTGCCGGATCCAGGCCAGCACGTCCAGCCCCTTGGCATCGGGCAGGCTGCGGTCGAGCAGCACCAGATCGACGGCCTCGTTGCCGAGCCGCCGCCGGAAATCGCTGGCGGACCGGAACACGGCGCAGCCGTAACCGGCCTGTTCCAGCCACAATCGCAACAGCGCCGCCTGGTCGGGATCATCCTCGACACAGCCGATCGTCCACGTCACAGCACTCATTGTTGTCTTCGCGCCCTCAACTGCATGACCCCCTCACGCTGCTGCCGGACTTCTGAAACCCCTGTGTGCCACGCGCCACTTCTCAATCGACTTCGAAGTTGATGCGCATGTTCACCCGCCACTCCTTGATGCCGCCATCCTTGTCGGTGGCGATCTTGATGTCGTTGATCCAGGCGCCACGGATATTCTTGACCGTCTTGCCTGCCTTCTCCAGCCCGTGCCGCACCGCATCCTCTATGCCCTTGGAAGAAGACGCGCTCAATTCGATGACCTTGGTCACGGACATGCTGTTCTCCTTGCTGGCTGCGGAATCCGGATGATTCGAGTGTACTTTGGGAAACAACCGTGACATGTTTCACGCTTTTGTCAAGCTTCGCCGCCACCGGCAAAACGCTGCAATAGTCGTGCCTGAAGCGCAGGCACCGAGGCCAGCACACTGCGCGTTTCCAGGGCCGGCGGCGCGCCCGAGAGATCGGTGAACACGCCGCCCGCCTCGCGCACGATCACGGCCAGCGCGGCGATGTCCAGGATGTTGACGTCGGATTCGACCACGATGTCCAGCGCGCCGCGCGCCAGCAGGTGGTAGTGGCAAAAATCGCCGTAGCCGCGCGTGCGGTTCACCGCCTGAACCAGCCCGCCCAGCGCGCTCCAACCGTGTGCATCCTGCGCCAGCGACTTGACGTTGCCCAGCGACAACGCGGCATCGCCAATGCGGCTGACATCGGAAACCCGCACGCGCCGCCCGTCCAGCCACGCACCGCCGCCGCGCCGCGCCCACATCGTCTCGCCGTACAGCGGCGCATGCGAAACGCCCAGTACCAGTTCGCCGCCGTGCATCAAGGCGATCTGGGTGGAAAAGAACGGCGTGCCGCGCACGAAGCTCTTGGTGCCGTCGAGCGGATCGACCAGCCACAGGAACGCGCCGTCGCCTTCGTGGCCGCGTTCCTCGCCGAGGATCGCATGATCGGTGAACGCATTTTTCAGCGCCGAGCGGATGAGGTCCTCGGCTTCGCGATCGGCAACGGTGACGGGCGTCGCGTCTGGCTTGATTTCCACGGCCACGCCTTGGCGGAAATGCTGCGCGATGCGCGCGCCCGCGGCGCGTGCCGCGACCAGCGCGACTTCCAGCGCGTGGTCGAGGAATGCGTCATCGAGGGTGGCAGGCATGCCGCACAGCTTAGCCGTGCTTGAGGCGCTTCGCGGTGCCCGCGATCATGGCGCGATGACCGAAACGCACTCCCGCAACGCGCCGCTGGCCGCGCGCGACCTGGCCCACGTCTGGCATCCCTGCACCCAGATGCGCGAACACGAAGCGCAGTTGCCGCTGATTCCCATCGTGCGGGGCGACGGCGCGTGGCTGGTCGACGCCGACGGCAGGCGTTATCTCGACGGCATCAGCTCGTGGTGGAGCTGTCTGTTTGGACACGCCAACCCGCGCATCGCGGCGGCCATCGCCGGACAGGCGGCGCGGCTCAACCACGTGATGCTGGCCGGCTTCACCCACGAACCCGCGCTGCAACTGGCCGAGGAACTGGTGCGGATCGCGCCTGCCGGCTTGACGCGCGTGTCGTACGCCAGCGACGGCGCCAGCGCGGTCGAAATCGCGCTGAAGATGAGTTTCCACTACTGGCGCAATGCGGGACAGCCGCAGCGCACGCGCTTCATCGCGCTGGCGAACGCGTATCACGGCGAAACGCTGGGCGCGCTGGCGGTCAGCGATTTGCCGTTGTACCGCGAGGTGTACGGGCCGCTGTTGTTCGATCCGATCGTCGCGCCCTCGCCCGATTGGCTGGATGCGGAACCCGGCGAAAGCGCGGACGATGTCGCGCGGCGGCGCCTCGTCGACATGCGCGCGCTGCTGGAACGCCACGCGCACGAAACCTGCGCGGTGATCGTCGAGCCGCTGGTGCAATGTTCGGGCGGGATGCGGATGCATGCACCCGCGTACCTCGCCGGGCTGCGCGCGCTGTGCGACGAGTTCGACGTGCCCCTGATCGCGGATGAAATCGCCGTGGGCTTCGGCCGCACCGGCACGCTGTTCGCGTGCGGGCAAGCCGCGATCACGCCGGATTTCCTGTGCCTGTCGAAAGGCTTGACCGGTGGCGCGCTGCCGCTATCGGCCGTGCTGACGACCGATACGGTCTACGATGCGTTCCTCGGCAACTACGCCGACAACAATGCGTTCCTGCATTCGCACACCTTCAGTGGCAATCCCATCGCCTGCGCGGCGGCGCTGGCGTCGCTGTCGATCTTCCGTGACGAGCCGGTGCTGGAACGCAACCGCGCGCTCGCCGCGCACCTGGCCATGCGCCTGCGACCCTTGGCGGAACATCCGCACGTCGCCAACCTGCGCCAGACCGGATGGATCGCGGCGTTCGACCTGGTGCGCGACAAGGCCACGCGCACTGCGTGGCCAAGTGAAGAGCGCCGCGGCCGGCGCTTCTACACGCACGCGCTCGAGCGCGGCGTGCTGTTGCGGCCGCTCGGCGATACCGTGTATTTCCTGCCGCCTTATTGCATCGACTCGAACGACGTCGACTTCATGGTCGACGCGGCGATCAGCGCAATCGAGTTCGCGACGGCGTGACACGGGCGGGCACCGCCGGCGCGGTGCCGCAGGGAATCAGACTTCGTCGATGCCCTTGGACATGTCCTCGTCCACTTCCGCCGCGGCCCATTCCATGGCCTCGCGGTCGCGGCGTTCGCGCTCGACGCGGTCGATCTCGTCGATGGTCGCCATGTCGATGCTGCGATCGGCGATTTCGCGCAACGCCAGCACGGTCGGCTTGTCGTTCTCGGGATTGATCGTCGCTTCGACGCCGTTTTCCAGTTGGCGCGCGCGGCGGGTGGCCATCAGGACCAGTTCGAAACGGTTGTCGACCACCTTGAGGCAGTCTTCGACGGTAATGCGTGCCATGTGGGCTTCCGGTTGTATCGCAAACTTCCAGATTGTAACAGCGCCGCGGGATTTGTCGATCCGGGCACGGCGCACGGCAAGCAGCCTGAACGCCGGCCGCGGTGCGGACTTCCGGCACGATTCTTTTTTGGACCGACGCGTTTAGAATTGCGCGCTTGCAACATCCACCTTTCGGCCCTCCACGACATGTCCAGTACACGCCGTTCCCGCATCGCGCATTGCATCGCCGTCGCCGCCCTGGCCGGCGCGCTGGCCGCCTGCGCGGTGGCGCCGCCACGCACCGACGATCCGCTGCAGAACTTCAACCGCAGGATGTTCGCGTTCAACCAGTTCGCGGACAAGGTGGCGATCCGGCCGGCGGCCAAGGCTTACGTCAAGGTCACGGGTCCGAAGGGGCGCGTGCTGATCGGCAACTTCTTCGCCAACCTGCGCACGCCGGTGACCATCGTCAACGAGGTGCTGCAGGGCCGGCCGGAACCGGCGCTGCAATCGACCGGGCGTTTCCTGATCAACTCGACGGTCGGCTTCCTCGGCTTCTTCGACCCGGCCAGCGACATGAAGCTCTCCGCGCATCCCACCGATTTCGGGGTGACGCTGGCGCATTGGGGCGTGCCGGAAGGCCCGTACCTGGTGCTGCCGTTCGTCGGCCCGACCACGCTGCGCGACGTGTGGCGCCTGCCGGTGGACAGCTATTTCGATCCGCTCGGCTGGTACGCGCGCGAGCACGATTTCAAATGGCACGCGCAATACCTGCCCTCGATCGCCTATCTCGTGACGCTGCGCGCCAGCGCGCTGCCGATCGATCCGATGATCGATTCCGCCTACGACCCCTACGCCTTCATGCGCGATGCCTACCGGCAGCATCGCCTGTACGAGATCTACTACGGCAACCCGCCGATGTCGGCGATCGAGGAATTGCAGGGTACGACGCCGAGCGACAACGGCGACCAGGATATCGACCAGTTGCTGCAGCAACAGCAGCAGTACGAACAGTCGCACGGGTTGAATCCGAACGCGGCGCCGCCCCCGGCCAGCTCTGCGCCGCCCCCCGCGTCCGCGAGCAGCACGCCGCCGCCCGCGAGTTCCGGCGGCTGACTTCAAGCGGCCGCGCGCGAATCCAGCAGGTCCTCGACGTCGCACACTGCGGCAAGCGCGCGCAGGCCTTCCGGCCAGTGCACCACGCCGAGCTTTCGCCCCAGGCGGCTGGCGGTCGCGGCGAGGCCCAGCACGCAGGCGAGCCCGGCGCTGTCGGCGCGCGCAATGCCGGAAAGATCGAGCCGCGTCTGCGCACCCGCTTCAAGTGCGCGCGCGCCTTCCGCGAACGCGCGCGCCGCGGTCGCGAACGTCAGCGCGCCCGACAACACCAGCGTGTCGCGGTCGGGCGTGCCGAGCGCCACCGCATCGGCATGGACATCCGCGCGCATCATCGCGTCAGTTCCCGGTGTCCTGTTTCATCTGGTCGATCGCGCCGGCGCCTTCGGTCTGCAGGCGCTTGATCAGGCCGTCGATGCCTTCCTTCTGGATTTCGGCGTCGACCTGGTTGCGGTAGTTGGTGATGTAGGAAATGCCCTCGATGATCACGTCGTAGGCTTTCCAGTCGCCGGATGCGGTCTTGCGGAAGGCGTAATCGACCGAGAGGCTCTTGCCGCTGGTCAGCAGCACCTGCGTGCGCACGATGGTGCGGCGCTGGTCCAGCGGCCCTTGCGCGGGCAGCACCTTCACGGAGCCGCGCGTGTAGGCGACCAGGCCTTCGGCATAGCGATGCGTCAGCGCGTTGTAGAACGCCCGCGCGAACGCGACGCGCTGCGCCGGCGTGGCCTCGCGCGCGTGCCGCCCGAGCACCAACAGCGACGCATAATCCGTGTCGAAATGCGGCAGCACGACGTCGTCGATGATCTTGATGACGGCGTTGGGGTTCTGGCGCAGTTCGGCCTGGTGCCCCTGGATCGCCGTGCCGAGCTGGTCGGCGATCGACTGCACGATCTGCTGCGGACTCTGGTCGGCGGCGGCGAATGCAGGCGCGGCACAGGCGGCACCGAACAGCATCGCCACCAGCAACAACAACGAACGCTTCAACATGGAGTTCTCCTCGGGCCCGCGAAGCGGGCGGAGCAAAAGTCAGGGATGGCCGGATGCCGGGGCTGCGCTGGAAGCGGGCGCCGAATCGGAACTGCTCGATTTCGGACCGCCGTTGACGAGGAACTTGCCGATCAGGTTCTCGATGCTCATCGCCGATTGGGTAAGCACCATCTCGTCACCGTTCTTGAGGAACGTGGGCGAGCCGCCCGGCTCGATGCCAACATATTGGTCGCCCAGTAAACCGCTGGTGAATATCGCAGCCGAGGAATCATCCGGGATGTCGTTGTACTGCTTGTCGATCGACATGGTCACCAGCGCATCCATCCGCTGCGGCTCCAGCTGGATGGATTGCACGTCGCCGATGCGCACGCCCGCGATCTTCACCGGCGCGCGCGCCTTCAACTGGCCGATGTTCTGGAAGCGTGCTTTCAGCGTGTAGCTGTTGCCGCTGGAAACGCCGTTGGCGACCGAGGTGGTCTGCGTCGCGAGGTACGCGAGCGCGGCGAACCCCAGCAGGATGAACAGGCCGGTGCCGATGGCGTAGGAAGGTCTTGGGTTCATGCGATCACCAATGCTGCGTGCAGTCAGGTCATGAAAGCCGTCATCACGAAGTCGAACGCGAGGATCACGATCGACGAGAACACCACCGTGCGCGTGGTCGAGTACGCCACGCCCTCGCTGGTGGGCGGCGCGGTGTAGCCCTGGAACACCGCGATCAGGCTGACCACGCCGCCGAACACGATGCTCTTGTAGAGGCCGTCGAGGATGTCCTTGTGGAGATCCACGGTCGAAGTCATGTTGCCCCAGAACGTACCGTTGTCGAGCCCGAGCCAGGTGACGCCGACCAGATGTCCGCCGAAAATGCCCATCGCGTTGAACACGCAGGCGAGCAGCGGCATCGCGATCACGCCCGCGAGGAAGCGCGGCGACGCCACGTAGGCCAGCGGATCGACCGCCATCATGCTCATCGCATCGAGCTGGTCGGTCGCGCGCATCAAACCGATCTCCGCGGTGACCGCGGTGCCCGCGCGGCCCGCCACCAGCAACGCGGTCACCACTGGCCCGAGTTCGCGGAACAACGACAACGCGACCACGGTGCCGAGCGCAGCAGTGCCGCCGAAAATCGACAAGGTGTAGTAAAGCTGCAACGCCAGCACCATGCCGACGAACAGCCCGCAGGTCATCACGATCACCAGACTCATCGCGCCCACGAACCAGACCTGCCGGCAGGTCTCGCGCCAATGGCGCAGGCTTTTCGGCAACGCGCCCAGCACCGCGACGAAGAACAAGCCGCAATCGCCGACCGAGGCGATGCCTTGCAGCAACCAGTTGCGGCGCAGGTTCGCGTTCATCGCGCGCGCTCCGCAAACCCGAGTTCCGTCGCGTAATCCGGGGCCGGATACTGGAACGGCACCGGGCCGTCGGCTTCGCCACCGAAGAACTGCCGCGTCCATGGCGAATCCTGGTGCGCCAATTCATCCGGTGCGCCCCGCGCCACCAGCTTGCCGTTGGCGATCAGGTACACGCGATCGGCCACCTGCCGGATCGCGGCGAGTTCGTGCGCGACCAGGATCGAGGTGATGCCGAGCGTCTTGTTGAGCGTGCGAATCAGGCGCAGCACCTGGTTCAGCGCGATCGGATCGAGCCCCACGAACGGTTCGTCGTACAGGATCAGCATCGGGTCGAACACGATCGCACGCGCCAGCGCCACGCGTCGCGCCATGCCGCCCGAAAGTTCGCTGGGCATCAACTGCGCGGCGCCACGCAGACCGACCGCCTGCAACTTGGTCAACACGATGTTGCGCAGCAATTCTTCGGGCAATTTCGCGTGCTGGCGCAGCGGAAACGCGACGTTCTCGAACACGCTGAAATCGGTCAGCAGCGCCGAGTTCTGGAACAGGAAGCCGATCCGTTCCCGCAACGCGAACAACGCGCGCCGCGAAAGTTTCGGCACGTCTTCGCCATCCACGATCACGCTGCCGGCATCCGGCCGCAACTGCCCCGTGATGTGGCGCAGCAGCGTGGTCTTGCCGGTACCCGACGGTCCCATCACCGCGGTGATGCTGCCGCGCGGCACGTCGAGATCCAGCCCGTCGAAGATCGTTTTCGCTCCGATGCGCGTGCGCAGGGCGCGCACCTGCACCAGCGCGTCGGACGAATCATGCTTGGGGGCGAAGATCTGAGCGTGCGGCATAGACGCGCTAAGTTAGCGCAGCAACAACAACGCGCCAAGCAAATTCCCCTCTCCCATTTATGAGAGAGGGTGGCGCGCAGCGCCGGGTGAGGGAAGCCGTGCGAAGTTGTCGCAAGTGTTTCCCTCACCCCAACCCTCTCCCGCAAGCGGGAGAGGGGGTCAAGCCAGTAGCTGGGCTATCAGCGCCGCGTGGCGATCGGCCGGCAACGGACGGCCCGCGCGGGCGTCGCGCACGATGGCCTGCAACGCCGCGACCGCATCCTCGAAATGGTCGTTCACCACGATGCAGTCGAACGCGCCAGCGTGCGCGATTTCCTCGCGTGACGCCGCCAGCCGTTTCTCGATCGTCGCCTCGCTGTCGGTGGCGCGTGCGCGCAGGCGACGCTCCAGTTCCGCGCGAGAGGGCGGCAGGATGAAAATCGACACGCATCCCGGCATCGCACGCCGCACCTGCTCGGCGCCCTGCCAGTCGATCTCCAGCAACACGTCGCGCCCCGTCGCCAGGATCGGTTCGACCGCGCCGCGCGACGTGCCGTAGTAATTGCCAAACACGTTCGCGTGTTCCAGGAAATCGCCGTGCGCGATCATTGTCTCGAACGTCGCGCGATCGACGAAGTGGTATTGCACGCCCTCGACGTCACCCGGACGCGGCGCACGGGTGGTGTGCGAAATCGACAACGCGATGCCTGGCTCGCGCGCCAGCAGCGCGTTCACCAGCGTCGATTTCCCCGCACCCGACGGCGCGGCGACGATGAAGAGTTTTCCTGAGGCAAGCGCGCCATTCATTCGTGCACCAGGCCTCGTGGAACGTAACGGTAGATGCGCAGTGTCGGTTCGACTTGAGCGATCGCGTCGAAATCGCGATCGTTGTGCAGCAGTGCGAGCCCATGCTCGATGGCGATGCAGGCAATCAGGCAGTCATGGCTGGAACGCGGCGTCGTGCCGCGCAGCCGGCATTCAAGGTACAACCGCGCGGATTCGATGGCCGAGGCGATTGCGTCACGCGGCGCGAAGCACTGGATCCGCGCGAAACGTTGGCTCAACGATGCGAAGTGCTCGCGCGTCTTCGCACCTTGCAGGACCTCCTGCAGAATCGGCGGTGCTGTGGCCACCGCGCGTGGGCGCAACAGCAGCGCGCGCAATTCGGCAACGTGCGCGCCCTGGCGCTCGCGCAGGTGGTCGACCCATACGGATGTATCTACGAGAACCGTCATCCCCGAACGCAGCGAACGTCAATCGCCACTGCGGGCCCGTTTGTAATCGTAGTCCGGGTCGATCATGTCGGCGCCGGCGAGTTCGAGGATCGCCCGTTGCGCCTTCATCTGCTCCTCGTCACGAACCAGTTGCCGCAGCGCGATATCCACCGCTTCGCGCCTGGTTTTGGCGCCGGTCGCCTTCATGGCGCGGCGCATGAGCTTCTCATCGATCACGATGTTGGTGCGTACGTTCATATACACCTCTTGATGTGTATGGTAACGCAAGCCGGGATTGCCGTCATTCGAGGTTCTGCACCTGTTTACGAATTTTACACGTAGTCAATTGATACATAAGTATTTTTACAATTCCATCGCAGCGTAGGTACAACCATGGGTACAAGGTCATTTTTGTGTTCCTACATCAATTCAACTGCCTTCCCGCCGAGACGGCAATCGTTGCGGCGAACTGCGAAGCGGTCAAGCAGCCGTGACACGGGCGCACTTCGAGTGAAGCGATGTCGCCAGTCACGATGGCCGCTGAGTTGAAGCATCTAGCCCCGATGACAAAGTCGATCGGCGCGTTATCGAGTTCAACCTCAGCCATGCCCTACGCATGCCGATCGATGCGTGCCAGTTCTTCTGGGACTGCCCGGCCTGCGGCACGTTGCTGAAGCGAAAACCCCGCGACTGTTGCATGTTCTGTTCTTGGCGGCGACATACCCTGCCGCCGGTGCAGGCGGAATGCCGCTGCTGTAGCTAGAGGTAAAACTACCCCACATGACCGATTGCAGGCTTGACAGCTTCGCTTTTATTTCTATAATTCTGCAACTATGAAACAGAAAGAAGCCGTGCGTGCATTGGGTGCTCTGGCCCAGGACAGCCGTCTCGCCGCTTACCGCTTGCTGGTACAGGCCGGCGACGAGGGTCTGGCGGTGGGTGAAATCGGTGCGCGTTTGAAAGTGCCGGGCGCCACCCTGACCAGCCACCTCAACGTCCTGCGCAACGCCGGACTGGTGCGCGATGTGCGCGAGGGACGCAGCATCCGCTGCCGCGCCGACTATACGCGCATGAACGCGCTGCTCGCTTTCCTGACGGAGAACTGCTGCGGCAGCGATGCCGCTTCCTGTGCACCAGCCTGCGTAACCACCCGGAGGAAACATCCATGAAACGCTTCCACGTACACGTCAACGTCACCAACCTTGAAGACAGCATCGGTTTCTACTCAACCCTGTTCGGGACACAGCCGAGCGTGCGCAAGCCCGATTACGCCAAGTGGATGCTGGACGATCCGCGCGTAAATTTCGCGATCTCGCAACGCGAGCGCGCGCCCGGTGTGGATCACCTCGGCCTGCAGGCCGATGAGCCGCAAGAGCTGGAAGAAATCGGCAACCGCCTGACCGCGGCAGATGCGATCGCGCTGGCGGAACAAGGCACGACTTGCTGCTATGCGCATTCGGACAAGTATTGGGCCGAAGACCCGCAGGGTGTGCGTTGGGAAACCTTCCACACGCACGGCGAGGCGACCACATATTCAGCCCCTGCGAAGGCATCGGATGTCTCTCATGCCGCATCGTGCTGCGGCCCAACCGGTGACAAGTGCGCGGCATGAAGCGAGTGTTGTTCGTCTGCGTCGAGAACGCTTGTCGTAGCCAGATGGCGGAAGCCTTTGCGAGGCGACTGGGCGCGGGCCGGTTCGAGGCGTACTCGGCGGGCTCGCGTCCGGCTGGCGGCGTGAATCCGCGGGCAGCAACGTTCATGGCCGAGCGTGGCTATGATTTGAGCGCGCATGGGTCGAAGCCGCTCTCTGCTTTCGAGGGGCAGTCCTTCGACGCGGTGGTGACGATGGGTTGCGGCGACGCCTGCCCCTGGTTGCCGGCAGCGCGACGCGTGGACTGGACGCTGCCGGATCCGAAGGCACTCCCGGATGACGGGTTCCGCACGGTGCGCGATGAGATCGAACGCCGCGTGCAGCAATTGTTGTCGGAGATGGAAGCGTCGTCGTGAGCGCAACGCTGCAAGAGACAGCGCCTGCGCCGCTGGGCGGTTTCGAACGTTGGCTCAGCCTGTGGGTGGTGCTGTGCATTGCCGCCGGCGTGGCGTTGGGACGGATCATACCGGGCGTGTTTCACGCGCTCGGCGGGTTCGAAGTCGCGCACATCAACCTCGCCGTTGGTGTACTGATCTGGGTGATGATCGTGCCGATGCTGATGCGCGTGGATTTCGGCGCGCTCGGTACGGTGCGGCGGCATTGGCGCGGCATGGGCATCACCTTGTTCGTCAACTGGGCGATCAAGCCCTTTTCGATGGCCTTGCTCGGTTGGATCTTCGTGCGGCACCTGTTTGCTGCATGGTTGCCGGCGGCGCAACTCGACAGTTACATTGCCGGACTGATCCTGCTGGCGGCGGCGCCGTGCACGGCGATGGTGTTCGTCTGGAGCCAGTTGGTGCGCGGCGAAGCGCACTTCACCCTGACCCAGGTGGCGCTCAACGACTCCATCATGGTGTTCGGTTTCGCGCCGATCGTGGCGCTGCTGCTTGGCGTCGCCGCGATCCATGTGCCATGGATGACCCTGCTGTTGTCGGTGCTGCTTTATATCGTGGTGCCGTTGGTGATCGCGCAGGTACTACGCAAGCATCTGTTGCGACGGGGCGCTGCAGCGCTCGGTGTGGCGCTCAAGCGCGCCCAGCCATGGACGCTGGTTGCGTTGCTGGCCACGCTGGTCTTGTTGTTCGGATTTCAAGGCGAGGCCATCCTGCATCAGCCGCTGGTGATCGTGTTGCTCGCGGTACCGATCACGCTACAGGTGCTGTTCAACGCGGCACTTGCCTACGGCCTCAACCGCTGGCTGGGCGAAGCACATTGCGTGGCCGGTCCTTCGGCCTTGATCGGCGCCAGCAACTTCTTCGAACTCGCGGTGGCGACGGCGATCAGTTTGTTCGGCTTCACTTCCGGTGCCGCTTTGGCGACCGTGGTCGGCGTGCTGATCGAAGTCCCGGTCATGCTGGGCCTCGTCGCCGTAGTCAATCGCAGTCGCGGCTGGTACGAGGCACGCGCTTGACGCTTGAGGTCGCAGCGCGTCAGGGACCTGAACTGCTTGCATCTGCCGCTGCCAACGCTTCCATCAGCGGGCAGCGCGCTTTGCTTTGTTTGCCATGAGGCTGCTCGACGAGCACGGCCAGTGCCCGCTCGATGCGGCGCAGGTGCTTGATGCGTTGACACACGATCGCAAGCTTGCGGACTCCGATGCGCTCCGCGTCGCGACCGTTTTGGCCGTGTTCCAGTGTGAGCAGGTCCGCGACTTCGTCGAGATCGAATCCGAGCGCCTGCGCGTTCTTGATGAAACGCAAGCGGTGGACATGGGCTTCCTCGTAACGGCGAGTGCCACTTGTTGACCGATACGGCTCTGCAGACAACCCGCGCCGTTGATAGTAGCGAATGGTTTCGACATGGACACCCACGGCCGTGGCCAGCGCGCCAATCGTATAGGTCGTGAGCATTGACGCCCGTATCGAGTACGGAAGCAAGCTTACCCCTTGAACGATTCCTATGAATGCGTGCTCAGGTCACAAAATCATCGGAGTCTCGCGGACATGGGAGTAAGCGGCCGCCGTGATTGTGTAACGCGCGCAGCCGTTCGTAGCATCGAATATCGATCCGACATTCGAAACCCATGCGCGCGCACGACCATTCCGACGATCACAGCCACGATGGCAATAGCCATCAAGGCCACAGCCACGGCGTCAGCCCCAACGCGGACAAGCGCTGGCTGACGCTCGCACTGGCGCTGCTGCTCGCCTTCATGGTGGCCGAAGTGATCGTCGGCATCATGGCGAGATCGCTGGCGCTGATTTCCGATGCCGGCCACATGCTG
The DNA here is from genome assembly GCA_030167125.1 of Rhodanobacteraceae bacterium. NCBI lineage: Bacteria > Pseudomonadati > Pseudomonadota > Gammaproteobacteria > Lysobacterales > Rhodanobacteraceae > Rhodanobacteraceae bacterium. The sequence continues at coordinate 2,305,243 of CP126531.1, forward strand.
ACCGACGTGGGCTCGATTGCGCTGGCGCTGTTCGCGATCCGGATGGCCGCGCGGCCCGCGCGCGGCCGCTACACCTTCGGCTTCAAGCGCGTGGAAATCCTGAGCGCACAGGCCAACGGGCTCACCCTGCTGGTACTTGCCGCATGGTTCGTGTACGAAGCGATCCAGCGTCTGATCTCGCCGCCGCCAGTGCAAGGCTCGTTGATGACGCTTGTGGCGATCGCCGGCATCGTGGTCAATCTGGCCGTGATCTGGATCATGGGCAAGGCGAACCGGCAAAGCCTCAACATCCAGGGCAGCTACGCACACATCCTCAACGATCTTTACGCGTTCATCGCCACCGCGGTGGCCGGCGCGATCATTTGGCTCACCGGTTGGGACCGGGCCGACGCGATCGCCGCCTTGGTGGTCGCGGCATTGATGTTGAAAGCCGGATTGGAATTGGTGCGTGATTCGGGGCGCATTTTCCTCGAAGCGTCGCCGAAGAATCTCGATCCCGCTGCGGTGCGTGCATCGATCCTCGCCACCAACGGCGTGACCGGCATCAACGATCTGCATATCTGGGAAGTGACATCGGGTTTCCCGGCGCTGGCCGCGCATGTCTTCGTGCGTCCGGAGGACGACTGCCACGACAAACGCCGCGAACTGGAAACCATGCTGCAGGACAGCTATCGCATCGAACACGCCACCTTGCAGATGGATCATGCTCGCGACGGTTCCGCACTGATCGCCGGATGCAAACACGATGAGGCATGAGCCGACGCCAATGAACTTTCAAGCCACTGTCAGGTCATTCCCTGCCAGCGCGATGTGTCTTGAAAGCGAGGCTTCGTGATTGTGTAACAGCGACCTCCTCCCTAACATCGTCCGGATGATTGCGACCCTGCAACCATGCTGAACCGCCTGCGCCGCCATCGTTGGCTGTGGGCACTTGCCTTGACCGTGCTGTCGTTCAAGCTGGTCGCGGGCACCGTTTGCCTGAACGATACGACAGCCAATCAGCATGCGGCATCCGTGGCGACGATCACTGCTACGCAATCCGTGGCCAATCCTTCCTTCGACGACAACGGGAATGCCTGCCTGCTCGGCGAAACGGGCGGTTGTCATTGCACGTGCGCAGAAACCCTGCCGGTGCCGGTGACGTTGTCGCTGCATATCGCGCCGGTCGAAGCGCCTTCCGCTTTCCATGTCCCCGCCTACGGATTCTCGCCCGCCCGGGCCGGTCCGCTGCTGCGCCCACCCATCGCCTGAAAACCGTTTCATTTCGCGACTGACTGCCTCGTGCGGTCGTCGTGCCGTGACCGTTTTCAGGAGATTCCTGCATGTCTGTTTTGCGTTCGGTGCCGTTGGGCGCCGCGTGTCTGCTGTGGTGTGCGGCAGCCTTGGCTGTTCCAGGCAGCCTCGCTTCGCTACCTTCACCTTCCTCTGCTGCACCACCCACGCTCGCGGCGCCCGTGTCGCTGCGCTCCGCGGTGCTGGAAATCTGGAACAAGAGTCCGGAAGTACAAGCCGCCGCCGCCGAACTTGAAGCGGCGCGCGCGCGCGCCCGTGCCGCCGCCCGTCCCGTCTACAACCCGTCGCTGACGGCGGATGCCGAGAACGCCGACCTGAACCGCCGCACCGTCGGCATCAGTCTGCCGCTGGATCTCTCCGGCAAACGCCGTGCGCGCGAAGGCCAGGGCGATGCTGATTTGCGCGCGGGCGAAGCGGGGTACGCGCTGCAACGCATCGACGTTGCCTCGCGCTGGCTGAAAGCATGGTCGGATGTGGCGCTGACGGCGCGCCAGAGGGAACTTGGCCAACGCCGCGTGGAAATGATGCAACGCTTTGACGAGCTGGCCGCGCAACGGTTGAAGCTCGGCGACATCAGCAGCCCGGAGCGCGATCTCGCCGCGTTGGCGCTGGGCGAGGCGCAGGCGCAACAGGCCGCACTCACCGGCAAGGAGGCGGCGGCGCGCGCGACGTTGCAGGCCATCGCCGGGGCCGCCGCCGCGCCGCCGACGTTGCCGGAAGGATTGCCGCCGCAGGCCGGTGGCGTCGTTGCACGGCCGATCGACGAACTGCCCCAATTGCGTCTGGCGCGCGCCCGGCAAGCCAGCGCGCAAGCCGGCGTGCGCGTGGCGCAGAGGGCGCGCATTCCGGACCCGACGCTCAGCCTGACCGGCGGCGAGGTACGGGTGGGCACGGTACGTGACAACGTGATCGGCCTTTCTGTCTCGATCCCGCTGCCGGTGTTCAACAACGGCAGCGCCGAGGTTGATGCGGCGAGGGCCGATGCGGACGCCGCCGCGGCGAACGCGCAGGCGCAACGGTTGCGGTTGCGTTCGGGGTTGGAAGAAGCGCGTACCCGCTATGCGGCGCTGCGTTCGGCAGACGCCGCCTTTCACAGCGGCCGCGCTGCGGCTTTCGCGGATCGCACGGCCTTGCTCGAAAAGCTCTGGCGTGCGGGCGAAATCAGTACGTCCGATTACCTCGTCCAGCTCAAGGAAAGCCTCAATACCGCGCTGACGGGGCTGGAACTCAAGAGCCAAGCCTGGCAGGCATGGTTCGACTACCTCACCGCCGCTGGCCGTCTCAACGACTGGATCGATGGACGCACACAGGATATTCCGCGATGAACTCACGTATTTCGATATGCCGTTCGGCCGCGTTCGCGCTGCTCACGCTGGCGTTGGCGCACCCGGTCCTGGCGCAGGAACCGGCGCCGGCCAATCCGCTGGCGCTGGATGCCAAAGCCATCAAGGATGCCGGTATCGTGCTCGACAAGGCGGCCGTTCGCCCCATCACCGACGAATTGAAAGCGCCCGGCGAAGTGAAGGCGGACGCCTACTCGACCGTGCTGGTATCGCCACGCGTGGAATCGCAGGTGCTGGCGCGCAAGGCCAAGCTGGGTGACGTGGTCAAGGCCGGCAACCCGCTGGTGGTGCTTTCCAGCGTGCAGGTTGCCGAAACGCAAGGCGCGCTGATCGTGGCGGAGCAGGACTGGCGGCGCATCGCCGCACTCGGTCCGCAGGCGGTCTCGGCACGCCGCTACAACGAAGCCAAGGTCGCACGCGATCAGGCGCGCGCCAAGTTGCGCGCCTTCGGGTTGTCCGAAGGCCAGATCACGGCACTGTTGCGCAAGGGCTCGGCGCGTGCGGACGGCAGTTACGAATTGCTTGCGCCATCCGACGGCCGCGTGACCACCGACGAGTTCCTGACCGGCGAGCGCGTCGAGCCGGGCCGCACGCTGTTCACCTTGGTCAAGGAAGACACCGTGTGGGTCGAGGCACAGCTTTCACCCGCCGAAGCCGAGCGCGTGCAGGCCGGCGGCGGTGTGCGCGTGCTGGCGCATGACGCTTCGCTGCCCGGCACCGTCGTGCAACGCTCGCACCAGACCAACGAGCGCACCCGCACGGTGCCAGTGCGCATCGAAGTCAACAATGAAAAGGATCTGCTGCATCCGGGCGAGCTGGTCGAAGCGCGTCTCGCCGTCGGCGGCACCACGAAGCAGCTCGCGGTGCCCGCGGCGGCGGTGGTGCTCCTGCAAAACCAAACCACGGTATTCCTCGCCAAAGGCAATGGGCGTTTCGAACCCGCACCGGTGGTGGCTGGGGATACCCGCGACGGCTGGACGGTCATCAAGCAGGGCTTGAAAGCCGGCGACAGCTATGTGCGCAAGGGCGCGTTCGCACTGAAGGCGCGCTTGCTGCGTTCGCAGTTGGGAGAAGAGTGATGCTGGAACGTCTGGTTGCATTCTCTCTGCGGTACAAGGTGCTGGTGCTGATCGCTTTCGTGGTGATCGGCTTTCTGGGTTTCCAGGCCGTGCGGCAGCTCCCCATCGACGCCTTCCCCGACGTCACGCCGGTGCAGGTCAACGTGTACACGGAAGCGTCGGGTCTGGCTGCGGAAGACGTCGAGCAATTGCTGACCACGCCGGTGGAATCGGCGCTGGCCGGCTTGCCCAAGGTCCAGGAAATCCGCTCGGTCAGCCTGTTCGGGTTGTCCTATGTATCGGTCTATTTCGACGACTCGATGGACATCTACTTCGCGCGACAACTGGTTAATGAACGCCTGCAACAGGTGGGTGATCGTCTGCCGGCCGGTTACGGCAAGCCGGAGATGGGGCCGAACACCTCCGGTCTCGGACAGGTGTTCTGGTACACGGTCGAGCGTGCCGATACCAAGCTCAAGGATGCCGCCCAAGCCAAGGCGCCCAGCGACATGGACCTGCGCACGCTGCAGGACTGGACCATTCGCTTGATCCTGCGCACCGCGCCCGGCGTCGACGATGTCACCTCGTGGGGCGGCCAGGAAAAGCAGTACCAGGTCCGCATCGATCCCTTGAAGCTGATCGCGCACAAGCTCGGCTTCAAGGATGTGATCGAGGCGCTGCAGGCGAACAACGCACAGGTCGGCGGCAACTTCATCAACGTCGGACGCGAACAATACCTGGTGCGCGGGCTCGGTCTCGTGCAGAACGCACAGGACATCGGCAACATCGTGCTGAAGAGCGAGGATGGCACCCCGGTGTACGTGCGCGACGTGGCCGAGATCACCGAAGCCGGCGCACCGCGCACCGGTGCCGTCACCCGCGATGGCAAGGAGGTGGTGCTCGGCATGGCGCTCGCCCGCATTGGCGAGAACGCCAAGAATGTCGTGGATGCCGTCAAGGCCAAGCTCGATACCGTGCGCAAGGCGCTCCCCGCCGGCACCGTCGTGAAGCCCGTGTATGAGCGCACCGACCTGGTCAACGCCGCGGTGGACACCGCCGTGCGCGCGCTGATCGAGGGTTCGATCCTGGTCGCGCTGGTGCTGTTCCTGTTTCTGGGCGAACTGCGCAGCGCGCTGGTGGTGGTGATCGCGCTTCCACTCGCGATGCTGATCGCCTTCATCTGCATGAACCAGGCGGGGCTGTCGGCCAACCTGATGTCGCTCGCAGGTCTCGCGATCGGCATCGGCATGATGGTGGACGGCGCGGTGGTGATGGTGGAGAACGCGTTTCGCATCATGGCCGAGCGCAAGGCGCACGGTCTGCCAGTGGACCGCACGGCCGCGGTGCTGGCGGCGGCGCGCGAAGTGGCCAACCCGATCGCCTTCGCGATCCTGATCATCATCGTGGTATTCCTCCCGTTGTTCAGCCTGCAGGGGCTGGAAGGCAAGATGTTCAAGCCGATGGCGTTCAACATCAGCTTCGCGATGGCGGGGTCGTTGATCCTGGCGTTGACCCTGATCCCGGTGCTGGCCGCGCTGGTGTTGAAACCGAAGGAAGAGAAGGACACGCGTCTGGTGGCGTTTCTGAAACGCCATTACGCCACCGTGCTGGCGTGGTCGCTGGCGCGCAGGAAAACCGTGCTCGCCATCGCCGCCGGCGCCCTGCTCGGCAGCCTCGCGCTGTTCCCGTTCCTCGGCAAGGAGTTCATGCCCAACCTGAAGGAAGGCGCGATCATGTGGCGGATCACCTCGATTCCTTCCGCATCGCTGGAGGAATCGATCGGCATTTCCAAGGAAGTCGCTGCGCTGGTCAAGCAGAAGTTCCCGGAAGTGGAAACGACACTTGCCATGATCGGTCGCGCCGAAAAAGGCGAAACCGCCGACGTCAACTACATGGAGGTGTACACCCCGCTGAAATCCAAGGATCAGTGGCGCGACGGGCAGACGCTGGAAAGCATCGAGGAGGCGATGCAAAAGGAACTGTCCGCGGCGCTGCCTACAGCGGTGGTGAGTTACACCCAGCCGATCCAGATGCGCATCGAGGAATTGATTTCCGGCGTGCGCGCCACACTGGCGCTGAAACTCTACGGCGACGACTTGGGCGAGCTAGACCGCCTGAGCGCGAAGATCAAGGACGCGCTGGCCGGCGTACCCGGCGTGGCGGATCTCGCGCTGGAAGCCAATCTCGGCAAACCGCAGATCCGCGTCCAGGTGGATCGCGACGCGCTCGCCCGATACGGACTCAACGCCGACGACGTGCTCACCGTGGTCAAGAATGGCATCGGCGGCGAGCCCGTTTCCGTCCTGCTCGATGGCGTGAAACGTTTCGACATCACGGTGCAACTGGATAAGGCCGACAAGGCGTCCTTGCAGGCGATCGAGCGCATTCCGCTGCGCGCGCCCAATGGCTCGCTGGTGCAATTGTCCCAAGTCGCCAAGGTCAGCGACGCGGAGGGCTACTCGTTCATCCGTCGCGAACAGCTGCAACGCTACGCGGTGATCCAGATGGACGTGCGCGGCCGCGACATCAACGGCTTCGTCCAGGAAGCCAACGCGAAGATCGCCCAGCAGGTGAAGCTGCCGACCGGCTACTACACAGAGTGGGGCGGCGCGTTCGAGAACCAGCAGCGCGCATTGACGCGGTTGTCGCTGATCGTGCCGGTGACCATCTTCTTCATCTTCGTGCTGCTCTACACCGCGTTCAATTCGGTGAAATACGCCGCGCTGATCCTGGCCAATGTGCCCTTCGCCATCATTGGCGGCATCGTCGGTTTGGCGATCACGGGGCAATACCTGTCGGTGCCCTCGGCGATCGGCTTCATAGCCGTATTTGGCGTCGCGATGTTGAATGGCATCGTGTTGGTGAGCTTCCTGAATCAACAGCGCGAGAAAGGACTTGCCGTACGCGACGCCGTGATCTCGGGCACCGCGCTTCGCCTGCGTCCGGTACTGATGACCGCGAGCGTGGCGATCCTGGGGTTGGTACCGATGCTGCTGTCCAGCGGGGTCGGCGCGGAAACCCAGCGCCCGCTCGCCACCGTGGTGGTGGGCGGCCTCATCACCTCGACGTTGCTGACGCTGGTGCTGTTGCCGGTGCTGTACGACTGGATCGAGGAACGCGCCGCCCGGCGTCTGGCGAAATCACAGGAGGACACACCATGAAAGAAGTCAAAGCGTTTATTCATCGCGGCCGCATCGTCGACATCATCCACGCGCTGGAGGACGCGGGGTTTCGTTATCTGTCGGTGAGCGACGTCAAGGGCTTGCTGCAAGCGCTCAGTGTGCAGGAACAAACGTACTCCATGGAACTGGGCGAGCGGGTGACCAGACAGATCAAGCTCGAAGTGTTCTGCGAGGACGATCAGGCCGAACGCGCCGTGCAATTGATCCGCCTGCACGGGCGCACCGGTCAGAACGTCGCCGGCTGGGTGTACCAGAGCACGGTGGATCGCGCATGGCCGATCGACGGCAACGGATAGGACCCGCGCGATTCAATGAAAGACCGCTCATCTGTCAGAATGGGGCGGATGAGCGGTTGCGGATGCCAGCACGAAGCGCAGGATCGCGTTCAACGACGCGCATTGACGATCGCGCTCGGCTTGAACGCAACGATGTTCGTGGTCGGCATCATCGCCGGCTGGCTGGCGCATTCGTCCGGCTTGATGGCCGACGCGCTGGACATGCTGTCCGATGCCGCGGCTTATGGCATTGGCCTGATGGCGATCAATCGCGGCGCACGCTTCAAGTCCGGCGCCGCGATGATGACCGGCACCATCATCTTGCTCCTTGGCGCCGGCGTGATCGTGGATGCGGTGCACCGCTGGATCGAAGGCAGCCATCCGCTCGGCCCGGTGATGATGATGATCGCGTTCGTCGCCCTGCTGGTCAACGGCTCGGTGCTGTTGTTCGTGTTGAAGCCGTTCCAGAAAGGGGAAGTGCACATGCGTGCAATGTGGTTGTGCACGCGTGCGGACGTAGTCGCCAACTTGGGCGTGATTCTGTCGGGCGCGCTGGTGTTGCTGCTTCACTCGCCGATCCCCGACCGGATCATCGGCATCGCAATCGGCCTCTATGTCATCAAGGAGGCGATCGAGATCCTGCGCGAGGCGCGTGAGGCCGGCTCTGTAGAAGCAGTCAAGTCGTAAGCCGAACCCATCACCAAAAGCTGAGCGTCAGCACGAGTACGGCGGCGACAAGACAGTAATAACCGAAGAAATGCCAGCGGCCATGCTCCAGCCAGCGCGAGAGCCAGCGCAGCGCCAGCCAGCCTGAGACGAAGCTGAAAAGCATTCCCAACAATCCCATGCCGAAGGCTCTGCCGGCCAGCGCGTCCGGGGCGGCATCCGCTTGCACCAGCCGCCAAGCTTCGCGCAGGACTACCGGCGGGGTCAGCACCACCGCCAAGGCGAAGCTGAACTCTTCCGCGCGCATGCGCTCGACGCCAAGAAACATCGCCGTCGAGATCGTTGCACCCGAACGGGAGAACCCGCGAAACGGTAGACATAAACCTTGAATCGCTCCAACCCATGCCGAGGCGCGGGTGGTCAGGGGCCGATCTGCGGTCGCTTTCCGGCTGGAGAGAAGGATGAGCGTACCGGCGGCTACCAATCCACTCGCGATCAGATAGGGATTGCCGAACAGTTGCTCGACTTGCGCATGGGCGTGTCTGCGCAACACCATTCGCTCGATCACCAGCAGCAATACCAGACCCACCACCCCGGTCGCAAAAGTCGCAATGATGATCAGCTTGGCTTGCTGTCTGAACACCGCGACGGAAGCAAAGTAACGCTCGCGCCATACCTTCCAGAAATAGCCGATGACCGCGAACATGGTGCCGGTGTGCAACATCACCAGCAGGAAGGTCATCGCGGGCGCGGTAGGATCGAGGCCCAGCAATTTTTCGGCCATGATCACGTGGGCGGAGCTGGAAACCGGCAACAACTCAGCAAAGCCCTGGATGATCGCAAGTAGTACCACGTCCGGGAGGGTCACTTTCGACCTCCGGGACGTGGACTGCCGGATGCAAGAATCGATGCTTCGTCCATACCCGGCTTCTTGTCAGAATGTGCGGACAAGGACCTTACTTCATCGGTGTGATCGCCGTCACCCTGCTGTTTGCGCCGGCGGGATGCAGGGTGAAGTTGACCTTCTCACCGACTTTGACACCTTTCAGCAAACTCGGCGGGTCGGCCTTGAAGGTCATGGTCATCGCCGGCCAATGGATCGACGCGATCGCCTGATGCTTGATCGTGACCGTGCCCTTGGCGGTGTCGATGGTTTCGATGACACCGGTGCCCTGTGCCGTCTGATGCGCACATGACATGTTCTTGCCCATCGGCATGCCGTGCTTGCCTTGGCCGCTCTTCATGTTCTTGTCCTTCATGCCTTGGTGCATCGGCATGCAGTTCATCATCATCATGCCGGAGCTGTTCGGGTGCATCGGCATGCCCTGCGTGTCCTGACCCATCTTCACGCCTTGGGTGCCGGACGTGGCTTGCGCGAACGCGGGCGTGATTGCTGACATCAAGATGGCGCCCAGCAAAATGGAACGTGTTTTCATGGTGTGTTCTCCTCGGGTTGCAGTGAATGTTGCTCGTTGCGTGTGCGCAACCGCCGGCGTTCGAGCAACCGGAACGCCGTCGGGATGAACAGCATCGAAAGAATGGGCGACGTAACCATGCCGCCGACCATGGGGGCGGTAACGCTGCGTGCCAGCAGCGAACCTGTACCCCCGAAGACCATGATCGGCAGCAGTCCGAGCAGGATCACGACTACGGTCATCGCGATCGGACGCACGCGCATCAATGCGCCTTCATGGACCGCCTCATCGAGCGCCGCGTAGGTCAGTTCACCCGCGTCCATCCGGCGCTGCCAGGCTTGTCGCAGATATAGCACCAGCACGATACCGAACTCACAGGTGATGCCGGCGAGGCCGATGAAACCGACCACGGTTGCGACCGACACGGCGTAGCCGAGCAGCCAGACCAGCCACAGCCCGCCGACCAGGCCCAGCGGCACCGTGGCCAAGATGATCAAGGCTTGCGCGGTATCGCGGAAGACCAGGTAGACCAGCAGGAAGACCACGATGATCGTCACGGGCACCAGCAGGTTCATGCGTGCCTTGGCGTGCTGCAGGGCCTGGAACTGTCCGGCCCAGTCGAGCGTGTAGCCGGCCGGCAGCGTCACCTGCTGCGCCACCGCGTGCTGCAGTTTGGCAACCGTGCCGCCGAGATTGTTGCTGGACGTATCGACGAACACGAAGGTCGTCGGAACGCCTTCCTCGCTCTGCACCATCGGTGGCCCGTTGGTGACATGGATGTCCGCGACCTGGCCCAGCGTCACCTGCACGCCCCCGGGCGCCACGATCGGCAGCGAGCGGAGCGCCGCGACCGAGTCGCGTGTGGTGCGCGGGTAACGCAGCACGATCGGAAAGCGCTGCAAGCCCTGGATGGTCTGGCCAACGGGTTCACCGCCGACCGCTGTGGCAATCAGCGACTGGATGTCCTGCTGGGAGAGCCCATAGCGGGCAGCGGCGTCCGGACGAACCTTGATCCGCACATAGCGCCCGCCATTGGCGCGCTCGGCGACGGCCGAGGTAATGCCCGGTACGCCCTGCGCCACGCTGGCGATGTGGGTCGCGAGGCGCTGTAGTTCGCCAAGGTCGGGCCCCAGTACCTTGATGCCGATCGGCGACTTGATACCGGTGATCAGCATTTCGGTACGGGTGCGGATCGGGTACACGAACAGGTTGGAAAGGCCCGGCACGTGCACCGCCTGATCCAGTTGCTGTTTCAGCTTGTCCATGGTCATGCCCGGACGCCACTGATCCTCCGGCTTGAAGGTGATCGTGGAATCGAACATCTCCAGGGGCGCGTTGTCGGTGGCGGTGTCGGCCCGGCCGGCCACGCCGAACACGTGCGCGACTTCCGGTACTGTCTTCAACATCCGGTCGGTCTGCTGCAGCAACTGCGCGGCCTTGCCCGCCGAGAGGCCCGGCAGCGCGGTCGGCATGTACAGCAAGGTGCCCTCATCGAGCGGCGGCATGAACTCGGTGCCGAGTCGCGCCAAGGGCAGCAGCGCTGTCGCCAGTGCCAACACGGCGGCGGCGACGACCGTCCATGGCATCCGCATGGCCCAGGCCAGCATGGGCTCGTAGATCCAACGCACCAGCCGGTTGACCGGATTGGCTTGCTCGTGCCGGATACGCCCGCGCACCAGATAACCCATCAGCACCGGAACCAGTGTGACCGACAAGGCGGCTGCAGCCGCGACCGAGTAGGTCTTGGTGAAGGCCAGCGGGTCGAACAGCTTGCCTTCCTCGCCGCCCAGGGCGAACACCGGAACGAACGACAAGGTGATCACCAACAGGCTGACAAAACACGCCGGCCCGACCTCGGTCACGGCTTCGCCCACCAGCTTCCAGCGTTCGCGTGCGCCCGGTTCGAGCTGGTCCGGGTGCGCGTCACGCCAGGCTTCCAGATGCTTGTGGGTGTTCTCGATCATGACGACCGCGGCGTCCACCATTTCGCCAACGGCAAGGGCGATGCCGGCCAGCGACATCAGATTGGCCGACACGCCCTGGACATCCATCACCAGGAATGCCGTCAGGATTCCCAGCGGCAGCGTAATGATCGCCACCAGTGAGGAACGCAGGTGGACAAGGAACAGCAGGCACACCAGCGCGACGATGATGAATTCCTCGACCAGCTTTTCGCCGATGTTCGTCACTGCCCGATGGATCAACTTCGACCGGTCGTAGGTGGTGACGATCTTGACGCCCGGCGGCAGGCTCTTTTGCAACTCGGCGAGCCGCGCCTTGACGGCATTGATCGTATCCAGCGCATTCTTGCCGTGGCGCATGATCACGATGCCGCCGACCACTTCGCCTTGGCCGTCCAACTCGGCGATACCGCGGCGCTCGGTGGGTCCGCGCCGGATGCTCGCCACGTCTTGCAACAGCACAGGAATGCCGGTCTTGCTGGTCGCGACCGGAATCCGGGCAAACTCCTCACGTGTCTGCAGGTAACCCACGCTGGTAACCATGAGCTCGGCCTCGCCCTGTTCGATCACCGAACCGCCGCTCGCGCCGTTGGTTGCCTTCACCGCGTTCTCGACCTGCTGCACGGTCAGACCCCGCGCGGCCAGCGCCTCGGGATCGAGCACGATTTGCCACGCATTCGTCATGCCGCCGACCGTGGCCACTTCCGCCACATTCGGCACGGTCTTCAGGCGATAGCGCAGGAACCAGTTCTGGAGCGCGGTCAATTGGCCGAGATCGTGTTGGCCGCTGGAATCCGTGAGCGCGTATTCGTAGATCCAGCCAGCGCCGGTCGCGTCCGGGCCAAGCACCGGATCGACACCAGGCGGCAGCTTGCTGCGCGCCTCGTTGAGATATTCGAGCACGCGCGTGCGTGCCCAGTACAGGTCGGTGCCATCGGCGAACACGACGTACACGAAGGAATCACTGAAGTTCGAAACACCGCGCACCGCGGTCGCGCCCGGCACGGCCAACATCGTGGTCGTCAACGGATAGGTCACCTGGTCCTCGACGATTTGCGGCGGCTGCCCGGGCCATGAAGTCTTGATGATCACTTCCGTCGGCGACAGGTCGGGGATCGCATCGAGCGGGATACGCAACAGCGAGATCGTCCCGGCAATGGCCAACGCCACCGCGGCCAGCAGCACCAAGCCGCGGTTGGCAATCGACCAGCGAATAAGCCGTACGATCATGGCTGGTCTCCGCCACCGCTCGATGCCGACGCTGGGGTCGCGGGCATGTCCATGCCCGGCATGGCGTTGCTTGCGTTGCCTTTCGGCGGAGCAACCGGCGATGAAGGTGCGGACTTGCCAGGAGGGCCACCACCCGATGCGGCCGGCATCGACATGCCCGGCATGGCGTTGGGTTTCGCACTGCTGGATCCCGCAGCAGGCGCAGCCGTGTCGCCCGCGTCCATACGTGACAACGCGCCCGACAGGCTCGCCTCTGAGTCGATCAGGAATTGCCCCGAGGTGACAACCCGTTCGCCACCCTGCAGGCCGGTGAGAATCACGGTCATATCGCCCGACGATCGGCCTGTGCGCACCCGAACCGGTTTGAATCGTCCATCGCCCAATGCCTCGATCACGCGGGTATGGACACCGTCGGCGATGATCGCCTCGGTCGGCACCAGCGGATGCGGCGTACTGGGCGCACCCTGGATGCGCAAGTCGGCGAACATGCCGGGCGCAAGGTCGTGGTTGGGATTGTCGAGTACGATCCGCGCCCGCTGGGTACGGGTCGCCTCACTCACGTCCGGCAACAACGCTTCCACTTCGCCGTGGAAGGTTTCATCCGGCAGTGCGGTGACGGTCGCGCTGATCGGCGTGCCGGCAGTGATGCCTCCGGCCTGAGCCTGCGGAATCGCGGCATCGACCCAGACCTTGTCGAGCCCGTTGAGGCTCATGATCGGCATGCCTTCGCCAACCTGCTGGCCTTCCTGCACGTCGAGTTGGCTGACCACGCCGTCGATCGGCGCGCGCAAGGTGATCGTGCCGCCGCCCGCGCGCAGACCTCGGATCGTGGCGGCGTCCATGCCCAACGCGTGCAGGCGTTCGCGGGCAGCACTGCGCAGCGCACGCCCCTCGGCAGACGTGGCGTTGGTGAGCGCGAAATACTCCGCCGCCGCCGCGCTCCACTCGGGCGCGAGCACCTCGGCCAACGGTTGGCCGGCCTTGACCTGAGTGAACGGCGCACGCACGTAGAGCTTTTCGAGCGTGATGTTGGTGCGTGCGCTCACCGTAATCGCGAGTTGCTGGTCCCAGGCGACGGTGCCGGGCACGTGAACAGTGTCGGATAGCCGGCCGACCTTTACTTCCGCAGTGCGCATGCCGAGGTTCTGCACCTCGGCCGCGGAAACCCGCACGACGTTTTGCTCCGTTGCGCCGCCAGCTTCCGCGTACTTCGGCACCATCTGCATGCCCATCGGCGATGTACCCGGATGGTCGAAGTGCTGCTGCGGCGTCATGGGGTCGTACCAGTACAAGACTTTCTTGCCCGACGATGGCGATGTCGCGGCGGTACTGCTCGACGCCGTGGGCGCGGACTGTCGCGCAATCAAGTAGCCAATGCCGCCGGCCACGACCAGCAGGACCAACGCGGCAACCGCCGCCACAAAACGTTTTGCGATAGTTCGGTTCATGGCAGTTGCTCCGGCAAATTGATGGCGCTTGGCGGGTTCTGCTCCGGGAGCAGATAAGCCAGTTGCGCCCAAGCCGTGCCCCAGGCTGCGAGCGCCTGCGCATACGCCACGCGCGTGTTGATTTCGTCGCGCCGCGCTTCCAGCCACGGTTGCAACGAACCGCCGCCACGATACGCGGCGAGCGCGGTACGCGAACGGTCCGTGGCCAGCGGCAGCAGCTTGTCGCGATAGGTGCTGACTTGCTTGCCGTCGCCTTGCCACTCGGCAAGCCCCGCAGCGACCGCCTCGCGCTGCGCGCGGCGTGCATCCTCGTGCTCGTCTTTCACCGCATCGCGCTCTGCGTAGCGCGCGCTGATGTCCTGATCCTGCCGGTCGCCGGGAAACAGCGGCAGGCTGACGCCGACTTCGATGCCGATCATGTCGGGAAGGTGGATACGACTGCCGTACACAAGCCCGACGCTCCAGTTCGGGCGTTTGCCGGCCTTGGCCAAGTCGAGCTTCGCCTGCGCCTGGTCCTCGCGCGCGGCCCAGCCCAGCAGCGGGCCTTGTCGATCCAGGTCGTGCAGCAGTTGTGCCGGAGCAGCAGGTAGCGTCGAGAAATCCGGTGCCGCGCCCAACGTGGCATCGGCGTCGTTGCCGAGCCATCGCTGCAGCGCGGCACGCGCGGAGGCGATCTCCGCGTCCACTCCGGTAATCCGGTTGTCGAGTTCGACGACGGCGGCACGTGCCGCCAGTACATCGGTCGCGCTGCCGGTACCGCCTCGAAGCCTCGCTTTGGCGAGCTGGACCGCAAGGGCGAATTGCTCGTGCAAATCCTGAAGCTGTTTCCGCTCGGTTTGCGCCGCCCACAGACGTACCCACGCGCCGGCGGTCGCCTGCTTGACGGCAAGCCGCACCGTGAGGACATCGGCGGCCGAAAGCTGCACGCTGGAATTGGCCACGGCTTTCTCGGCTTCGCGCTTGGCGTACGAGGGGATTTCCTGCATCACGCCGATGCTGCGCATGGTCATGCTGTCGGCCGCGGCGTTGAATGCCTGCGAGCCGGTCGCGGTGAGATTGTTGATGCCCGCCGTCAGTTGCGGATCGGGCAAGCGCCCGGCGCGCACAGCGTCATGCCGGGCGGCTTGGGCGCGCAGCAACTGCGCCTGCACCTGTGGCGCACGTGCGGCTGCGAGTTGCGTCGCCGCATCGAGACTCAAAGGTGTGTCCTTGCTTGCCGCGTGCAGCGGCAACGCGGCCAACGCGAACAGGATCGCGACCAGCAGACGCGGCGCGCGCACGCGCCGCCAAAGCGATGGGGAATGCATAAAAACCTCCACACACGACCAAGCGCGGCCATGGGTATGGCCACGGCGAATGAACGTGGGGAGGCCTAAATCAGCAAGACGCGGAAGCGCAGTGCTAGCGGTATGCCCGATAGTCGCCACGCCGCAGCATGCTCATGGGCTGCATGCGCGGCGTGCAATGTCGTCAGCACGATCGGTGCCGGCAGCAATGCAGGCATCGACAACGGTGGCACCGTGGGAGTGGGTACATTCTGAGTCGCAAACGCCTGCTGCGCGCAATGCGCCGGACACAACGCCTGATTCTGCTGGCCATGTGCCATTAGCATGCCGTCACAACTCGCAGTCGTGGCCGCGCTCGGCGTCGGCATGTCGGCGGTCGAGCAGGCGTACGACGCCAAGGCGACCTGCTGGAACAGCAGCGACAGCACCGCCAGCAGCACGAACCGCAGGCGGATGCGTCGGGTTGGGCGAAGGAATCGCTTCACAGTGGGCATCGTACTCTATCCGCTTGGCACTTGCGGTATTTCATCGTGGGATCGCGGCAGCAATCCTGCGCTGCCGACTGCGGTGCGTCGGTATCCGTGCCGACCGGTCGATATGAAGCAGGACTGGAGAGCAACCTTCCGCTAGCCGCCAATTGCTCTTGCCAGCTCCTCACGTCAAGTTCCTAAATCCGCGCCTTGCGCAGTCGCAGCGCATTGCCGATTACCGACACCGACGACAGACTCATCGCCGCCGCCGCGATCACCGGCGACAGCAACCAACCGAACGCCGGATACAGGACGCCCGCCGCAATCGGAATGCCGAGCGCGTTGTAGGCAAAAGCGAAGCCGAGGTTCTGGTAGATGTTGCGCACCGTTTGTGCGGAGAGTTTGCGCGCGCGCAGGATGCCGCCCAATTCGCCCTTCAACAAGGTGATCTGCGCGCTCTCGATCGCGACATCCGTGCCGTTGCCCATGGCGAGGCCGACATCGGCTGAAGCCAGTGCCGGCGCGTCATTGATGCCGTCACCCGCCATCGCAATTTTCGCGCCTTGACGGCGTGCGTCTTCAATCCAGGCCGCCTTGTCCTGGGGTGTCTGCGCCGCCGCATATTCGTCCACCCCAAGTTCGCCTGCCACCGCCTTTGCGGTCGCCTCGCTGTCGCCGGTCAACATTACGATGCGCAAGCCTATTGCGTGCAGGGCAGCCAATTGTTCGCGCGCGCCGGGCTTGATGCGGTCTGTCACCGCCAAGGCACCCGCAAGCTTTCCGTTCACGGCGAGATACATCAGCGTGCGCGCCGAGGCTGCGAGCGCTTCGATGCGCGCATCCTGCATGTCGGGTGAAACACCCAACGCGCGCATCAGCGCCACGTTGCCAAGCGCGATCACGCGGCCATCCAGTTCGCCGCGCACGCCTTGCCCGGTGATTGAATCGAAGTGTTGCACCGTCACCGCTGAGGCGCCGCGTTCCTTTGCACCGGTGAGGATGGCGTGCGCCAGCGGGTGCTCGCTCGCCGCTTCCAGACTCGCGGCAAGCTGGAGCACTTCACCTTCCTCGTGCCCATCCAGTGCCACGACGTCGGTCAGGGTGGGCTTGCCTTCGGTGAGCGTGCCGGTCTTGTCCAGCACCAGCGTGTCCACTTGCGCCAGCGCTTCGATCGCCGAGGCATCGCGGAACAGTACACCGTGTTCGGCGCCGCGGCCACTCGCGACCATGATCGAGATCGGTGTAGCCAGTCCGAGTGCGCAGGGGCAGGCGATGATCAGCACCGCGACCGCATTGACGATCGCGTAAGCGATGCGCGGCTCGGGGCCGATGAGCATCCACACGATCGCGGTGACGATCGCAATCACGACCACCGTCGGCACGAACACGCGCGACACGCGATCGGCCAACCGTTGCAGCGGCGCGCGTGAACGCTGCGCCTGCGCAACGAGCGCCACGATCTGCGAGAGCACGGTGTCGGCGCCGACCTTTTCGGCACGCATCGTCAGAGTGCCGGTGCCGTTGACGGTGCCAGCGGTGGCGCGTTCGCCCGCGCGCTTCTCGACCGGGATGGATTCGCCGCTCAGCATGGATTCGTCTACGCTGCTCGATCCATCCAGCACTTCACCATCGACCGGAATTTTTTCGCCGGGCCGGATGCGCAGCATGTCGCCCGGCTTGACTTGAGCAACAGCGACATCAATCTCAGAGCCGTCCGCGCTCACACGCCGCGCGCTGCGGGGCGCGAGGTCAATCAAACGTCGAATCGCGGCGGACGTCTTGCCTCGCGCACGCACTTCCAGCCACTCGCCCAGCAGCACCAGAGCCACGATCACCCCGGCAGGCTCGAAATACACGCCAATCATGCCGTGGGTATCGCGCAGGTTGGCCGGGAACAATGAAGGTACGACGGTCGCGATCACGCTGTACACAAACGCAACCAGCACGCCCAAGCTGATCAGGGTGTACATGTTGGGCGAGCGGTGCACCACCCCCAGCCAGCCGCGCCGGTAATAATCGAGTCCAAGCCACAAGACAAGCGGCAATGACAATGCGAATTCGATCCAGCGCAGTACGCGTGCAGTCGTCATGTCGAACTGCATACCAGTGAAATGCGGCACCATCGCGACCAGCAGCAATGGCACTGCGAACACGACCGCCATCCAGAACTTGCGCCGCACCACGCGCAGTTCGTTGTCTTCACCTTCGTCGCTCGCGCTCGGCAGCATCGGCTCCAGTGCCATGCCGCACTTGGGACAACTGCCTGGCCCGATTTGCTGCACTTCCGGATGCATTGGGCAGGTATAGATGGTGCCTTCCGGAACTTTTTCCTCTTTGGCTTCCCGCTTGTCCAGCCAACGCTGCGGTTCGGCGATGAACTTTGCGCGGCAGCCTGCGGAACAGAAGTAGTACGGTCTGCCGCCGTGTTCGGCATGGTGTCGGGCGGTATGCGGATCGACGTCCATGCCACAGACTGGATCGGTGGCGACCGTGCCAGTCTGGATTTTTTTGGGCACTTGGCACGCGTGATCCGACGAGCAGCACGAACCGGGCGCATTCGCCTGTATGTCTTCGTGAGGGCGATGCTCGTTCATGCCGTATCTCCATGGCTGAGTGCGCCCAAGATCGGACACGCGCCGAGATCGCCGTGACCGGGACATTCGTCAATGAGCTTTTTCAGGCCACATCGCACCCGCTGCATTTCGGTGATCCGCTGCTCGATTTGCGCAAGTTTCGTTTCTGCACGTTGCTTGACGCCACGTACACCGTGCTGGCGGTCGGTAGACAACGCCAGCAGTTCGCGAATCTCGCCGAGCGTGAAGCCGAGCTGCTTTGCGCGACGAATAAAGCACAGGCGTTCCACTGCGAACGCGTCATAATCTCGATAGCCGGATGCAC
Source organism: Rhodanobacteraceae bacterium (assembly GCA_030167125.1). Lineage (NCBI taxonomy): Bacteria > Pseudomonadati > Pseudomonadota > Gammaproteobacteria > Lysobacterales > Rhodanobacteraceae > Rhodanobacteraceae bacterium. The sequence continues at coordinate 2,323,768 of CP126531.1, forward strand.
GCCGGCGTGGCGCCGGCAACAGCCCTTCGCGTTCGTAGTAGCGGATGGTGTCGATGCCGACCGCAGCGCGTTTGGCGACGGTGCCGATGGGTAGATGTGAGGCCATGTTCGTGTTCATACGGTGAGTCTAGACCCTTGACCATGGTCCAGAGTCAAGCACTTTTTTCCTTTCTCGCCATCGATCATGAACTGACGTCGCGGGGCTAGCGATGGTTGGGCGGCAAATGATCATGGATGGCGGTGGCGGCGATCGCGGCTTCGCCGGTCGCCACGCTGATTTGATTCAGCGCCTTGACCATGTCGCCGGCGGCATACAACCCGGGAACCGAAGTCTGTTGATGCGCGTCCACATCCAGATCTCCGTTGGCTTCGCAACGCGCGCCCAGCCCGGTCGCCAGATCGTTGCGGCACTTGCCGCCGAGCATGGAATACAAGATGTCGAACTTGTAACGCGTGCCGCCATGTGTACGAACCATCACGCGTTCACGTTCGCCGACCGCGATTAATTCGATCTTCTCGGCACAGAATCTGATGCCGGCTTCCTGCAACGCGCGCCGTTGCTCACGGGCAAGTTCCACGTCATCGCCCCAGGCCAGCAAAGTGACATCGGGGGAATAGGTGCGCAGAAACAAGGCATGCGTTGCCGCGGTTTTGGGCGGTCCAAGCACCGCGATCTTCCGATCGATCACTTCATAGGCGTCGCACACCGGGCACAGCCGGATGCAGCCAAGCCGGATCGCCCCGCGCAGATCGGCAATCGGAGGCTCATCATCCACGATGCCGGTAGCCAGCAGCACGCGTCGCGCGCTGATTTCCGCACCACCGACGGATGCGATGAAGCCCCCATCGAGTCGGCGCAAATCCTCCACACGCCCGCGTTGAATTTCCACACCATAACGACATGCCTGAGCGCGCAGACGATCCAGAAGATCGTCCCCGGAAATGCCTTGCGGGAATCCGGGATAATTGTGCGACACCGGAATGCAGGACGCGCGGCTATCGCCGCTGTCGATGATCGCAATTTCGCGCCGGTATCGCGCAAGATAGATCGCAGCGGTCAAACCTGCAGGACCTGCACCGACGATCAGGCAATCCATTGTTTTTTCGGGATCGGGCATGACGTGCTTCCCTCAACGAGGAGCGCGCTGCGACGTCCAGCGGATCAAGGTAATCTTCCATTGACCGCCGATCCGCTTCAGTTCCATTTGTTCGTGGCTGCGCAAGACAACCGGTTTGCCCTTGCTGCTCGCGCTGATTTCAGCGTCGCTCGCCACCTGCGCTCTTTCGCCCATGCCCATAGATCTGCGCGATAGCAACTTGATCTTCGCGTTCTTGAGAAAGGCGATGTCCTCGGGCAGATGATGCGCGGCGTACTCGGCGCGGCTCTGGGTCTTGCCGTCCTCGGTGATTTGCGCGTCCGGCGCCAGCATGGCCAGTGCCGCCGCTCGATCGCCACGCGTAAGCGCATCATGAAACGCCTGCACCGCGGCTTCGGCGGCGGGAGCGCCGCTCGGCTTCATCATTCCTTGCATGTTCTGCATGCTTTGCATCCCCTGCATATGCTGCATTCCGGGCACCGCCTGCACACCGCCCGGCTCGGACTTGTGCATGGCAGGCGTAGCCGGGGTCGTTTGTTGCGCAGCGACCATGGTCGAAACGGCGACCAGTGCGCCGACGATTGTCAGCCCAACAAATTGCTTGTTCATGGGTGAACTCCTTGGGTGGGAGAGCAAATGCTCTTGCCCGGTTCTAGTGCGCGGAAGATGTTGCATGCGCAGGCGATGGAACGGTGGTGCTTGGCGCCGGCATGGTCATGCCCGGCATCGCCGACATTCCTGATTCTGGGTGCGCATGATTGCTGCCGTGATCAGCTTCGCCGTGTGAATACGTGTGTGCGTTCCCGGCACCCGAATCCATGTCCATGTCCTCATCCGGCGGCGCCTTGGCGACGATCGCCTTGTACTGCGCGGGCGTCATGCCGGGCAGCTTCTCGATGAACGCGACCATGCTCCAGATGGTCGGGTCGTCATGGCTGCCATCGAGGCCCCAGGCCGGCATCGCACTCATCTTGATGCCGTGCTTGATGACCCAGAATGCATCCTGCGGATCCACGTGCACCTTCGAAAGGTTCGGCGGCTGTGGATACATGCCCTTGCGCAGTTCCGAATCCTCCATGCCCGGCCTCAGATGACAGCCTGTACACATCGCGGCGTACTGGCCCGCGCCCTTGAGGATCAACTGCGGATCGTCGAGATTCGGAACCTTGATGTCTTCCGAGCGCACGTGGATGGAGCGGTCGCGCACGGTCTGCATCGCCTTGTAGGTCACGCTCCAGTGATGATCGTCGGCACCGATGTTGTACAGCCCGGAATAACCGAATAGCGCCAGCACGATGGCAATCACCACCAGCACGGCTGTGGTCACGATGACGTGTTCTGTGTGCCTTTTCATGGGATTGGTTTCCTTCAGAACCAGAAGTGGATGCCGGCGACGAATTGCAGATCGCCGGCGGGTTCGTTTTGTGCGCGATAGAGATCGGCGGTACGCCCGAAGCGCTGCCGCCAGACCACCCCGATGTAGGGCGCGAATTCGCGTCGGATTTCATAGCGAAGACGCAGGCCCAGTTCGGCGTCCGACAAGCCGGAGCCGATGCCGCGCTGCGGATCATCCTTGCCATAGAGGTTCACCTCGAACTTTGGCTGCAGAATGAGGCGTTGCGTCAACAGCTCTTCGTATTCGAACTGGACCCGCGCCGCGGTACGGCCGTTCTGGCCCACATACAACGTGGCTTCGGTTTCGAACCAGTACGGCGCGAGACCTTCCACGCCAAATGCAGCCCAGGTGCGGTTCGGGCCTTCGCCGAAGTCTTCACGCACGCCGAGTTGGGTACCCCAATAAGCGCTGGTGGCGTGATACCACAGCGCTTCGGTGCGCAGGTCTTCGAGCTTGCCGCGGGCTTGTTCGCCCTCGAACTTCACCCACAGCTTGTTGAAGTCCTTGCCGTACCAGAATTGGCCGTCAATGAACGTGGAGTTGTTGCCATGGTTGTCGTGCGCGTACTCAAGTTGGTCGATCAGGAGCATGCCTTCCTTCGCATGATCGGACATCGCCATGCCGGGCATATCGGTGTAGCGGTAGCCGTCCGAGTAGTCCGGGCTGCGCGCATCCGGCGGAGCGTTGCCGCCCTGCATCGAGGACATGTCCATGCCCTGCATGGACGGCATTGCCATCCCTTGCATGCCCTCGGCCAGACCGCCGGGTTCGGGGCGTACCCCGATCATGTTGCCGAAGTCCAGATGCTGCAGTTCCATCGGTTTTGATGATTGCTTCGACATCGGCTGTGTGCCATGCATCGGCATGCCTTGCATGGAAGACTTGTCCATGCCTTGCATTTCCATGCCCTGCATGGATTGCGCGGACGAAGAGCCCGATGCCGGGGCCGAGGACGACTTCGGCGGTGACATCTGCATGCCTTGCATGGACGAGGAGTCCACCCCGTGCATCGCGTGGGCGGAACTTGCCGGAGCAGGCGCGGCGGCGTGCTTGTGCTTCTTCGATTTGGCCGGATGCGCAGGCATATGCATGTTCGGCATCGAGGACATGCCCATGCCCTGCATGGAATGGCCGGATGACGAAGCAGGCGCGGGCGCCGATGAGGATGTCGCCGGCGGCGACATCTGCATGCCTTGCATGTCGACTTGCTCCGCGATCGCTGGCAAAGCAAGCATCAACCCGAAAGTGACTGCTGCAACGCGCAGGGCTTTTGCGTGTGGAGAAATGTTCGTGTTCATGCCGTCACCACCTCGCGGAACATGCCCGCCTCCATGTGGTAGAGCAGATGGCAGTGATAGGCCCACCGCCCGGGATTGTCGGCGGTCACGGCGTAGGTCACCCGCTGGGCCGGTTGCACGTTGATGGTGTGCTTGCGCGCGATCACTTCTTCTTGCGGGTTTTCCAGCTCGCTGAAGATGCCGTGCAGGTGAATCGGGTGGTTCATCATCGTGTCGTTGACCAGCACGATGCGCAGCCGCTCATTGAGCTTGAAATGGACCGGTTTGGCATCGGAGAAGACCACACCATCGAACGACCACACGAACCGCTCCATGCTGCCGGTCAGGTGCAGTTCGATCTCGCGGTCCGGCGCGCGCGGATCGCTCGGGCCTTCCACCGCGTGCAAATCCGCATACGTCAATACACGACGACCGTTGTCGCGCAGGCCGACGCCCGGATCGTCGAGGTCGGTGCGCGGCATGTCCACGTGCATGTCCACGCCGGGATTGTTGTACTCGGTGCGCGCGTGGTGCGCTTTCTTCATGCCAGCCGGGGCAAGCTGGGTAGCGGCCATGTCCATTCCAGGCGTGCCGCCATGCTGGCTGCCTTGCATCAATGACATGTCCATGCCGGACATGGAATCGTGATCCATGCCTTGCATGTTCGACATGCCCTGCATCCCCGACGAGCCATGCCCTTGTGCCATCGCGCCCATCATGTCCACCATCGTCAGCGTGGGCACCGCATCCATGATGGGCACCTCGGCCTCCATGCCGGGGCGCGTGGCGAGCGTGCCGCGCGCGTAGCCGCTGCGATCGATGGATTCGGCGAAGATCGTGTAGGCACGGTCTTCCTGCGGTTGCACGATCACGTCGTAGGTTTCAGCCACGCCAATTCGAAATTCGTCGACACTCACCGGATGCACGTCCTGGCCGTCCGCTGAAACCACGGACATCTTCAAGCCGGGTATGCGCACATCGAAGTAGCTGTTGGCCGAGCCGTTGATGAAGCGCAACCGCACCCGTTCGCCCGGCTTGAACAGGCCCGTCCAGTTGCCGGCAGGCGTGTTGCCGTTCATCAGATACGTGTAGGTGAACCCACTGATGTCGATCGCGTCGCGCGGGCTCATGCGCATCTTGTTCCACATCGCACGCGCCTGCAGCGCGCCGCGCAGGCCCAGCACCGAGGTGTCGCGCAGAAAATCCGGCAGCGTGAGTTGGTTGAAGTTGAAGTAGTCGCCCTGTTTTTTCAGGATTGCGAAGATGTGTTCCGGATCAAGATCGGTCCAGTCGTTCAGCATTACCACGTAATCGCGGTTGCTCGGGTTGCGCTCGGGTCCCGCAGGTTCGATCACCAAGGGACCGTACGGTCCGTTCTGTTCCTGGAAATGCGAGTGCGAGTGGTACCAGTAGGTGCCGCTCTGCTTCACGGGAAAGCGGTAGACGAAAGTTTCGCCCGGCGCGATGCCGGGAAAACTAATGCCCGGCACACCATCCATGTCCGCCGGCAACACGATGCCGTGCCAATGGATCGAGCTTTGCACCGGCAGCCGGTTGGTGACTCGCAGCGTGACCGTGGTGCCTTCTTTCCACCGCAGGATCGGGCCGGGCAACTGGCCATTGATGGCGTGCGCGACCGTGGGATGGCCGGTGAAGTTGACCGGCATTTCCGCGATCTCCAGATTGAACTCGGTGCCGGACAGGCCGTTTTGTTGCTCTGGCCTGGTCGAGGCCCAAGACAATTTGGGCCACGCGCCCAAAGTTGCGGCGACGCCGCCGAGCGCTAGCCCTTGCACGAAGCGGCGGCGCGAAAACCCGGGCAACGCCAAGCCCGGAAATGGTTTGCGGTCTTCCATGTTGAACTCCCGAACAGCGCGGTTACACGCTGAATACGATCAAGATGAGCATCTGCCGCGAGTCAGGCTCACGGGCAAATGCAGACAAGCGGCGCTGGGCGCCGCGATCGGGAGTCAGGCGATCGGTGGTCGCAAGGGTGGCGCGGAAAGTGCCCGCACCGGCTGGGAGTAGATCAGGGCAAACGCAGTACCGTGTATCGGCTGCATCTCCAGACCGAGATACGGCACACCGACGATGCCGCTGCACACAGATGCGCAATAGCAACCGCCGTTATGGCAACAACCATGGCCATTGCCAGCCGGTGGCGTCGGCGCTGGAGTCGACATGGGAGAGCCCGGCACCATTGCCATGCCGTCGCAATGCACCGTGGTCGACCGCGGTTGCGCCGCCTGAATCGCCGCGTTCACGCCCATCGCATCGGCCATGCGCAGCGGGCCGGCGAGTGCACCCGACGCGAGCAGCGTCCACGCCAGCAGCGCCGTGCCGAGCACGGCGCGGAAGCTGCGGGAACGCGGATGGAACGGGCGGCGCATGCCATCAACATAGTCGCCGCCGCGTCGCGGCGCAACTCTGGAGGCGGGTTTACAGTAAGCCACCCGCTGCCTGCTGAAAGCAAGTCCGAATGCCGCTCATCATCTTGAAGCAGCCTGATTCCGAACGATCTCACCTGAACCGCTCCGGCTTTCGCGGCCCCAACAATCTTTGAGAGGATTGGGGCATGAACCTGACGAAAAGATACTCACCGGCTATCGCAGCGGCGTTGCTCGCAGCAGTGCTGTTCGGCGCCAGTACGCCGCTCGCAAAACAACTGCTGAGCGATCTGTCGCCAATCCTGTTGGCCGGTCTGCTTTACCTCGGAAGTGGTATCGGCCTCGGATTGATCAGGCTGGTACGCGACCGCGGGTGGCGCACGCCGTCGATGTCTGGACGCGAGTGGTTCTGGCTGCTGCTCGCGATCGTGTTCGGCGGTGTGCTCGGTCCGCTGGCGTTGATGCTGGGGCTCACCCAGACAACCGCTGCGACCGCCTCGCTGTTGCTCAATCTGGAAGCAGTTCTGACCGCATTGCTGGCGTGGGTCGTCTTTCGCGAAAACGCCGGGCGTCGAGTGGTACTGGGCATGGTGCTGATTGTTGCCGGCGCGGTGTTGCTGGCTTGGCCCGGTTCTACCCCACACGCGGGCCTCGGCTGGGGCGCCTTGCTGATTGCAGGTGCCTGTCTGTGCTGGGCGCTGGACAACAATTTCACCGGCAAGGTTTCGGCCACGGATGCATTGTTTCTGGCTTGCCTCAAGGGAACGGTTGCCGGCGTCGTGAATACGGGGATCGCATTGTCACTCGGCGCGCACATCCCTGCGGGTCTGGCCATCGGCGAAGCGATGGTGGTCGGATTGCTGGGTTACGGCGTCAGTCTTGTGTTGTTCGTGCTCGCCTTGCGCGGATTGGGCAGCGCGCGCACCGGAGCGTATTTTTCGACTGCGCCATTCATGGGTGCGGCGATCGCGATACTTGCGTTCGGGGATCACGCTTCGCTGATGTTCTGGCTGGCGGCGATCCTGATGGGAGCCGGCGTCTGGTTGCATCTGACCGAACGCCACGAGCACCTGCACACCCACGAAGTGATCGCACACACCCATCGCCACGTACACGATGCGCATCACCAACATGAGCACGATTTCGACTGGGATGGCCGCGAACCCCACACGCACCCGCACATCCATGAGCCGCTGACGCACAGCCATCCCCACTTTCCGGACATCCACCATCAGCACCGCCATCACTGAAGCGCGCAAGCGTCGTACCGGCGCCAGCCGGTATCTGCGCCACGAGCGTCGTGGTGAGCGGTCATCAATCGTGGCGCTGCCCGAGACTTTCACCGTGCACGCGGAGCAGACGTCTCCTCCCGTGTCGGCGGCCTCGGCTACTCTGCTGTATTCAGACGTCCGCTTCTGGCCGAGGCTGTGTGAAAACGCGTTTCGGGCTGGAATTGAAGGGGAGAATGCAATGCAGACGGCCTTTTGAACGTCCACGAAACGCACCATCGGAACCGCCTCGTCGGCTTCACACAGCCTCGACCGGCAATGGCCTGTCGATCCGTGAGCAATCAAATGTGGTGGTTAGAGAGTGGTCGTGGCTGGACAGTAGGCTGGCGAAGCCGGTCAAGTACGCTGCCGGTCGTGATCAATTTTGCTGGCGATGCTGGCCAGTTCTCGCAGCGACGGTGGACATATGGCTGGCGTTTAGTACTAGAGTTCGCGGGACAGCACACGCACCAAGCGAGTGCGGCTTGCGGACGTCGTGTTGTTCGGGAAATGGATGCTTGCGGTGACACCGGCGTTGTCTTGGAAACGATGCCCAACGATCGAGACCCAGCGCGCGTAATCGTGGCGAGAGTCGCTAGGCTCGACACACTTGGCCCCATCCATGCCAACGTCGCGCGCTGCGCTAACGGCCCGGTGTAATGTCACGTCTTGATCGACAAACGCACGCTCTGTGCAGTCGCCAAGCTCGGCATCCTCGGGAAGTGTGTAATCGTAGGTCACATTGAAACGTTGCATTGCGGTTGCCTCAAGTTCGCCACGAATCGCCCATGCGTGCCAGCGCGTCCCTGCGCCGGCACTGACTGGTGATCAGATAAGCCCCCGCGCCGCCATCGAAGTCGGCTCACCGGAGCCGACCACCAAATGATCAAGCACCCGTACTCCGACAAGCTGTAGTGCGTCGCGAAGCTGGCGGGTGATGTTGCGATCGGCAGCCGAAGGTTCGGCGACGCCGCTGGGGTGGTTGTGCGCGAGGATCACCGCCGCCGCATTGTGTTCCAGCGCCGCGCGCACGACTTCACGCGGATGCACGCTCGCACCATCCAAGGTGCCGCGAAACATTTCTTCGAATGCCAGTACACGGTGCCGATTGTCGAGGAACAGGCAAGCGAACACCTCGTACGGCAGGTGGGCGAGCCGCGCTTTCAGATAGGCTGCGCTATCGCGCGGGCTGGTCAACGCCTCACGGCCTGCCAGTTCTTCGCCCATCACGCGCCGCGCAAGTTCCAGCGCCGCACGCACACGCGCTTGTCGCCCCAGCGGCAATGCTCCATCGTGGCGGATCATGTATCCGGCCAAGCCTCCCGCCGCGCAAACATCCGCGCGGATTCGCTCGGGATCGCAGCCGAACAGCACCGCCAGCAGTTCAGTGTTGGAAAGTGCACTTGCACCGCGCGACAACAAGCGATCGCGCGGCAGGTCGGATGTGGCAATGTCTCGCACGCAATGGGTGCTGCGAAAGATCGTCGATTGCATGGCTGCTCCTATCGTGTCTGGCCGGAAGCGAAGCGACCCGGCGGGTCGCGTCAGCTTTCGGACGGGCACCGGCCCTGCCGGAGCCGCCGCAGTGTCAAGGGCAGCGCCCAAAGGGCGCAGCGAGCGGCTGGCGCGGCCCGCAGCGCAGCGAGGACACGGGCCGCGAGCGTCCCTTGACACGGGAAGCGGCGGCGTAGGCAACAGGGGGAGCCGCCGGCCTCGCCGGCGGGGGAAAAGCCGCGCAGCGGCGTTCCCGTGTGGACGCGCACACGCGCGCCGTAGGATTCGCAGCCGCGCGCAGCACGGCGAGAATTCACTATCGGCGCAGGCGCGGACTGGAAGCCCAAGGGGCGCACCAGGTCGCCCTGCCCACACCAACAAGCAACAACGGCCAAACGCTGTACGCGTCAACCGTGAGTCACACGTTGGCGGTGAAGACCGATTGATCCCACGCATCGACAAGCCGCCCGCACATAGTCCGGCGTCATTGGCGCGCGCTTGAATCCGATCAGTTCGGGACGGAGCAAGTTGAGGGAAGCGGCACGGCGACACGCTCGCTCGCTTCAGGCGAGGATGGAAGCCCACAGGGCCGAGACGACGGCTTCATCGTCGGCTCGGTTCACGACAGCCGTCCGCAAAGCGGCGCCCACCCCTGCCTGAATATCCTCTAAAGGCCCACTGAGACCCATAAGCAAAATAGCCAAAAGTGGCGTTGACACGCGCATTTTCGGATTGTATGGTTTGCAAATTGCGAGCAATAAATAACGTATTTTTAGTAACTTTATGTTCATAAACTTCTCACTATTCTGCAAACAATGTCCATCCTGCGCCATGCAATGCCCTGTCTCGCGACACTTGTCCTCGGCATCGCCCCGGCAAGCGCCGCACCTCCACAAACCAACGTCGACACCGCAATCGCTGAAGCCAACGCCATGGTGAAACTCGGCATACCCACCCAAGTGATCGATGTCTGGCTGCTGCGACAGGTCAAGGGAGCCGGCACCGCCCGCTCGGCAACCTCCGACGTCACCGTGCAGACGCCGCCACCAAGCTGGGATGTTTACGCCGCCGCTGCATGGACACGGCAAGAACGGGGTGCAACAGGGAGTGACGAATTGCAGAGGGAAAACGTTTACACGAGGACTAGACTCGGCTTGAGTTCGGCCGATCAGGACCTTCGCCATGCCACATCCGGACAAGCCCTCGAAATCGACCAGGGACGGACTCAAGCGTCGAACGTTCTACCTGCCCAGGCAGTCGCGCATTGAGCCGACCATGTTCGAGGCCGAGTTGGCAGATCAGATTGCCAACCAGGCGATCCGCCAGTTGTGCATCTATGAAAGCAAGCGGGGATTCAGCCTCAAGGCGTTGCCCGTCTGGAAAGACGAATTCATGACCCTGATCGGAACCGCAACCAAGGAGCCCCGCCAATACAAGTCGCTCGACCGCTTGCTCAACACCATCAAGCAGCATGGACCCTTGCCGCCGACGCTCCTTCTCGGTGAGCAAAAGTGATCTAGACCCGCACCCCCCACCTTTGGAGATCGACCGATGATGGCGTCAACCCGCCTGGCTTCTTGCTGCTCCGTTTTTGCCCGCAACGCGGGTTACATCCGACTGATCGCCTGCCTCGCCGTCATCGCAGTCAGCGCGCTCTCGCCGCATCTTGCACTGGCACAAGCAGCCGGCGGAATGGACCTGTGCACCAAGGCCAACAGCGCGCTGACGTGGATAAAAGAAGGTGTGTTCTTCATCCTGGTGGTTGCCGTGCTCGGCTCAGGCGTCATGGCCGCCTTCGGAAGGATGTCATGGGCCACAGTGGGGCAAGTGCTGATCGGCGCAATCGTTGCGGGTGTGGCCACCGAAGTCGTAACGGCGCTGTACGGCTCAGGCGGTTGCTGACATGGCTTCCGGACTGCGCAGTGATCCCCTGTTCGGCGGCCTTGCACGCCCGCCCGTGCTGCTGGGCTTGCCGATCCAGGCACTCCTTTTCATCACTTCCGGGAGCGCCGTCGCCTATCTCGTTGCCAACATGCTGCAGACCAACGTGATGTGGAAGATCGGTGCGCTCGGATCGGGATTGGTGCTGTACGGCATCGCTCGCCTGATCTGCGCGAAGGATCCTCGTGCATTCCGGTATCTCGGACTGCAACTCAATACCAAGGCAATGCACCGTACGCGCGGTTACTGGCGTGCGGGCTCCTATTCGCCGCTGCCGCACCGCAAGCGCAGATAAGGACATTCCATGCTCGCTCCCAAGCAAGGCCTCGCCAACGCGGCCCGGCCACTGGTCGACTTCATCCCGTATTCCACGCACGTGTCGAATTTCAACGTGCGTACGGTTGCCGGCGACACGCTGACGGTCATCAAGCTCGCGGGCGTTGCGCATGAATGCGCCGACGATGAAGACATCCAGGGCTGGCATGACGCACTGACCGGCCTGCTCCGCAACATCGCGACTGAAAACGTGGCGTTGTGGATGCATACCGTGCGCGAAGAGCGCTCCGAATACCCCGCAGGCGCCTTCGAGAACAACTTCGCCGGGCGCTTGAATGCGCATTACCGCGAGAGCCTGTCGGGTTTGCAGCTCATGGCCAACGCCCACTACGTGACGCTGTTGGTACGAGGCAAATCACCGGGCATGAAGCTGCTCGACTTCGGAGCCAAAAAGACCGCGGCCAACGTGCTCGAGTCGATCTCGGATGCTTCGGCTCACCTCGACGAATTGGCCGAAACGGTGCTCGCCGGTTTGAGCCGGTACGCGCCTCGCCGTCTTTCGACCTACGCGTGCAACGGGGTGGTGTGCTCCGAACCGCTGGAGTTCCTCTCCTGTCTGATCAACGGCGAATGGCAACGCATCGCCGTCCCGAAAGGGCGCGCCGCATTCGGCATGATCAGCTCGCGGGTTTCCTTCGGCGTGGATCAACTGGAAATCCGCACACCGACCACCGTCAAGACCGGGGCAATCCTTGCGGCCAGCGCTTACCAAGTCGAGCGCACCGAACCCGGCCATCTGAATGTCCTGCTCACGCTGCCCTTTCCGTTTGTGCTCACGCAGTCCTTCGCGATCTACGGCCGCAACAAGGCCATGGCCGCGCTGCACAAGCAACAGCGCCTGCTGATCAATGCCGAGGATGCCTCAGAAACACAGATTGCCGACATCAGCCAGGCCCTTGACGATCTCGCCAGCAACCGCGTCGCATTCGGCGAGCATCACCTGAGCCTGCAAATCCTGGCCGACACGCAACGCGAATTGGTTGATCGCCTCTCGGACGCGCGTGCCGCGCTATCCGAGTGCGGCTTCACGGTGGCGCGCGAGGATGAATGCATCGAAGCCGCATTCTTTGCGCAATTGCCGGGCAACTTTCAACTGCGTCCGCGACCGGCGGCGATTTCTTCCAGCAACATCGTCGGCTTCACCGGCTTCCACAATTACCCGATGGGCCGCTACGACGGGAACCAATGGGGACCGGCGGTCACGCTGTTGAAAACGACGTCCGGTACGCCGTTCTACTTCAACTTTCACCTGCCGCCGAGTTCACGACGCGGCGCGGACGAAGGCGATGTGGACGAGCGCGTCCCGGGACACACCTTGCTGCTCGGCCCGACCGGTGCCGGCAAAACCGTCATCCAGACCTTCATGCTGGCGCAGTGCGAGAAGTATCGCCCGACAGTGTTCACCTTCGACAAGGACCAGGGCCAGGAAATCTTCGTGCGCGCCATGGGCGGGCAGTATTCGACGCTCAGGAATGGCGTTCCGACCGGCTTCAATCCCTGCGCCCTGCCCGACACGCCCGGCAATCGCAGCTTCCTGATGCAGCTCGTCAAGCGCTGCATCGCGGGAGAAGACCCGCAGTTCCAGTTCTCGCCTTCGCGCGAACGCGAAGTGCACGAAGCCGTGAACGGCCTCTACATGATGCCTTATCAAGCGCGCCGCTTTTCCGCACTCAAGGAATTCTTCGATCCCACCGATCCGAACGGAAACGCCGCGCGCTTTCGCAAGTGGTGCGCGGGCGGCTCACTCGGATGGCTGCTCGACAACCCTGCCGACACGATCAATTTCGCCACGGGCCGCCACTTCGGCTACGACGTCACGGATTTCCTCGACAACATTGAGACCCGCACCGTGACGGTGATGTACCTGTTCCATCGCATGGAGCAATTGATCGACGGGCGCCGCTTCATCCTCAACATGGATGAATTCTGGAAGATGCTGCTCGACCCGGTCTTCGAGGGCAAGGCGCTCGATGCGGTCAAGACCTGGCGCAAGCGCAATGCGCTGGCGATCTTCGGGACGCAAAGCCCCTCCGACGTGCTGCGCTCGCGCATCAGCCGCCAGTTGATCGAACAGTGCGTCACCCAGCTCTATCTCCCCAACCCCAAGGCAGCCCGCGAAGACTACATCGAGGGATTCAAGCTGACGGAGCGCGAATACGAAATCATCGGAAGAGACATGGTCGAGCAAAACTTGCGCGGGTTCCTGTTTAAGCAGGGCCAGAACGCCACGGTCTGCGAATTGAACCTGCGCGGCTTCGAACAGGAATTGGCCGTGCTGTCGGGTACCGCAGCGTCAGTGGAACTCAGCCTTCGCGCCATCGCGCAAGCGGGCGAGAACCCGGATCACTGGCTTCCAATCTTCGACCAGATGAGGAGAGCGTAATGAAACGCACCGCAACGGTAATCGCACTCACCGCCGCCCTGGCGGCAGGGACATTCACGGGCGCGCCGATCGCGCACGCACAAGCCGTCGTGATTGACCCCGCCAATCTGCAGCAAGCCATCGCCCGCTACATCGAAATGATCCAGCAGCTGGAGCAACTGAAGGCCCAGCTCCAACAAGCCAAACAGCAATACGCATCCCTCACCGGCAGCCGGGGACTCGGTGCGATCGATCCGGAAAACTACACCGCGAACATCCCGACCAACTGGCACCAAACCCTCGCGGCGATGCAAAACGGCGGCCAGGTCGGCGCACTCGCCAACCAGATCAAGAGCGAGGCCTCCGAGCTCAACCAGCCGCAGTTCGCGCATGTCGATGCGACGGTCACGCAGGCGTTGACCACGCACCTCAACGATGCCGCGACCGCGCAAGCACTCAATGCACAAACCTACGACGACTCCGGTGCAAGGTTCCAGCGCCTCAACCAGCTCATGAGCCAGATCAACAGCACCACCGACATGAAATCGATCGGTGAGCTGCAGGCACGCATCGAGATCGAAAACGGAATGCTGCTCAACGAACTGATCAAGCTGCAATCGATGAATGCCCTCATCGACAACAGCCGCCGCGTCCAGCAGCAACACGAAACCGAGGACGGCTACAAGCTCACCGCCGCGAAATACTGACCCAACCGGAGAACACCACCATGAAACGTCCCTTGATCTTCTTCCTCGTCGCCTCAGTCGCTGCCCTTTCCGGTTGCTCGCACTCAGCCGACCGGGTTCCGGATTACCACACGCTCCTCGGAAAGAAGAACGTGGCGAACATGAATATGGCGGTCGCCAAATGCAACGAATCGGCAACAGCCGCCGAGCGCGCAACCAACCCATGGTGTGGAGTGGTGCAAAAGGCAAATCGGTGCATGGATCCCTCCTACTTTGGTGAGACGCCAGCAACAGCGTGCCCCGCGAAGTAATCGGCGAAGAGCAAAATGGTCACCAGCGATACCCGCATTGCGCACTGGTTGCTCGATTCGATCGTCACCACGACGACGAACTACGTCAACGCCGCATCTTCGACCATGGTCGCCATCATCGGTGGGGCGGCCACGGCGTTGCTCACCATCTACGTGTTGTTGTGGGCCGTCGGGATTGCGAGTGGCCGGATCAGCGAGCCGTTGACCGATGGGGTCAAGCGGGTGATCCGCATCGTGGTCATCGTCGCATTTGCGTTGACGGCCGGCTTCTATCAAGGCCAGGTCGCGCAGTTCTTCCTGCAGGCGCCAAGCGCGGTTGCAGCGGATCTGGTGGCGCCGGGTTCAACCTCCGGAAGTTCACCGACGACGATCGCGGACGTACTCGACAACGCAGAAAACCAGGGTATCCAGATCGGCGACAAAGCTTGGGCCCAGGGACAAAGATACGGCGGCGTGAGTGGCTTGGGTGGGATCGGCTACTACTTTCTGGCCTTTGCCATTTGGCTCTCCGTGACACTCGTCGTCGCAATCGCCTGCGGCATCATCTTCATGGCCTTCATCTTTACGGCGTTGCTGCTGGCGATCGGTCCCCTTTTCATCCTGTTGGCGATCTTCCCGCAGACACAACGTTTCTTCGAAGCGTGGCTCGGCCAAGTCGTCAACTTCGCGGTGCTGTTCCTGCTGGTCGCGTGCGCGATCAGCCTGTGTTTTCACTTCCTGAGTGACTACCTGACCCAGATCAACACCGACCAATGGGATGAACTGGTCATCGACACTTTGAAAGTCTTCGGCGCCACCTTGGCTACGCTCGCGGTTCTCTTCCAGACCCGTTCGGTCGCCTCGGCGCTGGGCGGCGGCTTGGCCCTCCAGGCCCAGGGCATGTTGGGACGCGCGGCCGGAGTCGGACTACTGGCCATGGGCGCCGGTCGCGCGATCGGCACGGGCCACTCCCACAAGGGTTGGTCCCGCGACCGTGCCGAACGCGGGTTGTCCATGACACCCAGCGAGCGGTTATCCCGACACCTGACGAGCCGCAGTGCCACAGGTCTGGTCCGTCGTACCTGGCAAGCACGCCAACGCAACTCAATCTAAAGGAATCCCTGATGACGCATCGTCTCGCGCCGACCTGGCGCGCAGCCCTCCTCGTGGGCGCCCTGCTCTCCCTCGCCGCCTGTGCCGCGACGCCGGCCAAAGCACCGGATTGCCACGGACGCTACACACCCATCAACACCCCCGACCACTACCCCGTATCGAAGAAGAAGGCGTCATGAACGATTCCGCAGAAACGGCTGCCTTCCTCCACGCCGCCAAGACTTGGGAAACCGACCAGGTCGTGCGAGCGCAGAAGTCCGAGCGTCGCGCGTGGCTCTTTGCAGGCGGCGGTCTTGCCACCGCTTTGGTGGCGGTGACGGCCGTCGCACTGCTGACGCCCCTCAAAACCGTCGAGCCCTTCGTGGTGCGCGTGGACAAGAACACGGGTGCGACGGACATCGTCACGCGCCTGACTGATCAAAAAGAGTCCTACAACGAGGCGATCGACAAATATTTCCTGGCGCGTTACGTCACCTATCGCGACTCCTACTCAAACGCGATGGCGTATCCCGATTATGAAGCGGTCACGACGATGTCCTCGCCGCAAGTGGCCAACGCCTACTTCGAGCAGATCAAGCCGAACAACCCGCACTCGCCTACCGCGGTGTACGGGAAAGACGGACAAGTCGATGTCTCGGTGAATGCGATCGCCTTTCTCGGCAAGGGCGTTGCGCAAGTGCGCTTTACGCGCACCGAACACCTGCCCAATGCGCAGGACCGCGTCACGCGCTGGATTGCAACGATCACCTATCGCTACCTGAATCCGCCGACCGGTGTGAAGGCACGGCTGGTCGACCCGATCGGGTTCCAGGTGAGCGATTACCGGCTCGACCCCGAAACCGTCCCGACGGGAGCTTGAGTATGCGCGCCTTCCTCGCCGCCTTCGTCCTGCTGCTGTTGCTAATCCCCACGCTCGCGTGGCCTGAGTCGATCCCAAAAAGTGGCCGCTACGACGCGCGCATCAAGACGGTGGCCTACAACGCCGCGGACATCGTCAAGATCATTGGCCACTACGGGTACTCGACCGATATCGAGTTTGCGCCGGGCGAACGCGTGCAAAGCGTCGCGCTCGGCGATTCGCTCGCCTGGGAGGTGGCCCCCGTGGGCTCGCACCTGTTCGTGAAGCCGCGCGAGGACAACGCGGTCACGAACGCGACCGTGGTGACCAACAAGCGCGTCTACCAGTTCTCGCTCGACGCACGGCATGCCGCGGGACTCTCAGGTCCGCACAGCGCCGGCATGTTCTTCGAAGTGCGGTTCCGTTATCCCGAGGATACGGCAGCCCTGGCCCGGGCCCAGCGCGCCGGCGCGGATCAAGCGCGGCTCCTGGCCAAGCTCGATGCAACGCCCAAACCGATCAACTGGGACTATTACGCCTGCGGCGAGCGCAGCTTGTGGCCATCAGAGGTCTATGACGATGGCCGGTTCACCTATCTGCGTTTCCCGAATGCGCAGGAAATCCCCGCGGTTTTCATCATCAATGCTGACGGCACCGAAAGCCTGGTCAATGGCGAGATGCGCCATGACGAGTACGTCGTTCAAACGACTGCGCGCAAACTCGTCCTGCGCCGTGGCAAGTCGGTTGCCTGCATCCAGAATCGCGGTTACAACCCCCGCGGCATCGCCACGCCCACCGATACGGTCAGCCCGGACGTGCAGCGGACCCTCCGCGCGCACGCCCCTCGCGGAAACGTGAATGTGGCGCCCGCGGTTGTGATTCCGACGGCGCAAACGACAGGCCCGGGAGCGTCTTCCACCCCCGTGTTACCCGCAGCCGTGCCTCCTTCCCGCACCGTGATGCCACTCGCTCCCCAAATGCAGCGCGCCGATCCCAACCAAGGCCATTCCCCATGAGCCTCGACCCATCAAACGAAATCGCCGAGCGCGGCATCCCGCAAGTCGGCAGACCCCGCAAAGGCAACCGATGGTTCCTGCTGGTGCTGATCGCGCTCGGTACCGTGCTGGTCATTGCACTCGCCGCACGCGCGATGCTGGGCGCACTGGCGAGCCGCAACCACACTTCGCATGTGGCCACCCTCACGTCGACCCCGCCCGATCTGACGCGTAACGCCTTCGACAACAAAAACGCTCCACCGCCTCCGCCGAGTTCGAGCACTGCGGCACCGGCCTTCGCGGGGCAAACACCAGCTCCGGCAATGACACCCGCACAAAAAGCCGCGGCGGATCTCGCCGAGCGCCGCAAGCGAGCGCCGCTGCTGGCGATCGGTACCACGGGCCTCGCCAATCAAAACGGCGGTGAGCCAAAAGCTGCGACGGCGCTGCCGGGCTTGTCCAATTTCCCGATCGGGGAACAGGGAGCTCGCGGACAACAAGGTCAACCGCCGCCAAGCACGTTGTCCAATGCACTGAGCGCCACACGCACCTCGCAGGTCAGTGCCTCGCTGCTGCCCGACCCGAACATGACCCTGACACAAGGAATGTTTCTCGACTGCATCCTGCAGACCGCCTTGTCCTCAGAGGTCCCCGGCATGACGAGTTGCGTGCTCGCGCGCAACATCTACT
Organism: Rhodanobacteraceae bacterium; assembly: GCA_030167125.1. Classification (NCBI taxonomy): domain Bacteria; kingdom Pseudomonadati; phylum Pseudomonadota; class Gammaproteobacteria; order Lysobacterales; family Rhodanobacteraceae; species Rhodanobacteraceae bacterium. Next base: position 2,341,938 of record CP126531.1, read on the forward strand.
CGACCAATGGCAAGGTGCTCCTGCTCGAACGTGGCTCGCGCCTTGTCGGCCAATACCAGGCGGCGCAATTGCGTCAGGGCCAAAGCCGCATTTTCGTGCTGTGGACCCGCGCCGAAACACCGGATGGCGTCATCATCAATCTGGACTCACCCAATACCGACGCGCTGGGCCGGTCGGGTCTGGACGGCACCGTCGACAATCACTTCTGGGCACGCTTTGGTTCTGCGTTGCTGGTTTCGGTCGTCGATGATCTGGCGTCGAACGCCGTCCAAAACGGCAGCGGTTCGAACAACAACAGCCTCACCTTCACCAACACCGCAAACTCCGCCAACAATGCCGCGGCGATCATCGTCGAGAACACCGTCAACATCCCACCGACGCTGACCAAGGCGCAGGGCTCGCACGTCAATATCTTCGTCGCACGTGATCTGTACTTCGGGGATGTATATGGACTTGCCGCAGCCCGCTGAGGTGTCGGTCAGCCCGCCGGCCGCAGCACAGGCGTCCTCGGCCGTCGAGACGTTCCTGCAGCCCTTGCGCGGACTGCTCGCCCGGGATGTAACCGAAGTCGTCATCAATCGGCCGGCCGAGGTCTGGACGGAAGGACGCGACGGCTGGCGGGTTCATGCGATGCCGCCGCTGACGTATGACCACCTGCGCACCTTCGCCACCTTGATCGCCAATTCCACGCAACAGACGATTCACGAGGGCGCCCCTTTGGTCGCCGCCGTATTGCCGACCGGCGAGCGCGTACAGGTCATCGTGCCGCCCGCGGTCCCTGCGGGGACCGTCAGTTTCACCATCCGCAAGCCCTCGAAGTTGCGCTTTGATCTGCATGACTATGAAAAGTCCGGCGCCTTCGAAAAAGTCCTCGTCGGCGAAGATCCCACGCGGCCACTGGAGGATCAGTTGTCCGGGTTGCTCGCCGCGCACCGCGTCCGCGAGTTCATGGAACTCGCCGTGCGCACGAAGCAAAACATCGTGATCTCCGGCGCCACCGGCTCCGGCAAGACCACCGCCATGAAAGCGCTCGTCGATCTGATTCCTTCCGAAGAGCGTTTGATCACCATCGAGGACACCCCCGAACTCGACATCCTCAAGCAGCCCAACCATGTACGGCTGTTCTACTCCAAGGATGGCCAAGGCGTCTCCAAGGCCACCCCGAAGATGCTGCTGGAAGCGTGCCTTCGCATGAAACCCGATCGCATCCTGCTGGCCGAATTGCGTTCGGACGAAGCCTTCTACTTTCTGCGCAACGTCAATTCCGGACATCCCGGATCAATCACCTCGGTGCACGCGACTTCGCCGCGCCTGGCCATCGAGCAACTCATGTTGCTGGTCAAGGAATCCGCGGGTGGTGCACATCTGTCGCGTGAGGACATCAAGCAACTGCTGTTCATGCTCGTCGACGTCGTCATCCAGTTCTCGGTGGTCGACAAGATGCGCCGCGTCACCGGTATCTACTATGACCCGCAACGCAAGCGCACCCTTCTGGGTTAGAGCCATCCTCGTCGTGCTGCTGGCACTGTGCGCAGTGCCGGCTTGGCTGTGGCTGGCCGGTCACGCTTATCTCTGGCTGGCCTTCCACGGTCACGGCCAACCGGTGGCCACCCTCCTGACATGGCCGCTCTACTTCCACACCTACCGCTCATTTGCCGGCGTGCAACATGACCTCTTGATCAGCGGCGCCACCGCGACCGTCGTGGTGCTGGCCCCGGCCGCACTGTCCTTCATCAAGCCAAAGAGAGCCCAGCACGGGCAGGCCCGTTTCGCCAGGCTGCGTGAGATTCGCAAAGTGGGACTGCTCGATGACGCCAGCGACGGCATCATCGTCGGCCGTCGTGGCAGCAAGTTTCTGACCGCAAGCCTGCAGCGCTATCCGCACGTGATGCTGGCCGCCCCGACCGGCTCCGGCAAGGGCGTCGGTGTCGTGATTCCGAATCTCTTGAACTGGAACCAGTCGGTCATCGTGCTCGATATCAAGAAGGAGAATTGGGAGATCACGGCCGGGTTTCGTGCCGCACACGGCCATGACGTGTTCCTGTTCGATCCGGCCTCGCCACTCCGCCAAACGCATCGCTGGAATCCCCTCGCCTACATCCGCGAAGACGCCTCGCTGCGGGTCGACGACATCCAGAAGATCGCCCACATTCTTTTTCCGGACATTGCCGGCACCGACCCGATCTGGACGGCCTCGTGCCGCTCACTGTTTCTCGGTCTGGTTCTGTATCTTCTGGAAACGCCGGGCAAGCCCGTCACCCTCGGCCAGGTCGCGCGCGAATCCTTCGCCGGCGACGACCAGCGGTTCACCGGCATCATCGAAACGCGTCAGACGCAGGGAACGCCTTACAGCGATTCCTGCGCGCACGCACTGCTGGACTATGTACGGACCTCGGACAACACGCGCACGTCGATCCGCAAGACGTTCACCTCACGCTTCGAGCTGTTCCTGAACCCCATCCTTGATGCCGCGACATCGGCGAACGACTTTGACCTGGAAGCGCTGCGGCGGCGACGCACAAGCATCTATATCGGTATCACCCCGGACAATCTCTCCCGCCTCTCTCCCCTGCTGAACCTGTTCTTCCAGCAAGTCGTGGACCTCAACACGCGCGAACTCCCCGAGCACAACCCGGCGCTCAAGTATCAGTGCCTGCTGCTGCTCGACGAGTTTCGATCGCTGGGCAAAATGCCGTTGATCGTTGAGGCCGTGGCCTTCCTGCGTGGTTACGGCGTGCGATTGCTTCCGATCTTCCAGTCCCCCAGCCAGATACGCGAGCTGTATGGAGAGGAGGCTGCACGCACTTTTTTCCAGAACCATCAGGTCCGGATCAGCTACACCCCGCCCGACATGACCGTCGCCACCGAAATCAGCCGCGAACTCGGCACCTACACCTACCAGGCAAGGTCAACGTCACGACCGTCGGCGTTTTCCAAGGGCACCCGCTCGATGAGTGAATCGGACCATGCGCGTGCCCTGTTGCTGCCACAGGAAGTCAAGGAGATCGGCGAGGAGCAAGCATTGATCCTTGCCAAAGGCTGCCCGCCTATCCAGGCCGACAAGATTCGCTGGCATCGCGATCCGGAGTTCATACACCGGCGGCGATCGCCGCCGTTTGTTGCACCCGTACCCTTGGTTTCGGCCGTCGGCACCGAGGGCTCATCGTCCAGCGGCGCCGTGGAGGCGGCCGATCTTGATACTGTGTACGATCGTCCACTGTCGGATTTTTGCCTCGACTTGTCCGACGTGACCCTTCCCTCCGGGGAAGTTTCCCAAGCCGAGGCCGAAGCAGCGGCGGATCAGCTCTTCTCCGCCATGTCGCGTTAACCAACTCTCAAAGGAGTTCTCTATGAGCAACGAAGCACCCGCACTGCCCGAGGGTGGCCGCACCGTCAACAAGCGGCCCTTGAACGAGATTCGCCGCATCGGCGGCGAGCAAGGCAGCCCCGACCGCACCATCCCCGAGCATCTGAAACCGCACTATCACCAGGACGGCAATGCGTTCCGATCGGCATACCGCCCGGATCGTATCGAATTCGTCGATCGTGGCACCCGCATGCATGCTTATTATCCGATCAGCACATTCACCACGCGTGCGTTGATCGACATCGCCCAGGCGCGAGGCTGGAAAGAGATCGAGGTGACCGGCTCGAAACAATTCCAGCAATCAATCTACGTCGAGGCGACTTCAAAGAACCTAGGCGTACGTGGCTACCAGCCGACGCAAAAGGACGCCGAAATCCTGCAGCGGCGCGCTGAGCGCCGAGAGTCGGAGAAGAACCCGATGGTGCAGGCGTTCCTGCATGCAGAGTCCAAGAAAGATCGGGATGACGCCGTCAAGAAATATCCGGAGCTCAAGGCGGCATTCCTCGCCGACGCCGCTGCCAAAGCCGTGGCGGAAGCGAAGATAGACTCCAAAAAAGCTGCCGAGATTTTCGTTTCCCGCTTCCGCGACTCGATCGCGATCGCCCTGCATACAGGCCGCACATTGCCGGCCGCAGAAGTGAAAGCGGAACGTCCGCGCCCATCAAGAGTCGAAGACAGGGATCAGGGCCGCTCGCGCTAGCAGCACCGCAAAGATTTTAGATAGGGAAGCTGGCGCCTTCGGGCGCCAGCTTCCAGCCGAGCGCGGGCTCAACCGACCGTCCCTCCGAGCGGGCGCTAGTCAGTTGGCCGTGTCAGGAAGATGGCTGATTTCGGGCAGTAGCAGCCGTTTCTATTCTGCGAATTGTTTGTCCTCGCTGCGTGATATGGATCCGCTTTTGAGCCAGCATGGGATCGAGACAGCGGCTGTGTTGCGCGGAAATTCGAGACATGTACAGGGTCGCCGCCCATGGGCCTTGGCCGCCGCCACGTAACGAGCGGCGAGAGTAGGCAGCCGGTGCAGGCGTCTCGCTTGACGAGACCGGCATCTGTAAGCATGGTGTTGCGTTATGCACGTCTGTGGGACAGAATGTCCGCAGAAATTCCCAGCGGACCACAGCCATGGATACCAACAATCCACTTCCGCTGCTGCTACAGCTCCGGGAGCGCATGAGCCAGCGCGAGATTGGCGAACGGCTCAACAAGTCCACCAAGACGATTGCACGCTGGGAATCGGGCACCACAGAGTGTCCGACCATGGTCGCGGCCGCCTTGCGCGAAATGCTCCGCGAAGGGCGGCACCAACCGCCCGCGGCACCCTCCTTTACCTTCGTAGATCTCTTCGCCGGGATCGGCGGAACAAGGCTGGGTTTCGAGAATGTCGGCGGACAATGCGTGTTCACCAGCGAATGGAATGAATGGGCCCGGCAGTCCTATGTGAGTTACTTTGGCGAGGATCATCCGCTCGCGGGTGACATCACCAAGATCGACCCCGCCGAAATTCCCGATCATGACGTGATGGTCGCGGGCTTTCCCTGCCAACCTTTCAGTATTGCAGGCGTGAGCAAGAACAATGCACTGGGCCGCGCTCACGGGTTCGAGCACGCCACGCAAGGCACGCTGTTCTTCGACATCGAGCGGATCCTCGCAGAGAAGATGCCCAAGGCGTTTTTGTTCGAGAACGTGAAGAACTTGGTCAGTCACGACAAGGGCAATACCTTCCGCGTCATCCGGCACGTCCTCGAAGACAAGCTCGGGTACCACATTTACCCGTGCGTCGTGGACGGGAGGCGCTTCGTGCCGCAGCATCGCGAACGGATCCTGATTGCCGGCTTCCGCGATCCCGTCGATTTCACCTGGAATGAATTGCGGTTCCCGGCAAAACCGCTCGACCTCACGGACGTGCTGCACCCGGAAGATGGTACGGAACAACCGGAATCGCACTTTACGGCAGGACCAGACGCGGCCGTCGATTCCCGGTACGTTCTGACGAAAAGGCTGTGGGAGTACCTGCAGGACTACGCGGCCAAGCACAAGGCGGCCGGCAACGGCTTCGGGTTCGGCTTGGTGAAACCCGGCACCGACCACTACACCCGCACGCTGTCGGCCCGCTACTACAAGGACGGCAGCGAGATCCTGGTGTGGCGCGGCGCCCGCAAGCGCCCGCGGCGCCTCACGCCACGCGAGTGCGCGCGCCTTATGGGATTCCCGGAAGACTTCAAGATCGTGGTCAGCGATACCCAAGCGTACAAGCAGTTCGGCAACAGCGTAGTGGTGCCGGTGATCGAGGCCGCGGCGCGCATCATCAAGCCGCGCGTGCTCGAAATGAAGGAAGCCGAAAGCGGCGGCGTCGTGCAACAGCGCCTGCCCATGGTTGCCTGACTGCGATGACCGACACTGTATCCCCGGTGGTACGAAGCCGGATGATGGCGGGGATCAGGGCCACGGACACCAAGCCGGAAATGGTCGTGCGCCGTGCCCCGCACGGCGCGGGCTTCCGTTATGTGCTGCATGACCGGCGGCTCCCAGGCCGCCCCGATGTCGTGTTGCCGCGATGGCACGCGGTCGTTTTCGTAAACGGATGTTTCTGGCACGGCCACGCGTGCAGGTACTTCCGTTTACCGGCGTCACGCCCGGAGTTCTGGTCCGCGAAAATCGAGGCCAACCGAAGCCGCGATGCGGCAGCGCTTGCCGCGCTTGCTGCCTCTGGCTGGCGGGCGGCAACAGTCTGGGAATGTGCGTTGCGGGAAAGCGAAGCTGCACGTGCCGCGACCATTCGGCACCTTGTAAAGTGGCTCCGCTCTCGTCAGGCGCAACTGGAGATCCCCGCGTGAGAAAGGGCTACCTTTCGGAATACTTCGATGGCGTCGCGATCAAGCGGTTGGCGGCGGTAGAGGTGGACACGACGCGCTCAAACCAGCACGAATTCAACGCGACACGCGAAATGCTCGACTTCATGGGGCGCCCCGACGGGCGCGAGCGTCTGCCGACGAAATTCATTTACCTGTGCGACGAGGATGGCGACCCGCTTGTTGACGACGCCTCGCTCACGCTCTACGACAGCCGCGAGAACCAGCCGCACCGGCACCCGGAATACCGGTTCTATTTCACGGACAACGAAGTCGTGAAACGCGCAAGCGAGGGAGACCTTCTGGTCATCGCCAAGCGCCGGGATGCGGGCATGCTGGTCGTCGTCGCTGAAAACGGATCAAGCGCCGCCAGCCAGATGGAATGGCTGTTCGGATTCTCGCAAGACACCTATCCACGGTTCTCGGTGCGAGCTGAACTCGAAAACGATCAGGATCGGGTCGGATTTGCAGCAACCTTCATCCTCGAAAGCATCGGCGTAGTCGTCGAGAAAACGCAGGACAGTTTTCTCGACACGATGCTTTCCAAGTTTGGAGGGTCGTTCCCTTCCACAAGGGAGTTTTCGGCTTTCGCGCGATCGACGCTGCAAGACGTATCAGCGGAGGATGATATCGACGCGGCGGTCATGGCCTGGATGGAGCGCGAGGAAATTCTGTTTCGCACCCTCGAGCGCCACCAGCTCGGTGACCGTCTGCGCGACGGTTTCGACAGCGAGGACGTGGACGGCTTTCTAGGCTATGCGCTGTCGGTGCTCAACCGCCGCAAGAGCCGCGTCGGTTTAGCCTTGGAAAACCATATTGAGCACGCGCTCGTCGCCCTTCGCATCAGGTTCGAACGAACCCCTGTGACCGAGAACAACTCGAAACCGGACTTCTTGTTTCCCGGCGCGTCCGAGTACCACACCGCCGCTTTCCCTGCAGCGCACCTGACAATGCTTGGAGTCAAAAGTACATGCAAGGATCGCTGGCGGCAGGTGCTGGCGGAGGCCGACCGGATCGATGGCAAGCACCTGCTCACCTTGGAAGCGTCCATCAGCACGTCGCAAACCGACGAAATGCAGGCGAAGTCGCTGCAACTCGTGGTGCCGCGCGCGATCCACGCGAGCTACAAGCCGGCGCAGCAAGGATGGCTGTTCGACGTCCGCGACTTCATCGAGCTGGTGCAGTCAAGGCGGGCTGGTGCGCCGCCGACAACGCTGATCTAGTGGGAGTGTAGGCGAACGCCTACACGAAAGAGCGGCCGGCACCGGCAGACGCCGCGCGACTGATCCGCAAATATATGCAGGCCGGCTGTCTGGCGATCGCACGGAGGCGATGCGGCCGACTTCCACCGGCAACGCTAGGCGCGCATTGCGCGTACGCATGACGCCGCCCGAAAGGGCGGCGTCTTAGTTGACGAGACGGCTCGCGGTAAGCTGAAAGCCTGCGATGCTGGCAGCAAACAGGGTGGGCATGAATACAGATAGCGAAACGGTCGAAGCCGAGATTCCGGTAATTGCTTGTTGGGAAGACATTTACGGGAGGGGGAGGTATGCCGACGACATCGACAGCACCAAGACTCAACTGTTCGATGTGATCGCACCTTATTACGGCTTGCAGCCCCCAAAGCCGTGCGGGCTCACCAATTGCCACACGCCGCACAACAACGGCTACCTGATCGTCACCGCGGATGGCAGGGAAACGAACATTGGCGCCGACTGTGGAAAGAAGCATTTTCCGGAGTTCGCGGCCCAGGCGCGCAGGGTCAACCGCATCCTGCGGGAACAAAGGCTGCGAAACATCGTCATTGAAGCGCAGGCCCGCATCCCGGCGGTCCAGTTGGAAATCGCGGACCTCCGCGCCGGTGACTACGGCGCGGAGTGGACAGTTCGGTGTATTTCCAGCTTGCGCCTTGCAGTGACCGCCGTCGGCGCGCAGCTCTGGCTCGATCTCAAGCGCCGCGCGAACGTCGGCGACGCGACGGTGAACAAAGTCCGTGAGCGCTCCAAGGCCGAAATTCAGGAACTGATCGCTGCGAACCTGGGCCGGCCCGACGAGTTGCGGTATGAATCAAAACCAGTTGGCCGAATCAGCGGGCTCGAACTACTCTCGAACCGTCTGGATCTTCACTCCAACCTTGTAAGGGGTGCCGAAAAGGCAGTCGACGACATCAGGGCAATCGACGCCAAGCGAACCAGTGGCAAAACGCTGCAGGCGACCTCGAAGCTGGTCGGCGAACTTGACGCGCACCTTGTGCTTGTGCGGGAAGCACTGACCGCCGGCCGGCTATTTTTCACTGACGCCAACCTCGCCCTGCTGGTCTACATTGCGGCGGATGCCGAAAAGCGAAAGAAGCTCGCGGGCCTGACGGTCAGCAAATTGGCGACGTCGCCGTCAAGCCGCTGACTGCGGGAATCTCATTCCGCGATTGCTAGCCACGCCGCGCCATGTTGACCAGCCCTGCAGCCGCAGTAGGCTCGGCAACGGGCGACAACCGGCCAGAAGCGGTCATCGGTGCTTCTGCTGGCACAGCCCGACACGCCGTATAGCCACATGATATCGACCTGTTCGCGTTCACCACTATAGACCCGCGTGCCTCAACCTAATCACGGGACATGCTTTGCGATGGCATCGGCGATTACGTCTAGAAGCAGCCGGAAGCCATTAAAGTTGATCGTCTTTGCATTCGGCTTCACGACCTTCTCGGCGAACCATGCCTTGCTGATCTGATTGGGGCCGTTGGGCTTGCTCGTGTAGTTGATCGTCTTGCCGGCAAGCGCCGTTTTCATGAAGACTGGGTCGAAGAAGTCCTCAATGCAGTGACGCGCGGCGCCAGTTGGTGATGTAAGAACGACATACAGGTTGTCGTGGACTCGGATTGATTGGGTGCCTGAGGGAATGGTGGCCTTGGTGATCTTCTCGACCATTTTGACTACGTCTTGGCCAATCTTGTCGTTGTCGAAGACAGCAATGACTGGCCGCGTGCCCTTAGGACCTTGAATATGGCGGTATTCATCGTGATAGTTCCGAACGAACGAAATGAGGGGGTGGCCACCCCCGGTTAGCCCGAAAAGGCGCTCGATGCGCGGGGTTTGGCACAGTAAATGGATCAAAGGCCCCGATTTTGCGAGCAGTGTCGGATAGACATCCGCGAGGCTGCGGATCGCGCAGTTCAGATAGATGACATCCGTTTTGCCCTCGAAGAGCAGCACGGGCATGTCGTGATTGGCGAACTGGGTATAGAACAAGAAGCGCCGGTATAGCTTCTCGATCCCTGTCAGGTCTTTCGGAACGGGATCCTTGCCGCGGCGGAACTTCTCAACCTGCAGGATGAAACCAATCATGCCCTGCAATTGAGCCCTCGTGCCCTTCCGCTGTTGGACTTCAGTCTTCCCCTCTGCACTGAGGGTAGAGGTCTTGCGATAGAACTCCCCCGAGCTGCGCAGATGGTGAACCATGACGCGCACGCGCCGCCGGTAGTCCGAGTTCACGTTGACGCACTGGTTGACAACGATTCCAGTCACATCCTGGCGTGATCGCCGGTATTGCAATCTCGTCTTCGAGGTATTGATTGAGAAGCCACATGCATTGACCGCTTTGTTCACAGCATTGGACAGCGTCCACGTATGAGTGGCGGGATTAGGGGTTGCGATTCCTGCGGGAAATTCGGGTGCGGAGGTCGACATGGTGATGTCATCCGCATACCGCGAATATGAGCATCCGTGAGCGCGAGCCAGTTTCACAAGCCGAATGTCAAGAATGTGCCCGACAAGATTGGAAATTACTGGTGAGGTCGGTGCGCCTTGCGGAAGCTTGCTCTCGTGGCACGCAATCTGCGCAACAAGGGTTGCGACATCTGGCGTAAGGCTGAAATGCTTGTTAGTGATGAAGTAGCCGCGGACTCGACCGAAATTGATAGTTCCGAAGAAGTTTTCCAGATCGAAGTTCAACACGTATCGCCGCCCGCGATGAACAGCGGCATTCGTCAGGATCGAGTGTTCTTTCCGAAAGCCATGCGACAAGCGCTGCTTAACGCCCAGCGTCGTCTCGATCTCGTGCTCGCACTCTTGAAGAAGGTCTGCAAGCTTTCGCTGTGCAAGCTTCAACTGCGGAATTGGCGCGTGGATGGTGCGCTTACCACCCGATCGCTTGGGGATATCGAAAGAACTGTATCTCGCCTTGGTGCCCCACGCCACGTATCCCAGAGCTTTTGGATGGAAGCCGATCAAATGCGCGACATCGCTCACGCTGCTACACGCTCGGAGCGCCAAGAGCTTGCTCATACCCCATCCATATATCGCGGGAAAAGAGGGGTTGCAGGAACTCTCTCGCACGCAAGGCGAGCGCTAAGCTGCACTCAGCGCCACCCGGCAAATCCATGGTGCAATTGCTACTGATGCCGCGATGCGGCGGCAACCAAATCTTCCTGCAACCCCAAGGTATGACGATAGCGACTTCGAAGATCACTTTCCAGACCCAGGAACCTTGTATCTTCTCTGATAGAAGCCGGAGACGTTCAACAAGGCCGTAGAGACTGGGTGTAGCAAGCACCATGCGTAGCCCCATTCAAGGCGGGGAACTTTGCGGGGAGCGTGCGGTTAGGGCAGACTTGTGGCAGGAGAGAACCGAAGGGGGATTCTTGACTATTCCGATACTCAGTGGAAGAGAATTCGCGACAAAGTTCGCGCTTCAGCCCGGTAACTTTGCATGGTTTCTGGGCGCTGGGGCGTCGGCCAGTGGGCGCATTCCGACTGGTTACGCGATGATCCGCGATTTCAAAACGGAACTGTTCTGCCGTGCGACGAACGTGCCAAGGCGGGAGGTCGACTCGGCGGACCCGCTCTGGACCGCGCGCATAGACGCATATTTCGAAACTCACGCCACGTTGCCCTCGGCGGGGGATCCTGCTGAGTATGCGCGTGCTTTCGAGCTGGTCTATCCCAGTGCGGCGGATCGCCGTCTCTACATCGATGAACAGATCCAATTGGGTCGACCTTCATTCGCGCATCGAGTGTTTGCCAGCCTCCTTGTTACGGGGCGCACGCCATGTGTGTTTACGACCAATTTCGACGACCTGGTGGAAACTGCCACGACTGTGGCGCGGGAGCTTCTTCCCCAAGCGCAGCGCGCAACTCTCACGGTTGCCGCGATCGACAACGCGGATCGCGCACTGCGCTGCTTGCGAGAGAACGATTGGCCGTTGCTCGCGAAGATTCATGGTGATTTCAAGTCCGACCAGCTGAAGAACATCGAGGTCGAGTTGCAGGCGCAGGATGAGGGTCTGCGTAAGGTGCTCAGGGAAGCTTGTCGTCGCTTTGCATTGATCGTTGTTGGCTACAGCGGCCGCGACGACTCGGTCATGGAAGTGCTTGCTAGCGCGGCTGAGCAAGACGGGGCCTATCCAGGCGGCATCTACTGGATGACTAGAGACCCTTCCGAGCTTCTACCGGCTGTCACCCGGTTTCTTGAGAGAGCTCACGCCGCAGGCGTATCCGCGAACATCATCCAGTGCCAGAACTTCGATGAGTTTGCGGGAGACATCGATGAGTCAGTCGATTTTGCGACGCCGTTAGCGGAGCACATCCGTGGCGCCGAGCCTGAGCCCGTATTGCGGTTGGCTGCGATACCTCACCACGAGGCGCGGAAAGATCCTGTGCTGCGATGCTCTGCGGTCAGGCTGTCGGCGTTGCCTGAAGTCGCAAGGCGTGTTGATCTCGCCAAGGCGGTTACCGTTTCGGATGTCCGATCGAAGCTGAAAGAACACCACGCGAAGGCGACTGTCCTAATGGCAGGAAGCCACTGGGCTGCCTTCGGAGCCGACGCGGATATCCTTCTGGCGCTAGCCGACTTCGGTCCCAAGCTGCAAGGCACAGTCGCGCTGGCCCCTGATCGGGATAGCTGGGCGATGGGACTTCTCTACGATGCCCTGACTAGAGCCCTTTGTCGAGGTCGGCCGATACATCCGAGACTCAGGCGGAGCGGTCACAGCGTGCTCGTATCCTCGGGGTTTGAGGGGGAGCCGCCTGAGCGCCGAGCCCAACGCATCATTAAGCTTGGGCCACTCAAGTCCGCCTACGGAACGGCGCTTTATGGGCGCGTGAAGGAGCTTGGTTACCCCTACGCCGAGGCTCTGCAGATCCGCCTTGAGGGAGTGGATGGGACTTGGTGGTGCGTGTTCGATCCATATACACAGGTCGACATCCCAATTGATCTCGACACGGAGGAAGCTCCGAACGCGCGCTCACAGTGGAAGCCTAATCCTGCGGGGGACTGGATACGCGAGCGATGGGCCCAGCGATATAACAAGAAGTGGTCGGCGATCATCGATGCGTGGTCGTCGTTCCTCTCTGGGGACGTGCGCGCTTTCTGGATCGAGCCTGAGCAGGGCATCGATGCCGCATTTAATGTGGGGGCGGTGAGTGCGTGGAGCGTTCCATCGCATGATCATGCCTACTTCCATGGACGGGCCCGATGAGCACACCGGGTGCCGATGCCAAGCTGCCATCCTTCCAACTCCTGGAAGAACCTGTCCTCTCGTTCTCTCCTGACAGCCCGCGCGAGGCTGACATTCATCCGTTGCGAGGCTTAGTCAAGTTCGGGCCGTTTTCCCAGAAGTCATTTGAGACCTACACACCTTCGCTGCGGGTGGCGCTTGTAGGTCCAAAATCGGGTCGAGAGGACGTTGTTTCTCTAATGAAATTGATCCAAAGGCCGCAGCAACCTGCCGATCGAGCCGACTACGTGCCCGCCTACCCGGGCTTCGAGAAGCTTTTTGGCGTCTCTATGACCGCAGCGCCTCCATCGGCGCGCGTGCAATGGCCGGACGCGATCGAGGATCTGCCCTACGCGGGCTCGGGAGAGCAACGACTTGCAGCGGCTTTTTTGGATGCTTTGCGTGTGCTTGATGGCGTTCGATCGGAATTTGATGTGGTGGTCGTGCACTTGCCGGACCGCTGGGCACACGCATTGCGCACCGACACTTTCGATGCACATGACACCCTCAAAGCGTTGGGTGCTCAATTCGGGGTGCCCACTCAGGTAATCAATGATCGTTCGTTCGAGTTCTCAGCGAAGTTCGCAGCATCGATTGCATGGCGTTTGGCCATTGCGTTATATGTGAAGGCAGGGGGTATCCCTTGGAAGTTGGCTCCCTTACCTGGTGTTCCGGATGACACCGCCTACATCGGGCTCGCGTACGCGCTCAGGCCCCAGCAAGACGGGATGCACTATGTGACGTGCTGCTCCCAAGTGTTCGATATGGATGGGGGAGGAATGCAGTTCGTGGCCTTCGAGGCGCGTGACCCGATCCCAGATGTCCAGTCAGCAAAGAGAAATCCGTTCCTCAGTTCTGCGGATATGCGAGCGGTCCTTGCACGTAGCTTGCAGATCTATCAGGCAAGGAACGGCGGGGCACTACCACGGCGACTTGTAGTTCACAAGACGACCGCCTTCCAAGATCAGGAAATCCAAGGTGCGAGAGAGGCCTTATGCGCTATTCCAGAAATCGAGTGCATAGAGATTGGGACCAACTCGGCGTGGCGTGGGGTATGGATGACGCCCAATCCCGGAGGCCCTAAGCGCACGAAGGCCGATGGCTATCCCGTGCCGCGGGGCATCGTCCAGGTGCGATCTGGGGCTTCGTGCTTTGTCTGGGTCGCTGGCAATGCGCCGGGTGTCTCATCTAAAGGCGTCTACTACCAAGGAGGAAAAAGCATTCCTCGTCCTTTGTTTATGACGAGGCACGCGGGTGCTGGGCCTCTGAACCTGATCGCATTGGAGGCGATCGCCCTGACCAAAATGGACTGGAACAACGACGCGCTCTACGACCCTGTTCCTGTAACGATCCGATATTCACAGAAGTTGGCCAGGACCATAGCCAACGTTCCAGCGCTACCAGGCAAGAGCTATCCATATCGACATTTCATGTAACAGCGCATTTCGCGACGAAGTTGTCTAGAGAAGCTCGGGCGATTCAGTGTCGACTGACCCTCAGCCGTATTAACTGATTAGCCGACATCCGCTTTGGGTTGTCCTGAACCGTCGTGCGACTAACTGTGTTGACCCAGTGGTACCCAGAATGGTCGGGCACATTTACAACTTGTTGGTAATGTCCTAGCGACACTGCCCGCGATGGCGCACTTGCTTTGGGACCTGCTGCTTTTCGAGAAGTTTCCTGGCGAGCGAGACAAAGTGCTCCCGCTCCGTCTGCGCCAGCGGCATCGCCAGCACAAACTGCTTGATCTCTTGGGCCAGTTCTGCCTGACCGGCCGCCTCAAAGGCGGCGGCCAACGTGTTCCATGCCCTGCGAATCTTCCGTTGCCGCTCATGGATAGCCTGTTCCCAAGGCGCTTCGGCTGCTTGATCCGTTCCTGCTGCAACCGTCTTGATTGCTTGCTGCAACTTCCATTGGGTTACACGCGAGCCCTTTCGCGCATCCAAGTGAAGGACCGCCTGTCGCTTGCTCTTCCGAACCACGCCGCGTGCTTGCCGCCGTGTGGCTTCAGCGATGACTCCTCGCTCGCGCAGTTCCAGTGCGAAAACCTCACGCCATGTCTGCAAGTCGTGCTTGCGCGGATTGAGCCACTGGCCGTGCTTCCCGCGCGTCTTCACCGTTAGATGGGCGTGGGGATTTTCCGGCCGTTTCGGATCCGAGTCCTGATTGTGGTGTGCGAGCAGGTACTCGTAATCCTGACCGAACGTCTTCTGTGCGAACGAACTTGCCGCATCAGCGACAGCTTTCGCGTCAGTGCCCGGTGGCATGGACAGGATCAAATTGATGGTGTCGCGCGCTCTGGCATTGCGGCCCCTGCAGCAATCTGCCCACCACTCTTCTGCCACGCTGCGGACATTCGTTGCGCCAAGGATCAGCTCGCCACTTTCGCGCTCGCCAAGGAGCTTGCCATTGCGGGTGATATAGGCCAAGTGTTCTTTCAGACTGCGAAGGCCACGGGCACTGCCAGTGACTTTCACCATCACTTCCGGCCGGCGACGCGCAATCCGGCCGATCTGGCCCATCGCCGTTGCGATACGTGTCGCGCGATGAGCGCCCTTGACCTGTGAGCCCTTCTTCGCCCGAACCGTTGTCTGAAAGATGAATCCCGCCGGACCAAGCGTCCGGTCTTCGACAAGATCACCCTTCCGCACGATGACCTCGGTGCGTGGCACGAGTCATGGTGGCCGTAATCGCACTTCGCAGCTGCTCCACACCACAACTGAGGCGCTCCAAATCAAGCCCTCCTTGCTCGAAGCGCCCGCTGCGATGGAGCACATGCAGCAACGCATTCAAGTTTCGGCCGATCGCGCCGAGCTCCCGGATCGCATCGCGCAACGCATCCAGTTCCGCATTCGCGAACGGCACCGCTCCGACGATCCGATGCCGGATCTGGAGCACAATCCAGGCCGACGCCGAGTAGCCCTCCGGCTCGGCCAAGGCGCGAATGGCCTCCACCTCGGCGGGACGCAATCGCAACATGATTCGACTGCCATGGCCTCCCCGGCCCCCGCGTGTGTCCGATTTCCCCACAGCAGTAACACCGGCGCCATGCTGGGCGACGACCGTCGCCACTATGCGCCGCAGCAGCATCGCAGCGCTGAGGCTTTCGCCTCGGGCCAAGGCGTGAAAGCGGGCTGTCATTTCCTCACTGCAGCGGGTTTTCAAGATCGGCATAAGCGGCTCTCGAGGAGGAATGAATGGCAAGGGAGGGTCCACTTGCTACCGACAAACCTATCCTGCACTAGCTCGTTCCTCCTCGAAATGTGTTCAGCCGGCTGAACATCGAGACTTTTCGCACGGATGCGACCAGGCACTCAAATACACTCGATGGATTGCAGCCTGAGTGTTTCGATCGGAGCGAAGCAGGTGCTGCCGTCGTCACCCTCCAACTTCACCGAAAGGACGCCATCGAGCTCCCGCTGCTGGAAGTAATCTATGCGCCAATCTGTATCGCCGTAACGGACCCGGATGCGAACTACCGGCCGCGCGATCGACTTGAGGTTGGGTGCACCATCGGATGATGCACGCTGAGCATTGGCTGCGCCTGCAGCGATTCGAGTGCATGATCTTTGCGACCCGCCGCGCCTGTCTTCATCTCGGGATTCTCGCGAACATGCGACAGCCGTCGGTTGTTTAGATTGATGCGGCGGTACCCCTTCTCTGGCCTTTTCAATCATCGACCGGCTTATCTGCGTCGAACCGCTCAAGAGTTGCGCTGCAGCCATCGGCGCATCTTCCAGCAAACGGTTCAGGTGCCCCAAGGCGGTGATCCCCGTGATGCGTCCTTCGCGCAACACCGTCACGAGACTGTCGGGCATCTTGTCGACGGCCGTGAACGCAGCCACCCACGCTCTGCTTTTCCCGAGCGCTCGGGCCAAGTCGGCTTGAGCCGTGCCGGCGGCAAGTTCGCCGGCAATGACGCGATAGATGTCCCACGCGCCCAGGTCTTCGCGTTGGATGTTCTCGACCAGTTGCGCCCGAGCACCAAGATCGTCGCGCACGATGACATCGACCTTCTCCCAGCCGAGCTGACGCGCGGCGCGCCAGCGTCGTTCCCCCGAGATCAGCAGGTAACCGTCATCCTGGGTCCGCACTACCGGCGGCTGGATCATGCCGATCGATTCTATGCTCTGCGCGAGCTCGGCGAGGGAGACCTCGTCAAAGCGCTTGCGCGGCTGGTTCGGATCGGGCTGGATCGCATCGACCTTGACCTTGCGGATACCGTTGCCCGTATCCTGCCCCCTGATCAGGGCACTGATGTCGCTCAGCGAAGAAAGGTCAAGCCCCATGCGGAAGTCCTCCCATTTTTTCGAAGATGTGCGCGAGCACGGCCTTCATCTCCCGGCCTGCATCGCGTGCGGATGTCTTGCGGATGGCCCAGACCGGCTTCTTCGCAGTCGCCGACTCGCCGGTGCTGGTTCGCTGCGTGATCACCTTGCGCACAACCAGGTCGGAATGGCTCTTGAGTAGATCGATCAAGTTGGCCTTTTGCGCCGGACTGTGCGGATTCACCCGGCTGGGCAACATCCCCAGGAACTGCAGACCCGGATTCAACTTCTGGCGGATGCCGTAGAGGGTCTTCAGCATGGAAGCGATACCGTCGGTGCTATAGGCCTCAAGCTCGATCGGCGAAATGACGTAGTTCGCCGCGGTAACAGCCGCCACCATGCGCAGGCCCAATGCCGGCGCGGTGTCGATCAGACAAAGATCAAATTGCGCGGAGTCCGCGAGATGACGCACCTGATCGACGAAGGTTCGGGTCGCGTCCAAGTTGGCGCGGTCGACATTGAGCAGGGCACTGTCGGCGCCGATCAAGGTAATGCGGTTCTGAGGCTTCTCTTTCAGACCGATTGAGTGGGGCCCGAACAGTCCGGACGCGACGATATCGCTCGCGAACGCTTCCAGACTGCTGGTGGTGTTGCCTTGTGGATCCAGATCAATGACCAGAACGCGGTTTCCGGCCTCGGCCGCGTAGTGCGCCATGTGCACCAAGAGCGTGGTCTTGCCCACGCCACCTTTCTGATTGGCAACGACAAGTGTCTTCATGATGATCTCCAGCCGTCACCGACACCGCCGCAACAGCGTGCGGCGGTGTCGGTCAGCGGCTACGGCTGGTTATTGGGACGAGCTTTTCTTGCGCTTGGGCTCGACCACGATCAATGACCCTTGTACGGGCCACTCGCCCGTCAGGCTCGCCAAGGTCTCGAATGCCGCGTTCTCGGCCGCATACCAGGCACTCACCGCCAGCACCTGCGGCATGATCTCCGCGACCTCCGCGTCGTCCTCAAGCTCGTTGAGCTCAATGGTTGCCGCGAAGGCTTCCTCGACCGTCACCCGGCGCTTCTCCAGCTCCTCCGCCGCGGCTTGTGTCGCGGCGGCAATTTGTTCGTCAGTTCCTGGCACGTACCAAAGCGAAAGTTTCACGGGCTCTCCTTCTGCCACAGCGCAGCACGTTACCGCATGAGCGCGCAGGTGCAAGCAAGTATCGATGGAATAGTTCAGGCCGCTGTCGGGGTTCCCGACCGGATTTCATGACGATGGATCGGGGGACTCAAGCCGCCGACATCGCATCGCGCTGCGCGATGCGTTCCGCAATCCAGCATTCGATCTCTATCGAACTCCAGGCACTGGCGCGCTCACCTATCTTGATCGGTGCCGGGAAAGTCCCGATGGCGATGCGGCGATAGAGTTCGGAGCGGCTCAAGCCCGTGCTGGCCTTGACTTGTGGAAGACGGAGCAAAACGGGGTGGGCAGACGGCGCCGGGATAGTGTCGGGGTTCATCGCGTGGTCCTTGTGCGCGCACGCTGAATTGCGTGGGCGGCCTTTGAACGAGGCGATGCCTACTATCTACATCTGCGCGCGAGATTCATCACTTGAACCGGCACGATGCATACGCAACCTGCACGATATATACGCTACCGGCTCACGGCATACTTTTGGCGCTCGACGTGGCTTGTCTGGACCAGGTCGTCACCCAGCGCTGGACGGTCATGGGGCTTTCGATGACGGTGAATTTGCCGACGATGTGGCGCGCGAATGCAGCCGCGGATTTGTGCACCGTTCGTCCTGCACGCCATTCTTGCCAGAGTTTGAATGTCTCGCGCATGGCGGCTTGCTTCGGATCGTTGGCAAGTTTGATCGACACGGCAGCCTTGGCCTTTTCGAGCGTCTGCGCGCGACGTGCCACGTGGATCAATACCGCGACAGCCTCCGGGCTAAGCGGGCGCTCGCGGCAATAGGCCACCGCCTCGTCCATGTCAGCACCGCGCAAATGCTCGAACACCTGCTCGGCTTCCTTCTTCGCCGCCAGGAAGCGTGCAACCAGCGGCTTGAAGGATTCAGCCGCCTGCGTAATGTGGGGGTAACGTTCGGGATGCTCGCGCAATTCCCGCACCGTGATTCGCTTCTTGACAGTCGTCGGCATCGGACGCTTCCCTGCACTCTTCAAAGTTGGTCAGCGCACGGCGGCGACGCCCGCGTGAAGACTCGTCAGCTAACGAGCTGGTTGAGTTGCCGAGCCTTCCTTGCCGGAAGCCGACGCGTTTCTTTGGCGAGATTGACCTGCAAGGCTATCCTCGATACTTCCAGCGTACTCCGCTCCAGCGCATAGCCGCCTTTGGCATCCAGCCAAGTCAATACCTCCGCAAGATGCCAGATCGAGGCGCTGCCCTCGTGCACCGGCGCTGGAAAGCTGCCGGTGTGGGCAAGCATGAGCTTGCGTATGTTCTGACGCGATACCCCAACGACCTCTGCCACATCGGTAAGCCCGACGAAGTCCGGCGTCATCTCGATCAATCGCGCGGACGGAACAGTGCGCTTGACGTCAGCCAGCGCACGGCGCACGGCGGCTTGGGCGCTGTCGCCCGTGCGAGTGAACTCCAACGCCAACCGGCCTGGCTGCCCGATGCCCACCAGCGCATCGTCGCAACCAGCGTCGCCCAGACGTTCCACCAAGGCGTCCGGATCGCTGTCTTGCTCGGCGAGCTGGTATTTCAGTGTGAAGGTGTATTCCATGGTTAATCCTCTGCTATCGAGTCGGCATCGCGCAGCCGCTTGCGATTCGTGCAGTTGTCCACGACCCGCCGTAATGCGCGGGCGTGATTGCCGGGGTTCTTGGGCGTGCTCCACACGCTGGTGATGCAGAACTCACCGCAACGGCACTCGTGATCGTTGTAGGGGCAGTAAATCTTGCCCCAAGCATGGCTGCCTCCGACCTTGACACGCCAACCTTCGGCTTCCGCGTGCTTGATTGCTTCTTCGATTTCTCTCTTCGGATGCGGAGGACGGGCCATTCAGCAATTCCAGTATGGGTTCGGATAATAAGGTTGTCAAGTGACAACCACGGCTGACTTGCATCAGCACCCTACGACAGCAGGACTAATGGGTTCGAACTCGAGCAGACTTGCGTTGGATCGGTACGACCTTGCCCACATCGCCAGATTCAAGTTCCGTCAGCAGATCAGCCCATGCCTGCAAGGCCACCTTGCGTTCCTGAAAGTAATCGTGGCGATTGTAGACACCTTCGACACCTTTGATTTTGTGATTCAGGCAGCGCTCCGCAACATGCGGAAAAGTTCCGAGCGCTTCCAGGTGCGTGCGCGCAGTACGCCTGAAATCGTGGATGGCAAAAGGCTCGCTACCGCCCATCAGGGGCCGGATACTCTTGGCCATCGCAGCGTTGAGGGTGTTCGGGTCGATATGAGGAAACATGCGCGTCTGGATCTTGCGCGCTGGCAACAGCCATACACTGCCTCCCGCCAGTCGCACCAGTTCGCCCAGCAAGGCGACCGCTTGGCGTGGCAACGGGATATCGATGGCGGCGCCGGTCTTTGTACGCTCGGCTGGCAGGTGCCAGACGGCGGCATCGAGATCAAATTCGGCGATCCGCGCCGTGACCAACTCCGATTTGCGGACCGCAAGCATCAGCAGCAACTTCACCGTCAGGGAATTTTCATGCGTCCAACCCTTGGCGTTCTTCAGGGCAGTCAATAGCTGCACCAGTTCGGTACGCGTCAACCACCGCGTGCGGGCTTCTTCCTTACCCCCCGCATCGGACGGATCGAAGGCCGCGGCAGGATTGTTCAGCACCATCTCGCGTTTGAGCGCGTAGTCAAACATCCGCTTTACCCAACGCAAGACGTCGTTCGCCATGGTCGGCGCACCGCGCGCGACAATGCCTTTCAGCATTGCGTCAATGTGCGTGGGACGAACTTCGCCAACGGGCATCCTGCCGATGGCCGGCTTGATGTCCCGCTCGATTCGGCTACGCACGATATTGGGGTGTTTCCAATGGCCGAGGATGCGGGCCGCGAAGTATTCATCGGCCAACATGGCCATGGTCACCACTGACCGCTCCGCCTCGATCTTTGCGACGGCCACACGCTGGCGCTCCTTTTTCTGTGCCGCCACGTCGAAGCCCAGCACCACACGTGCCCGCATTTCCTTGGCGGTCTTGCGCGCGTCAGCAAGCGATAGATCACGATAGCTGCCTAGCTGCAGCACCCTTGCCTTCCCAGCGAACTGGTAGCGGAACAGCCAGCGCGGTGCGCCGTCCCTTTCCCGGTAACGCAGGGACAACCCATCGCCATCGCTACGCCCCTCAAACAATTCACCCGCCTTGATCCAGTTGCGGATGGCCACATCGGTCAGCTTGCCCATGAACGATCCTTATGTTGTACCCACAAAGTACCATGCTTTTTGCCTGTGGGTACAACCATGGGTACAAACTTTTTAACGGATTTTGCAGGATTCGGCAAGACGACACGAGAGCACAGAAAGTGCCTAAATGTAGATACGATGCGGGTTTTGAGACTTTATGGGATGTCGCTGGACATCATTCTAAGTTCTGCACCTGTTCGCGCATCTGCTCGATCAGCACTTTCAGGTCGACGGCAGCGCGCGTGGCGCGCGGATCGACGGATTTCGAGGCGAGCGTGTTGGCTTCGCGGTTGAATTCCTGCATCAGGAAATCCAGCCGGCGGCCGACGGGTTCGTCCAGCGCGAGGATGCGCCGCGCTTCGCCCACGTGCGCGTCGAGGCGGTCGAGTTCCTCGTCCACGTCGATGCGCGACAGTTGCAGCACCAGTTCCTGTTCGAGGCGGCCGGGATCGGCGGCGTTCGCCAACTCGGCCAACTTCGCGTCCAGCTTCACGCGCAAGGCCGCGCGAATGTCGGGCAGCATCGCGCGCACTTCGCCGACGATGCGCTCGATGCCATCCAGCCGCTCGCGCAGCGCCAGCGCCAGTTTGGCGCCCTCGCGCTCGCGGCCGGCGATGAATTCATCCAGCGTGCGTTCCAGCAATCCTTCAGCGGCCTGGGACAAGCCTTCCTGGTCGAGTTCCGGTTTCACCAGCAGGCCGGGCCAGTCGAGCAGTGCCGCGAAATCGGTGGCGAGTTGCGGGAAGTTGTCCTTCAACGCGCCCGCGACGGTCGCGAGTTGCGTGGCGGTGCGCTCGTCCAGCAGCAAGTCCGATGCGGCCGCGGGCGGACGGTAGCGGAACGTCGCATCCACCTTGCCGCGCGACAGGCGCGCCGCGATGCGCTCGCGCAATCTGGGTTCCAGCGTGCGCAATTCGTCGGGCAAGCGCACGCCGGTTTCGAGGAAGCGCGAATTCACCGCGCGCACTTCGCACGCCAGCCATCCCTGCGGCGTCGATTCTTCCGTGTTCGCGTAGGCGGTCATGCTGCGGATCATGCAGGCGTTCCGGGATCGTCGTGACAAGCCGCGATGGTAAACTGTCACGCTGCCAGCGGATACCTTTGCCGATGTCCATCATGCGTCCTTCCGGCCGCGCGCCCGATGCCCTGCGCGCCGTGACGATCGAGCGCGGCTACACCAAACATGCCGAAGGTTCCGTGCTGATCGGCATGGGCGACACGCGCGTGCTGTGCACCGCCAGCGTCGAGGAACGCGTGCCGATGTGGCTGCGCGGCAAGGGCGAAGGCTGGGTCACCGCCGAATACGGCATGCTGCCGCGCGCGACCAGCGAACGCACGCAGCGCGAAGCCGCGCGCGGCGGACAAGGCGGACGCACCATGGAAATCCAGCGCCTGATCGGACGGTCGCTGCGAGCATGCGTCGATCGCGCGGCGCTGGGCGAACGCGTGATCACGCTGGATTGCGACGTGCTGCAGGCCGACGGCGGCACGCGTTGCGCGTCGATCACCGGCGCGTATGTCGCGCTGGTCGATGCGGTGAACGCGCTGATGCAACGCGGCCTGCTGAAACGCAATCCGATCCACGGCGCGGTCGCGGCGGTTTCGGTGGGCGTGTACCAGGGCGTGCCGGTGCTCGATCTCGATTACACCGAAGACGCCCACTGCGACACCGACATGAACGTGGTGATGAACGACGGCGGCGGTTTCATCGAATTGCAGGGCACCGCCGAAGGCCATGCTTTCCGTCGTGACGAACTGGACGCGCTGCTGGCGCTTGCGCAGAAGGGCATCGGCGAATTGATTGAGGCCCAGCGTAAAGCATTGGCGACCCTGCTATAAATCCTTCGTCATTCCGACGAAAGCCGGAATCCATTTTGCTTTTTATTGGGCCGATAACGTCAAAATGGATTCCGGGTTCCGCGCGCGCTTCGCGCACGCGGCCCCGGAATGACGTCATGTGAGTTTTGTTGAATGCACAAGATCGTCCTCGCCAGCAGCAACGCCGGGAAGCTTGTCGAACTGCGCGCGTTGCTGGCGGGCAGCGGCATCGAACTGGTCGCGCAGACCGAACTCGGCATCGGCGATGTCGAAGAAGCCGGACTGACCTTCGTCGAAAACGCGATCCTGAAAGCGCGCCACGCCGCGCGCGCATCCGGCATGGCTGCGCTGGCCGACGACTCGGGACTCTGCGTCGATGCGCTGGATGGCGCGCCGGGACTGTATTCCGCGCGCTACGCCGGCGTGCACGGCGACAACGCCGGCAACAACGCGAAGCTGCTGCGCGAACTCGAAGGCGTGCCGGATGCGCAGCGCATGGCGCACTTCACGTGCGTGCTGGCGCTGCTGCGAACCGCCGACGATCCCGATCCGCTCATCGCGACCGGCCGCTGGCCCGGCCGCGTGCTGCACGCGCCGCGCGGCGAGCACGGTTTCGGCTACGACCCGGTGTTCCTGCCCGACGACGGTGGCGGCCTGGGTTCCGCCGAGCTCGATCCCGCGCTGAAGAACCGCATCAGCCACCGCGGGCAGGCGTTGGCGAGTTTGCGCGAAATGCTCTTTACCCCCTCTCCCGCTCGCGGGAGAGGCGGCCGCAGGCCGAGCGCGTAGCGCTGGGTGAGGGGCAGCTTGGAAAAGAACCGCAAAATCGCGAATGCCCGCGCGTTGCGGCATCACGGCACCGACGCGGAATTCAAGCTGTGGCGTTTTCTGCGCAATCGCCAGATCGGTGGGTTTCGATTCCGGCGGCAAGCCCCACTGGGTCGGTACATCGTCGACTTCGGCTGCATGGACGCCAAGGTCATCGTGGAATTGGACGGTGGCCAGCATGCCGAACACACGAGAGACGACGAAATACGAACGGAATATCTGGAGCGCGGCGGCTTTCGCGTGCTGAGATTCCGGAACGACGACGTCTTGCTGAGAACGGATGACGTTCTTGCAGTGATACTCGGATCGTTGGAGCAATTCTCCCCTCACCCCGGCCCTCTCCCGCGAGCGGGAGAGGGAGAAAAGCGACGCGTGCTGGAAGCATCGCGTCAATCCGCCTCCCTCTCGAACGGAGAGGGAGAAAAGCGCTCTCCGCCGCTTTCGCTCTACATCCACATCCCGTGGTGCGTGAAGAAGTGCCCGTACTGCGATTTCAATTCGCACGGGCTGCGCGCGGCGATGCCGGAGCGTGAATATGTCGCGGCGTTGCTGGCGGACCTGGACGGCGACCTCGCGGATTGCGGAGAAGCGATCCACCGCCGCGAAATCACCAGCGTGTTCTTCGGCGGCGGCACGCCCAGCCTGTTCGCGCCGAATGCGATCGCGGCGATCCTGGACGGTGCAGCGGCACGCATTCCGTTCGCGCGCGATTGCGAAATCACGCTGGAAACCAATCCCGGCACGGTCGAACACGGCCGTTTCGACGGTTACCGCTCAGCCGGCGTGAACCGGATCAGCTTCGGCGTGCAGAGTTTCGATGACGAAAAACTGCGCGCGCTGGGCCGCATCCATTCGTCGGCCGAAGCCGAAAACGCGATCAGGCAGGCGCAGGACGCCGGGTACGACAACATCAACCTGGACCTGATGTACGCGCTGCCGCAGCAAACGCTCGACGGCGCGCTCGCCGATGTCGAACGTGCGGTTGCGCTGCAACCCGCGCACCTCTCGCACTACCAGTTGACGCTGGAACCCGGCACGCCGTTCGCGAAAACGCCGCCGCCACTACCCGACCACGACGCGGCGTGGGACATGCAGGAAGCCTGTCAGGCGCGGCTGGCGCAGGCCGGCTACGCGCAATACGAAGTGTCGGCGTACGCGCTGCCGGGAAGGCGCTGCCGCCACAACCTCAACTACTGGACGTTCGGCGACTACCTCGGGATGGGCGCGGGAGCGCACGGGAAGATCTCGCGGCCGGGGACGAGGAACGAGGGTCTGGGGGAGAGCGGTCGCGAGCTAAACATCAAAGTTCAGCGCCGCTGGAAAATCCGTTCCCCCGTCGCCTACCTTCAGCATGCGCGCACGCCGCAACGCATCGGCGGCGATGAAACGATCGGCGCCGAGCACCTGCCATTCGAATTCATGTTGAACGCCTTGCGCTTGAACGACGGCGTCCCCATCGCGGATTTCACGACGCGCACCGGCTTGCCTGCCGAAACGATCGCCGCGCCCCTGCACGAGGCGCGCGCAAAAGGTTGGCTGACCGGCGATGCCGAACGCCTGCAACCGACCCCACTCGGCCAGCGTTTCCTCAACGACCTGATCGAAATTTTCCTGCCCGACGCACCGGAGCGCCCGCATGCCTGAATCCGTCAGCGCCACCTGCCCGTACTGCGGCGAACCCATCGAACTGCTGGTGGACGCATCCGCCGGCTCGTCCAGCTACGTCGAGGACTGCCAGGTCTGCTGCCGGCCCATGCAGGTCGACGTGGAGGTGGACGGTGGCCAGGTTTCGGTGCGGGTCCGGACCGGCGACGAGTGAAGGCCGAAAAGTCCGTGGCGCTTTGTCCCGGGCTTCCATAGAATCGCCCTCGTTGGTTGGCGCTGGCAGGGAGCTTGCATCGCGCCTGATTGGGGAACCGATGGACAAGCAGCAGCACATGCCGACACTCGCCGACCGCAGCGACCTCGCGCCGCGCGCGCGGCACCTGCTCGCGCAGCAGATCGCCGAGTGCGGCGCCCTGCTGGAACCGCTGCTGCGTTCGGCGCTGGATGACCTGGAGCACGAACTGTTCCGGATCGGCGAGCAATCCAGCGGCGGCCAGGTGCAGCACGAAGCCATGGAGGCGTACAAGGAGGTGAAGCGCCTGCGTCCGCGCTTCCACGGCCGCTTCATGGCCCTGCTGGAACAGCGTTTCGCCGGTATCGACCGCGCCGCCGCCGAACCCGAAAGCGAGCCGCGGACCGGCGCCGACCTGTCGCTGGTCGATCCGCACGAGTTCGACGAAACCATGGCGCTGGACGACCTGTCCACCCGCACCGAATTGCACGCCGGCAACGCGATCTTCGATCTCTGCCACCGCTACGCGGTTCTGGTGGCCGCGCCGCCGCTGGACAACGAGGCGCTGCCGCCCGGCCCGCACACGCTTGCCGCGGTGCTGGGCGAAGCGGCGACCGAATTCGGCCTGCAGCGCGAACACCGCTTGCTGTTCTACCGCCTGTGCGACCGGCGCCTGTTCGCGGCGGCCGAGGCGTTCTACGCGCGGCTCAACGAGCACCTGAAGTCATCCGGCATCCTGCCCGACCTGCGCAGCTACCTTCCGCGCCGCGCGCATTCCGCTGCGCGTCCCGCCGCGCCCGAAGCGCCGCCCGCGCCCGGCGCCGCGAACGAGCCGGCGCCGATCGCGCCGGCGATCAATTTTACCGCGCCGGCCGGACCGGGCATGGGCGAATTGCACGCCTTGCTCGATGCACGCCGGCGCACGCTGAACCCGGAAGCCGAAGCGGCGGCCGCGCAGTCGGCGCAGTTCGCGTCGATGCCGGAATTGCAGGAAGCATTGGCGGCGTTGCAGGCGCTGCCTTCGCGCAACGGCGCGCCGCAACCAGGCGCGCGCCTGAGCGGCGAGCTGATGGCGCAGCTGCGCCGCGCCTCGAATGGCAACGCCCTGCAGTTGCAACCCGAACATCGCGACGCGCTGGATCTGGTCGGCCTGCTCTACGACCAGCTGCTCACCGAAACCCGCACCGAAGGCATCGCGCAGCAACTGCTGGCGAACCTGCAGGTGCCGCTGCTGCGCATTGCGCTGTCGGACAGCAATTTCTTCACCGTGCGCAACCATCCGGCGCGGCGCCTGCTGAACCTGGTGCTGGAAACGGCCAACCTGTGGCTCGACCGCAGCGGCGACAAGTTCGACAACGCGCTGAACCAGCGCTTGCAGCGCAGCGTCAAGCGCGTCGCCGAGGACCGCAGCGGCGACATGGGCGTGATCGCGAAGGAAGCGGATGAACTCGACACGCACCTGAAGCTGATCTCGCGCCGCGCGGAAATCGCCGAGCGCCGCCAGGTCGAAGCCGCGCAGGGCCGCGACCGCCTGCAGGACGCGCGCGCCGTGGCCGCCAAGGCCATCGAGTCGCGCGTGTCGAAGCGCAAGACCACGCCGCTGGTCCGCGCGCTGCTGGAAAACGCCTGGGCCGATGCGCTCACGCTGACGCTGCTGCGCGAAGGCGAACACAGCGAGGCGTATCGCCGCCGGCTGGCCGCCGTCGACCAGTTGCTGGGCGCGCCGGCCGAGCGCGACAACGCGCGGCTCACCGCGGATTTCAACCACGGCCTGACGCAGGTCGGCCTGCAGGCCACCGAAGCCGACCAGATCACCCGCTACGCGCTGGAACTGCCGCAGCAGGCGCCCGATGCGGGCAGCGCGCCGGTACCGACGCAGACCGAATTGCTGATCCGGTTGAAGTCGCGCCACAAGCCCGGCGAAGACGAAGCAGGCGCGGCGCAGCCCGGCGCGCGAAAGCTGCCGTTGACGTCCAGCGAGCGCCGCGCACTCGAGACCTTGAAAACCCTTCCGTTCGGAAGCTGGCTGGAGTTCACCCTCAACCAGCAGGGCCAGAAGGCCGCGCGCAAACTGGCCTGGTACAACCCGCCCAGCGGGCGCTGCCTGGTGGTCAACGCGCGCGGCACGGCGGCGCCCGAGCGCACGCTGGAACAGATCGCGCGGATGATGGCGCGCGGCCAGGTGCGTGTCCTTCCGAACCAGGATGGCGGTATGATCGACCGCGCCTGGAATGCGCTGATGGCAGGGTTGAGGAAATTCAGCAAGACCAACAACAACACCACGGACTCCGCGACATGAACGACGAACGTCGCAGCGCCCCGCGAAAACCCACGGCGGTCCCCATCGAGGTGACCGACAGCATCAGCGGCGAGAACATCGGCCGCATCGGCAACCTCTCCCGCACGGGTTTGATGTTGATCTGCCACCGGCCCCTGCGCGATGACGCCCTTTACCAGTTGCGCTTCCGGCTGCCCAACCCGCGCGGCGTGAACGAGGAAATCGAAGCCGGCGTGCACACCATGTGGACCGACCAGGCCGCGACCAACGGCTACCAGTGGTCGGGCCTCAGGATCATTTCAATCAGCGGCGCCGCCGCGGCCTGCCTCGACCGCTGGCTGGAAGCCACTGCGGCATGATTTTGCGATCATCCCTGATCGCTGCTTCGCTCAAGATTTCCACAACGAACAGGCACGCTGGTTCAGCAATGCCACCACGGCCACCCATGGCCTGACTTTCCACGAAAGCGCGTTTCACTTTGCGTTGCGGCGCGCTTCGCCGCATCATGGCGGTTCCCGGTCCACGCCGCACCGCCATGACCGCATCGCCGCAGGACAATCTTTCCGCGCTGTATCCCGCGCACCTCGCCGAAATCGAAAAACGCAGCGCCGATGCGCTGGCCACGTGCGGCCGCGACACGCTGGTGGTCGCCGCGGGCAGGCCGCACGGCTGGTTCCTCGACGATGAGGATTATCCATTCAAGGCCAATCCGCACTTCCTGCACTGGCTGCCGCTGACCGACGCACCCGGCAGCTGGATCGTGTACACACCCGGCGCGAAACCGAAACTGATTTTCCTGCAGCCGCGCGATTACTGGCACGTGGTACCCGCCGCGCCCGCGGGCTACTGGACCGAACACTTCGACATCGTGACCATCCGTACGCCGGACGAAGCGCGCGCGCATCTGCCGAAGGACCCGTCACGCTGCGCGATCGTCGGCGAGACCAATGCCGCGGTGGGCGATTTCGTGCCCGACAATCCCGAAGCCGCGCTGCATCTGCTGCACTACCGCCGCGCATTCAAGACGCCGTACGAGATCACCATGATGCGCGTAGCCAGCAAGGTCGGCGTGCACGGTCATCGCGCCGCCGAGCGCGCGTTCCGCGACGGCCTTTCCGAATTCGACATCCATTGCGAATACCTGAAAGCCACGCGGCTCACCGAAGCGCAGTTGCCCTACGGCAACATCATCGCGCTGGACGCGCATGGCGCGGTGCTGCATTACATGCACTTCGACCGCAACCCGCCCACGCACGCGCATTCGTTCCTGATCGATGCCGGCGGCAGCTTCCACGGCTACGCGTCCGATATCACGCGCACGTATGCGTCAGCCGACGCCGGCGAATTCCAGGCACTGATCGACGCCGTCGAAACCGCGCAGCAAGGTTTCTGCGCCAGGGTGCGCGCGGGACAGAGCTATCCCGAATTGCACGTCCACGCGCACCACGTGCTGATGCAGGCGCTGCGCGAACAAGGCTTCATCACCTGCTCCGCCGAAGCCGCGGTCGCGAACGGCATTTCCGCGACATTCTTCCCGCACGGACTCGGCCACCTGATCGGCCTGCAGGTGCACGACGTCGCCGGCTTCGCGCGCGACGAGCAAGGCCACACGATCCCGAAACCGGAAGGCCATCCGTACCTGCGCTGCACCCGCGTCCTGCAACCCGGCATGGTCGTGACGATCGAACCCGGCTTGTACTTCATCGACATGCTGCTGGCGGAATTGAGAGCCAAGCCTGCCTCGAAGGACGTCGCGTGGGCGAAGGTCGATGCGTTCCGCAAATACGGCGGCATCCGCATCGAGGACGACGTGCTGTGTACCGAGGGCGAGCCCGTGAACCTCACGCGCGAGGCGTTCGCCGCGGCATGAGCACGATGTGACAGCCAGCGGATCGGGCAACTACGACTTGCGCCAGAACTTCACTCGCGGCAGCCCTTCGAAATCCGCATCCTGTGTCCAGACCCACGCATTGGCCGCTTGTGCGGTCGCATAGATGATGCTGTCGGCCATTGGCAACTTGTAGCGCACGCCGAGTGCCGCCGCACGCAGGGCAAGCGATGCATCGAGGTCCACGACCTCGCTTTGCCGCATCGCTGCCACGCATTGCAATGCGAGTGACTCATCGCGCTGCTGGGTGACGCGCTTGAACACTTCGAGCAAGGTGACGGACGGCACCAGCAATTCATCCGGCTTTTCGATCACCCCGGCAAAATGCCTCGCGTTCGGCCCCTCGGCGAAATATTCCAGCCACGCCGACGAATCGACGACATTCATACGCGGTCGCGGTCACGCGGCACGGACGTGTCGATGCCGCGCAGCGTGCCGCGCAAGGACTTTGCGGATCGCACCGGAATCATCTCGATGCGATCCCCGTATTGCAGCACCTGCAATTTGGAGCCCGGCGTCAGGCCCATCGCTTCCCGCACCGCCTGCGGGATGACCACCTGGTACTTCGGCGAAACCGTGACGGCGTGCATGACGTCTCTCCTATCGATGTAAATATCGTAATACGGCTACCGCATCGACTCAATGCCGCATGTGTGTGCATCGGTCGCATCGTGACCATTGCCACGCGGACAGGCACGGCCTGATCTGCGATGATCGCGCATGGTTTTGCCGGGGAAGGTTTCGATGAGTCACGAAAACGCAATCCGCCGCAACGTCGGCGCGTGGGCGCTGATGTTCACGGGCCTGGGCTCGATCATCGGCTCGGGCTGGCTGTTCGGCGCGTGGCGCGCGGCGCAACTGGCAGGCCCGGGCGCGATCTGGGCGTGGGTGATCGGAGCGGTGGTGATCCTGTTCATCGCGATCACCTACGCGGAACTCGGCGCGATGTTCCCGGAATCGGGCGGCATGGTGCGCTACGGCCAGTATTCGCACGGCACGCTGGTGGGCTTCATCGCGGCGTGGGCGAACTGGATCGCGATCGCGTCGGTGATTCCGGTGGAAGCGGAAGCGTCGGTGCAGTACATGGCGTCGTGGCCTTGGCAGTGGGCGCAGGATCTGTACCACCACGCCGCGGGCGGCGCGGGCACGCTGAGCGCGACCGGACTTGCGATCGCCGCCGCGCTGGTGATCGGGTATTTCCTCCTGAACTACTGGAGCGTGAATCTGTTCGCGAAGACCAACGCGTGGATCACGCTGTACAAGCTGATCGTGCCGGCGCTGACCGCGACCGCCCTGATGGCGACCTCGTTCCATCCGGAAAATTTCCATGTCGGCGCGCACGGCGGCCCGCACGCCTACAGCATCTCGGCGATCCTGACCGCGGTCGCGATCAGCGGCATCGTTTTCAGTTTCAACGGCTTCCAGAGTCCGGTGAACCTCGCGGGCGAAGCGAAGAACCCCGGCCGCAACGTGCCGTTCGGAATCATCGGTTCGATCGTGCTGGCGACCATCGTGTACCTGCTGCTGCAGGTGGCGTTCCTGGGCGCGATGGATCCTGTGGCGCTTGCCAAGGGTGGCTGGTACGCGCTGGATTTCTCCTCGCCGTTCGCGCAACTGGCGCTGGCGTTGAACCTCAACTGGCTAGCGCTGCTGCTGTATTCCGACGCGTTCATCAGCCCGTCCGGCACCGGCGCCACCTACACCGCAACCACCGCACGGATGATCTACGGGATGGAACGCAACGGCACGCTGCCGAAAGTGTTCGGACGCGTGCATCCGCGCTTCGGCATCCCGCGCCCGGCGATGTGGCTGAACCTGGTGGTCGCCTTCATCTTCATGTTCTTCTTCCGCGGCTGGGCCACGCTGGCCGAAGTGATCTCGGTGGCGACAATCATTTCGTACCTGACCGGACCGGTGAGCGTCAGCGTGCTGCGGCGCACCGCGCCGGAATTGCGCCGGCCGCTGCGCATTCCGCTGCTGCCGGTCATCGCGGGACTCGCGTTCGTGTTCGCGACCGAGCTGCTGTACTGGGCGCGCTGGCCCCGCACCGGCGAGATCATCCTGTTGATGGTGGTCGCGCTGCCGATCTGGCTCTGGTATGCGGTCCAGCGCGGCGGCGCGGATTTGCTGAAACAGGTGCGCGGCGCGCTGTGGCTGATCTTCTACCTGCCCGCGATCGCCGCGCTGTCATGGGCCGGCAGCGCGCGCTTCGGCGGCCACGGTTACCTTCCCTACGGCTGGGATCTCCTGATCGTCGCTGCCGTCGCGGTCGGCTTCTTTGCATGGGGCCTCGCGTGCGGCTGGCGCACGCCGGACGTCGAGCAGGCCGCGGCGCACCATGGCGTGATCGAGGATTGATCAGCGCAACGCGAGGATGTCGCCCAGCAATGCCTGCGCGGTGACTTCGGGTCCCGCGCCCGCGCCCTGGATCACCAGCGGACGCTGCGCGTAGCGCTGCGTGGTGAAGGCGAACAGGTTGTCGGCGCCGAGCAGGTGCGCGGCGGGATGCGTCGCGGGTACTTCGTCCAGGCCGACATGTGCGCGGCCGTCGGCATCGAAGCGCGCGAGGTAACGCAACACGCCATCGCGCGAAATGGCGGCGGCGAGGCGCGCCGCGATCGGCGCCTCGAGTTCTTCGAGCCGCTCCAGGAATTCGTCCTGCGGAATATCGCGCAGCGCTTCCGGCACCAGGTTCTCGACTTCGATGTCGCTGCGTTGCAAAGGGAATCCCGCCGCGCGCGCGAGGATCAGCAGCTTGCGCGCGACGTCCTCGCCGAAAAGGTCGGCGCGCGGATCAGGCTCGGTGTAGCCGAGCGCGCAGGCTTCGCGCAGCAGGGTCGAGAATGGCTGGCGTCCGTCGTAGTGATTGAACAGGTACGAGAGCGATCCCGAGAACACGCCTTCGATGCGCGCGACGCGGTCGCCGCAGGCGTGCAGGCGGCGCAGCGTGGCGAGCGCCGGCAGGCCCGCGCCGACGGTGGCGCTGTCGCCGTAATGGGCGCCATGCACGCAGCCCGCCTGCAGCGCGTGCCAGCCGGCCAGGCCTCCACCCGCCAGCGCCTTGTTGGCGGTCGCGACGTGACAGCCGCGCACCAGCCAATCGGGATGGCGGGCCGCCAACTCCGCCGACGCGGTGGCGTCGATGATCACCTTGTCGCGCGCACCACTCGCGAGCAGCGCATGCAACAACGCGGCATCGTCACGCGCTTCGCCGCCGATGTTCAGGCGTTCGCGCAGGCGGCGCTCGGCCAGCGCTTCGGGTTGCGTTTGCTGGTGGCGCGAATTGGCCGCGCCGACCAGTCGCAGGTTCGCGCCTGCCGGCGTGCGCAGCAGTTGCAGGAACGCGCCGCCGACCTTGCCGGTGCCGAACAGCACCACCGCGATGTCGTGCCGCGCCGCCGCACGCGGCACCAACGCCTCCGCCAGCACCGCGCTCATGCCGGCACCGCCACGCGTTTTCGCGACACCGCATCCGCGCGTACCAGTGCGGCGCGCAGATGACGCGACAGATCGGCGATGTCCTCGATGCCGACCGAAAGGCGCAGCAGCGTGTCGGAAATGCCGGCCGCGCGGCGCGCCTCGGACGCCATCGCCGCGTGGGTCATGGTCGCGGGATGCGCTACCAAGCTCTCAACACCGCCCAGCGATTCGGCCAGCGTGATGCACTGCAGGCCATCCAGAAACGCGCGTACCGCGTCCTCGCCGCCACCCAGTTCGAAGCTCAGCATCGCGCCGAAACCCGATTGCTGGCGCGCGGCCAGCGCATGTTGCGGATGGCTGCTGAGGCCCGGATAGAACACGCGCGTCACCGCGGGATGCTGGTCCAGGAGGTCCGCCAGCGCGGCCGCGTTTTCCTGGTGCACGCGCAAGCGCGGCGACAAGGTGCGCAGGCCGCGCAGCGTCAACCAACTATCGAACGGCGCGCCGGTGAGCCCCAGGCAATTGCCCCACCACTTCAACTTCTCGGCGACTTCCGGCTCGCGCGCGATCACCGCGCCGCCGACCACGTCGCTGTGGCCGTTGATGTACTTGGTGGTCGAATGCACCACCACGTCGGCGCCCAGCGTCAGCGGCTGCTGCAGCGCCGGTGACAGGAAGGTGTTGTCCACCACGCACAGCGCGTCCGCCGCGCGCGCGGCCTGCGCGACGTGACGGATGTCGGTGATCCGCAGCAACGGGTTCGATGGCGTTTCCACCCACACCAGCGAAGGATTCTCGGCGAGTCCCGCGGCCAGTGCGGTGGGATCGGTGAGGTCCGCGAAGCGCACCGTGAAGCGTCCCTTCTTCGCCCATGCATCGAGCAGCCGCCAGGTGCCGCCGTAGCAATCATGCGCGGCCAGCACCTTGCCGCCCGCGGGCACCAGTTCCAGCGCCAGCGCGACCGCGGCCATGCCGCTGGCCGTCACCACCGCGCCCGCACCGCGTTCGAGGTCGGCCAGCGCGTCGGCCAGCAGGTCGCGCGTCGGATTGCCGCTGCGCGAGTAGTCGTATTCGCGCTTCTCGTTGAAACCCGCGAACGAATAATTGGTGGAAAGGTGCAGCGGCGGCACCACCGCGCCGTGCTGCGCGTCGGTCTCGATGCCGGCGCGCACCGCGCGCGTACAGGATGCAACGTTGGTAGTCATGTCAGTCTCCGCAAGCTTGCAGGGCGTCGCGCAGCAGCGGCGCGAGGCGTTCGTGTTCTTTCAGGAATCCGTCGTGACCGTAAGGGGTCTCGATCACTTCCAGCGTGGCCGGCGCGCCGAAGCGCTGCTGCAGCACGCATAGGTCCGCGAGCGGCACCAGCTTGTCGCTGGCGAATCCGATCAAGGTGGCAGGCACGCGTACCGACTTCGGATCGACGTCATGCAGGTCGATCGATTCGGACAGCGCGAGATAGCGTTGGGCATTGAAACGCGCGACGAAGGTGCGGCCCTGGTGTTCCAACCAGCCTTCGACGGGCAGCCGGAAACGCCCGTCGCGGTATTCCGCGCCGCCGGCGAAGCGGCGGCCGAGTTCCTCGCAGCTGCGGTACGTGGTGAGCGCGAGTTGGCGCGCCAGCGACAGCGCCTCGTCCACGCAGCCGTTGTCGAGCCCCAGCTTCACGATGCCGCGCTGCACTGCGCGCTGCGCGGTCGCGAACGGATGCGGGCGGTGCGCGCCGGCCAGCGCGATCAACCTGCCAAGCCGATTGCCGTGGCGCGCGGCGAACGCGAGTCCGACCATCGCGCCGTACGAAGCGCCGATGAAGGCTTCGACATGCGTGATACCGAGCGCATCCAGCAACGCCGCCAGCGCGTCGGCCTGATCCTCGCTGGCCACCGACGGCGCGTGCAAATCGTCCGCGTCCAGCCAGTCGATCGCCAACACGCGCACGCGGTCGAGGTCGATCGCGCGCCCCGCGCCGATCTGCGATTCCCACCAGCCCGGCGCCGGGTGTTCGGCGCTCGAACATGCGTCGCGGTCGGCCGAGATGCCGCCCTGCACGATCACCGTGGGCGCGCCCGGCGCGCCGGCCCAGAGATAACGCACTTCGACTTCGACCGCGCCTTCGCTGTAACGCGGCGCGATGCGCACGCGGCGCGACGCGCGCAGGCAGGTGAAGGGAACGGCGGCCGGCGCGGCGTACGGCACGTCGGCGAAGTGCGGTTCGGCGATCTGTCGCTCGGCGATTTCGGGTGCGACGGCGAGGCTCATGGCGGTTCTCCTTGGCAAACCCGGACATCGAGTCGTGCGGAGAACCGGAAAACGGCCGTCCAATCCCGCAGCAAACGGGATCGTGCGACTCATCTTTCGGGCAGGCGTCGACGCGCCTTCCGCAGGAGTTGGCACCGTGCGGAACCAAAGCGGTTTCGCGGGTTGCCCCGGCTTCCAAGGGCCTGTCCCTCAGCCGGTCTCGATGAGCAGTGGACCAGACTCTAGTGACGCCAGCCCGTGCATGTCAACAACTATTTGGACGTCCAGACGTCCATATAACCAATCATCATGTCGCGGTCGAAGCGCTCTCTTCCGCCAAACTGAATGCAGCTTGGCGGCCCTTGTCGAAATCACCACCCCTCATCCGTCATCATGCCGGGCATGCCGCGAACGGAGATCCCGATGAAGCTCTACTGGTTCGACACCGTCAACCCGCGCAAGGCCTGCGCGGTCGCGAAATACCTGCGCTCGCCCGTCCAGTACGTGCGCGTCGACCTCGCGCGCGGCGAGCACAGGACGCCCGAATACCTGGCGCTGAATCCCAACGGCAAGGTGCCGACCCTGGTCGACGGACCGCGCCGGCTGTGGGAGTCCGCCGCGATCATGTGCCACCTGGCGGCGCGTTGTGATTCGGACCTGTGGCCGCAGGACGATCGCCAGATCGAAGTGGTCCGCTGGTTGAGCTGGGATCTCGCGAATTTCTACCGCGCCGGCGGCACGCTGTATTTCGAGCACATCATCAAGCCGCGCCTGCGGCTCGGCGAGGCCGTGCCGGGCGCGGTTGCGCAAGCCACCGCTGACTGGCGGCGGCTGGCCGCGCTGCTCGACGCGCACCTGCACGAACGCCGCTGGCTGGTCGGCGATTCGCTCACGGTCGCGGATTTCGCGGTCGCGGCGTTCCTGCCGTACGCCGAAGGCGCGCACATCCCGCTGGATGAATTCCCCGCGATCACGCGCTGGCACGAGCGCCTTAACGAGCTGGAGGCGTGGCGCGAACCCTTCCCGGCGCTGGCTGAAACGGCCTGACGATGGCGTTGTCGATTTCGCGCAACGCGGTTCGTCGTCAAGACGAACACGCCACAAAACCATCGAGGAACCCTCCATGCAACTCGTCAGCTATCTGTTCTACAAGAATCAAGCCGCGGAAGCGTTCGATTTCTATGCCAGGTGCCTGGGCGGCAAGGTCGCCATGAAGGTGACCTACGGTGAAATGCCGGAGAGTGAGCGGGTGCCTGCGGAAATGCGCAATCTGGTCGCGCACGTGCAGCTCGATGTCGGCGGTGCGCAGTTGATGGGCTCAGACTGGTGCCCGCCGGGCGACGACACGCCTTATCCGGGTATCCACGGCAACCGGATTTGCCTGATCGTCGACACCCCGGAACAGGCCGAGCGCGCATTCAATGCACTCAGTGCGGGCGGCGAAGTGATGATGCCGATCGCCGAGACTTCCTGGTCGCTGCGCTTCGGCATGTTCACCGACCGCTTCGGCGCGCACTGGATGGTCAACTGCAATCGCGCGGAAGCCAGCCATGCGTAAGCCCGTTCCTGCATGCGTGGCGCTCGCCTTGCTGGTCGTCGCCGGCGCCGCGGCGGCGCAGCCGCTGCACTTCACCATCGATCCGGACCACACCTATCCGAGTTTCGCCGCCGATCACCTCGGCCTGTCGACGTGGCGCGGCAAGTTCGACCACTCGAGCGGCACGATCACGCTGGATCGCCGGAAACAAACCGGCACGGTGCACATCGTGACGAAGATCGACAGCATCGACTTCGGCAATCCGCCCCTGAAACAGGCGGTGCTGAAGGCCGTGTTCCCGCCACCGCTCTGCAACACCCGGTGCGCGTTCTTCGACGCCGCGAAATATCCGGTCGCGATCTATGACGGCACGCTCGCGGATTTCGTGGACGGCGCGCCCACGCGCGTGGTCGGCAAGCTCACCCTGCACGGCGTCACGCGTCCGCTGGATCTGAAGATCGAACACTTCAAATGCATGCCCGATTTCGTGGCGAACCCGCGCCAGCGTTGCGGCGCGGACGCGTCGACGGCGTTCGACCGCGCCGATTTCGGCATCGATGCCGGCAAGACGTTCGGCATGGACATGAAGGTGTCGATGCAGATCCAGGTCGAGGCGGTGCAGGACAAGTAATTCGCGTCGTGCGAGCGGGCGTTCGCATTCGACGCTACCCTGCGCTTTTCGGATGGGGAATGCGCCATGTCCACGCGCCGCACGCTGCTGTTGGGTTCGCTGCTCCTGACACTCGGGTCTTCGCCGTTGCCTGCCGCGGAAACCACCGCGCAGGCCATGCCCGAATACATGGACATGCTGGCCCACGCGATCTCGGTGCCGACCGTGAAGGGCAAGGACCAGGTGCCGGCGCTGGCGCGTTATTTCGCGGACAAGCTCGAGGCCGCCGGCTTCGCGAAGTCCGACATCGAGATCATGCCGGTCGGCCATACCGAAGCGCTGGTCGTGCACTACCGCGGCAAGGGCGAGGGCAAACCCTTCATCGTCCATGGACACATGGACGTGGTCCCCGCCGATGCCGAAGGCTGGAGTGACCACCAGCCCTTCAAGCTGGTCAAGGACGGCCCGTACTACTACGGGCGCGGGATCGCGGACATGAAGGACCAGACCGTCGCGCTGGTCGAAACCTTCATGCGCCTCAAGCGCGAAGGGTTCGTGCCGCAGCGTGACATCATCCTGACCCTCACCGGCGACGAGGAAACCGACGAATTCACGGCCGAGGCGGTCGCCAGGCGCTACCACGATGCCGAGTTCGCGCTCGATGCCGATGGCTGGTCGGGCGAATACGACGCCGACCTGGAACCGGTGCTGTTCGGCGTGGTCGCCGCCGAAAAGGGTTATGCGGATTTCCTGGTCACCGCAACCTCGCCCGGCGGGCATTCGAGCGAACCGAATCCCGACAACGCGATCTACAAGCTGTCCGCGGCGATGCAGAAGATCGGCGCGTACCAGTTCCCGGTGGAGTACAACGGCATCACGCTGGCGTCGTTCAAGGCGATGAGCGCCCACATGCAGGGGCCGCTCGCGGACGCACTGCACCGCTTCGCCGAACATCCCGGCGACGCCAGGGCGGCGGCCGTGATCTCGGCCGATCCCGCATACGTCGGCCAGATCCGCACCACCTGCGTGGCGACCGAACTGGCCGCCGGCCATGCGCGCAACGCGCTGCCCGAGAAAGCCACCGCGAACGTCAACTGCCGGATCTTTCCCGGCAGCACCGTCGCCGCCGTGCAGCAACAATTGCAGCGCGCGGTCGCCGATCCGTCCATCGAGATCAGCGTGCAGGCTCCAGCGCCCGTGCTGGGGCCGATCTCGTATCCCGTCCTGCCGCAGGTGATGGAAGCGGTGACGCAGGCGGTGCACCGTCGGTTCCCGGGCATCGCGGTGATTCCGACCATGATCGCGGCTTCGTCGGACAGCCGGAACTTCCGCAACCACGGCGTGCCGACGTACGGCGTCAGTCCCGCGTTCGCCAAACCAGGCGACGTGCACGCGCACGGCTACAACGAACGGCTCCTCGCCAGCGAGCTGCCCGCTTCGCTGGATTTCTGGCACGAACTGCTGCCCGCGCTGGCGAAGGCGAAGTGACTTGCGGCACACGATGGCTGCACGCGTACGGGTAATCTTGCCGAACCATGTCCACCGGGAGCCTGCCATGCCATTCGTGCGCCTGCTGATCGCCGCCTGCATCGTGCTGATCGCCGCGTGGGCGCCGCCGGCGCGAAGCGACGCCGCTACACAAGCGCTGCCGGAAACGATGGACATGCTGCGGCACGCAATCGCCGCGCAAACCGTCGAAGGCAAGAACCAGGTGCCGGCGTTCGCGCAATACCTCGCAGGCAAGCTCGAATCGGCCGGTTTCGCCCAATCCGACATCGAGATCATCCCGGTCGAACACACCGCCGCACTGGTCGTGCATTACCGCGGCAGCGACAAGAGTCTGAGGCCGATCCTGCTGTCGGCGCACATGGACGTGGTGGCCGCGAATCCGGCGGACTGGCAGCGCGATCCGTTCAAGCTGATCGAGGAGAACGGCTATCTGTACGGCCGCGGCGTGGCCGACATGAAGACCAACATGATCGCGCTCGTCGAAACCTTCATGCGCTTCAAGCGGGAACACTGCGTGCCGAAGCGCAGCATGATCATGGTGTTCTCGGGCGACGAGGAGACCGACATGGCCTCGACGCGGGAACTGGCGAAGCGCTACCACGATGCCGAGTTCCTGCTCAATGCCGATGCGGGTGGCGGCACCTTGAATGCGCAGGGCAAGCCGGTGGTGTACGAAATCCAGGCGGCCGAAAAGACCTACGCCGATTTCAAGCTGACCGTCACCTCGGCCGGCGGCCATTCCAGCGAGCCCGATGTACCGAAAAACGCGATCTATCGATTGGCGAAAGCCCTCGATCGCATCGCCGCGTATCAATTCCCGGTGCAGCACAGCGAGATCACGTTGGCTTCGTTGAAGGCGACGGGCGAGCACAACACCGGCCCGATCGCGGCGGCGATGCGCGCGTTTGCCGCGAATCCGAATGACGCGAAGGCGGCGGCAACCCTTTCCGCCGATCCGGCCTACGTCGGCCAGATCCGCACGACCTGCGTCGCCACCATGCTGGACGGCGGCCACGCGCTGAACGCGCTGCCGCAGCGCACCGACGCCAACATCAACTGCCGCATCTTCCCCGGCACGCACATCGCGTCGGTGCAGGCCACGCTCGCGAAGGTGATCGACGATCCGAGCGTCAAGATCACGGTGCGCCAACCGCCGCCGGTGGAAAGTCCCGCTTCGCCGTTGCGCAAGGACGTGGTGGATGCCGTCAGCGCGGTGGTGCACCAGCGCTATCCCGGCCTGGACATCGTGCCGGGCATGTCGGCCGGCGCGTCGGACAGCATGTACTTCCGCAATGCCGGCGTGCCGAGCTACGGCGTCGATCCGAGCTTTTCCAAACCGAATGACACCTTCGCGCACGGGCTCAATGAAAAATTGCTGGCGTCGAACGTGCCGTGGGCGCTGGAGTTCTGGGACAAGCTGCTGACGAAGCTCAGCCAGTAAGGCGTTTGGGCGCCCTGGCGCGCGCCGCTAGAATGGCGGGTTTGCGTTGCGCGCGAACCCGCTGCTCATGTCCAGTCACCTCACCGAAACCCGCCGCCGCCGCACCTTCGCGATCATCTCGCACCCGGACGCCGGCAAGACCACGCTGACCGAAAAGCTGCTGCTGTTCGGCGGTGCGATCCAGATGGCCGGCGCGGTGAAGTCGCGCAAGTCCGCGCGCCACGCGACCTCCGACTGGATGGCGCTGGAAAAGGAGCGCGGCATTTCGGTCACGAGTTCGGTGATGCAGTTCCCGTACGCGGGGCGCATCGTGAACCTGCTGGACACGCCCGGCCACGCGGACTTTTCCGAAGACACCTATCGCGTGTTGACCGCGGTCGATTCCGCGCTGATGGTGATCGACTGCGCGAAGGGCGTCGAGGAACGCACGATCAAGTTGATGGAAGTGTGCCGGCTGCGCACCACGCCGATCATGACCTTCATCAACAAGCTCGATCGCGAGGGCCGCTCGCCGATCGAACTGCTGGACGAAGTCGAATCGGTGTTGAAGATCCAGTGCGCGCCGGTGACCTGGCCGATCGGAATGGGCAAGCGCCTGAAGGGCGTGTACCACCTGCTCGACGACGAAGTGCACCTGTACGAGAGCGGGCGCAATTTCACGCGCCAGGATTCGACGATCCTCAAAGGCCTCGACGATCCGGAACTGGAAAAGCGCATCGGCGCCGACGCGCTGGCGGAACTGCGCGAGGAACTGGAGCTGGTACAGGGCGCGTCGCATCCGTTCGATCTCGAAAAGTACCTCGCCGGCGAACAGACGCCGGTGTTCTTCGGCTCGGGCATCAACAATTTCGGCGTGCAGCCGCTGCTGGATTTCTTCGTCGAGCACGCGCCGTCGCCGCAATCACGCGCGACGGCGACGCGCGGAGTGTCGCCCGACGAAGAAAAGCTCACCGGCTTCGTGTTCAAGATCCAGGCCAACATGGACCCGGCGCACCGCGACCGCGTGGCGTTCCTGCGCGTGTGCTCGGGTTCTTACAAATCCGGCATGAAGGCGCTGCAGGTGCGCACCGGCAAGGAAGTGAAACTCGCGAACGCGCTGACCTTCATGGCCAGCGAACGCGAGATCGCGGAAGAGGCCTACCCCGGCGACGTAATCGGCTTGCACAACCACGGCACCATTTCGATCGGCGACAGTTTCAGCGAAGGCGAGAAGCTCACGTTCACCGGCATCCCCAACTTCGCGCCGGAACTGTTCCGCCGCGCGCAACTGCGCGATCCCTTGAAGATGAAGGCGCTGCGCGCAGGCCTGGCGCAGTTGTCGGAAGAAGGCGCGACGCAGTTCTTCCGGCCGCTGATGTCGAATGACTTGATCCTTGGCGCGGTCGGCGTGCTGCAGTTCGACGTTGCCGCGTACCGTTTGAAGGACGAATACAACGTCGATTGCGCATTCGAGAACGTGGGCGTCGCGACAGCGCGCTGGGTGCACTGCGACGACGCGAAGAAACTCGCCGAGTTCCGCGAACGCAACGCGATGCACCTCGCGCTGGATGCCGCCGAACAACTGGTGTACCTCGCGCCCACACGCGTGAATTTGCAACTCGCGCAGGAACGCTGGCCGCAGGTGCGGTTCACCGATACGCGCGAACACGCCAGCGCGATCGCGTAGACGAACACACCTCCCGCGCCTTCGGCGCCCGCGCTGCGCGCGCGTTCGCTTTCGCTCCGCCCTTCCTGCGGAAGGGGCGAGGGAACGCGCTTTTCTTCGCCCTTCCAACGGAACGGGGATCGAGGGGGATGGCTTTCGTTACACTGGCAGTTCCCACGCATGGAGCCGCGCGCATGCAAGTCAAAGCCGCCGTCGCGCACAAGGCCGGTGCGCCGCTCACGATCGAAACCGTGGACCTCGAAGGTCCGCACGCGGGCGAAGTGCTGGTGCAACTGAAGGCCACCGGCATCTGCCACACCGACGCCTACACGCTGTCGGGCGACGATCCCGAAGGCCTGTTTCCCGCGATCCTCGGACACGAAGGCGCGGGCATCGTGGTGGAAACCGGCGCGGGCGTGACGTCGGTGCAAAAGGGCGACCACGTGATCCCGCTGTACACACCCGAATGCCGCGCGTGTGAGTACTGCCTCAACCCCAAAACCAATCTCTGCCAGGCGATCCGCGAGACGCAAGGCAAGGGCGTGATGCCCGACGGCAGCAGCCGATTCTCGATCGGCAGCGAACCGATCCATCACTACATGGGCACGTCGACGTTTGCGGAATACACCGTGCTGCCCGAAATCGCGGTCGCGAAGATCCGCGAGGACGCGCCGTTCGACAAGGTCTGCTACATCGGCTGCGGCGTTTCCACCGGCATCGGCGCGGTGATCAACTCGGCGAAAGTCGAACCCGGATCGAAGGTGGTGGTGTTCGGCCTGGGCGGCATCGGCCTGAACGTGATCCAGGGCGCGCGGCTGGCCGGCGCCGCGATGATCGTCGGCGTCGACCTGAACCCGAAGCGGAAGGAACTCGCCGAGAAATTCGGCATGACGCACTTCGTCGATGCGGGCGAAGTGAAAGGCGAGCTGGTGCCGTATCTCGTTTCATTGACGAGCGGCGGTGCCGATTATTCGTTCGAATGCATCGGCAACGTCGAGGTGATGCGGCAGGCGCTGGAATGCTGCCACAAGGGCTGGGGCGTGTCGTGCATCATCGGCGTCGCCGGTGCGGGCCAGGAAATCTCGACGCGCCCGTTCCAGCTCGTCACCGGCCGGCGCTGGATCGGCAGCGCGTTCGGCGGCATGCGCGGACGCACCGACGTGCCCAAGGTAGTCGACTGGTACATGCAGGGCCTGATCGAAATCGACCCGATGATCACGCACACGTTGAAGCTGGACGACATCAACCGCGGTTTCGACCTGATGCACAAGGGCGAATCGATCCGCAGCGTGGTCGTGTATTGAGGACGCGTGGCGAGGCCACGACGCCGTCGAGCTGGTGCGCTCGTGGCGGCGCTTCGACGGCACGCTCCTGATCGACCAGGGCGATTCCGATCAGTTCCTGCGCGAGCAACTGCGCCATCACGCGCAGGCGCTGGTTGGCCAAGACCGCCGCATCCCACGGAGCGACCGCAGCGCGGCTTTGGCTTACGCGATATGCAAGGAACGTTGCGTGTCCTCGCCGCCGTGCACGATCTTCGCGCGCAGTTCCTCGGGGTCGAAATCGTCCACGTTGATGAACTCGGCGGTCGCACGGCGCAGGCGTTCCAGCAGCGCGCGTTCGGTTTCACTGATTGCGCCTTCGCGCTGCGCTTCGGCGAGCTGCTCGAAGTAGTCGTGCGACTGGATCGTGCCGGTCTTCACTGCCTTCAGGAACTTGCGCTCGATCGGTTCCGCCGCCACCACGTCGGGCAGCAGCGCGTGCATCCGCCCGACCGGATTGTTCTTGGTCTGCGTCAGATAAATGCCTTTCACCAGCGCGTCGCGCGCACTGTTGGGCGCAGTGAGTATCGCGGCGACGCGCCGGCCCAGGCGATCGGAAGGCGGCACTTCGCGGCGGCCGAACGGGAACACCAGCGTGTGCACCAGCCACGCCACCGGACGCACCGGGAAATTGCGGATCACGCCGTCCAGCGCCATCTGCATCCGCCACACCGAATCGTGGAACGCCCACGCCA
The DNA here is from genome assembly GCA_030167125.1 of Rhodanobacteraceae bacterium. NCBI lineage: Bacteria > Pseudomonadati > Pseudomonadota > Gammaproteobacteria > Lysobacterales > Rhodanobacteraceae > Rhodanobacteraceae bacterium. The sequence continues at coordinate 2,386,363 of CP126531.1, forward strand.
GCATCGGGCGCTCGGCTTCGGGGCGGCCTTCGTCCTCGTAGCGCTTCAGCATCGCCGAGCAGATGTACAGGTACGACAGCACATCGCCCAACCGTGCGGAAATCTTCTCCTTGAATTTCAGCTTGCCGCCCAGCACGCCCATCGCGGTGTCGGCCAGCAGCGCGAGACACGCCGAATAGCGGTTCAACTTGCGGTAGTAGCGGCGCGTGTACGCATCGCCCGGCGCCTTGCCGAACTTGGCGAAGGTGAGGCCCAGCACCAGCGACCGCGCGGCGTTCGAGAACCCGAAGCCGATGTGCCCGAACAGCGCGGCGTCGAATTCGCGCAACGCCTTCGCGCGGTCGGGTTCGTTCACTGCGTGCATTTCCTTCAGCACCCACGGATGGCAGCGGATCGCGCCCTGCCCGAAGATCATCAGGCTGCGGGTCATGATGTTGGCGCCTTCCACCGTGATCGGGATCGGCGCGCCCTGCCACATCCGTCCGAGGTAATTCGATGGCCCCAACTGGATGCCCTTGCCGCCGTGCACGTCCATCGCGTCCTGGATGACGATGCGGCCGAGGTCGGTCGCATGGCACTTCGCGATGGCCGACGCCACCGCCGGCTTTTCGCCGCGATCGACTGCGGCAGCCGACGAACGCGACAACGCCGTGACCGCGTACGCATAGCCGCCGATCCGCGCCAGCGCTTCCTCGACGCCTTCGAAACGCGCGACCGCGAGGCCGAACTGCTTGCGGATGCGCGCGTACGCACCGGTCGCCGCGACCGCCGTCCGCACGAATCCGGTCGCATTCGACGGCAGTGAAATCCCACGTCCCACCGACAGGCATTCGACCAGCATGCGCCAGCCGTGGCCGGCCATGTGCGGGCCGCCGATCAGGGTGTCGATCGGCACGAACACGTCCTTGCCGCGCAGCGGACCGTTCTGGAACGGGATGTTGAGCGGAAAGTGCCGGCGGCCGATTTCGAGGCCTTGCGTTTCGCGCGGAATCAGCGCCAAGGTGATGCCGAGTTCCTTGTCGCCCAGCAAATGTTCCGGGTCATACATCCGGAACGCCAAACCCACCAGCGTCGCCACCGGCGCCAGCGTGATGTAGCGCTTGTCGAAGGTGAGCTTGATGCCCAGCATTTCCTTGCCATCGACCGTTTGCTTGCACACGATGCCGTAATCGGGAATGGACGTCGCATCGGAACCCGCGTACGGACCGGTCAATGCAAAGCACGGTACCTCGCGGCCATCGGCGAGGCGCGGCAGGTAGTGATTCTTCTGTTCCTCGCTGCCATAGCGCAGCAGCAGCTCGGCGGGCCCAAGCGAGTTCGGCACAGCGACCAGCGACGACAGCGTCGCCGACATGCTGGACAGCTTCTGCAGCACCGCCGAATGCGCGAGCGCCGAGAACTGCTTGCCGCCGTACTGCTTCGGGATGATCATCGCGAAGAACCCTTCGCGCTTGATGAAATCCCAGATCTCCGGCGGCAGGTCGGCGATCTCGTGGGTGATGTGCCAGTCGTCGATCATCGCGCACAACTTTTCGCACGGCCCGTCGAGGAAGGCCTGTTCCTCGGCAGAAAGCTGAGGCTTCGGTTCGGAAAGCAACTTCGACCAGTCGGGCTTGCCGGCGAACAGTTCGCCTTCGAAACCGACGGTGCCGGCATCCAGCGCAACCTGTTCGGTTTCCGAAATCTTCGGCAGCACGCGCTTGAACAGGTTCAGCAACGGCGCGGCGAACAACGCACGGCGCAGCGGCGTCAGGTTCAACGGCAGCGCGACCAGCACCACGAACAGGCCGAGCAGCACCCACATCGGAGTGAACGCATGCAGGCCGAAACCGACCACCAGAATCGTCACGATCGTCGCCAGCGTCCACTGCCACAGGCGGCTGCGGAAATACGCGCAGGCGATGCCGACGATCACGGCGCAGACAAGGATGATGACGGTGTTCATGGCAAATCTCTCAGTGTCGCCGCGCGCGAAGGCGGCGCGGGAACGGCGTCAGGGTCGAGTGTAGTCAGGAAAGGTTCGATGGCGGCCGTGAACGCTGCGTTGTCGTCGCCCGCGAGCGTGTGCGTCGCGTGCGGGATTTCGACGTGGCGTGCGTGCGGCACGGCTTCGAGGAATTCGGTAACGGTCGCGTCGGACACGATGTCGCTACGTCCGCCGGACACCAGCAACACCGGCACGTCGATGTTGCGCGCGGCCTTCAACAAGCGCTGCTGATGACGCTCGCCTTCGTGCGCGACGGTGTCGAGCAGCGCCGGATCCCAGTGCCAGCGCAGGCGTCCGTCGTCGCCCCGATGCAGCAACTGCGCGAGTTCGTAGCGGTCCTTGCGGCGCCGGCGCTGTGGCAGATACGCGGCCACGGCGTCGGCGGCTTCGTCCAGTGAAGCGAACCCGCGCGGATGCGCACGCATGAAACCCAGCATGCGTTCGACGCCTTCGCTTTCCCAGCGCGGCGTGATGTCCACCAGCACCAATGCACGGAACGGGTCGGGCCGCGTTTCGCCCGCTGCAACCAGCCCGAGCAAACCGCCCATCGACGCACCGACCAGCACCGGCGGCGCTGCCAGCGAACGCGCGACGGTCAGCAGGTCGTCGACGAACTGTTCCAGCGCATAGCTTCCGTCCGCCAGGCGGCCGCTGTCGCCATGGCCGCGCGCATCGAACGTGACGGCATGCCAGCCATGTGCGGCCAGTCCTTCGGCAGCCCGCACCCACGCGTGCCGGCTTTGGCCGAAGCCGTGCGCGAACAACACCGCGGGCGCGTCGGCCGGACCACGCGTTTCGACCGTCAGCGGCAAGCCGTCGCGGGCGGTTATCGTGTCGAGGTGCGCTTCACCGCGCGGATCGATCTTTTCCATACGCATCAGTATGGATTTGTGCCGCAAACCTGTCAATACGCTACAGTATGGTCATGTCCTCGCCCTCGACCACATCCAGCCAGACCCCGCGCCGCGGCCGCGCGCACTCGCGGCTTTCCGCCGCCGACTGGGAACGCGGCGCGCTGGAAATGATCGCGCAGGAAGGCGTCGGCGCATTGGCCGTCGAAGCGCTGGCGCGGCGCCTCGGCGTCACCAAGGGCAGTTTCTACTGGCATTTCAAGAATCGCGAGGCCTTGCTGCAGGCCGCCCTCAACCGTTGGGAAGCGAATGACGAAGGCGAACTGCAGCAGCACATCGGCGCCACCGGCGACCGCCCGCGCGAACGCATGGGCGCGCTGTTCCGCTGGGTTTCCGGCGAGGCCCAGGCACACCGCATCTATGCCGCGCTGCTGCAGGCGCTGGACCATCCGCTGGTGCAGCCCACGATGACGCGGGTTTCGCAGCGGCGGATGGATTTCCTCGAAGGCGCGTTCCGCGAAGCCGGACTGGATTCCAACGCCGCGCGCCACCGCGCGCGGCTGACCTACGCGGCCTACGTGGGTTTCCTGCAATTGAACCTGACGCTGGAACTGCCGCACCTGTCGCACGAGCAGTACGAGGCGTACACGGAGCATGTGATCGCGACCTTGGTGCCGTAGCTCCAGGTAAACCGCGACTTACCTTCACTCTCGTCACCCCGGCGAAGGCCGGGGTCCATTTTGATTGGGGCTGTCCTAGATAACGCTAAAGGTCGAGCCAGAGTTTGAGAGTTTGCAGTTGTTGTTTTGGTGTGCCGTAGTTGAAGCGGAACTCGCATTCTTTCAGGAACAGGAAGAAGTGTTTGCGCGGCACGCCATTGTACTTTCGCAAAATCCGCTTGGATTGATTCCAGAAATTCTCGATGCCGTTGATGTGCTGACCGCGACGGCCCACGAAGCTGCGACTGTGGTTCACACGATGATGTTTGAAACCGGAAACATCCAGGATGTTGTAACTGGAAAGGCTGTCGGTGTAGACCACCGAATCGGCCTGCACCTTGGTTTTCAGGGCAGTCAGCAACGTGCGGCTCTGGGCATCGGCGACCGGCAACGCGTAGACCTTGCCGCCGCGTTTGAGGATGCCGAACACACACACCTTGCCGGCTGCACCCCGTCCGCGTTTGCCTTTGCGGACCCCGCCGAAGTAGCTTTCATCGCATTCGAACACCGCAAGTTCGGGTTCGATCTCGGCCATCTTGGCGGCGATGCACTGGCGCAGCTTGTGGAAGAACAGCGCTGCGGTGTTGCGATGCACGCCGGTCAGATCGGCGGCGGTTCGAGCTGTCACTTCGGCGACGAACAACTCCAGCAGCTTGGATTGCTGTTTTCTACTGATCCGACAACGATGTAGAGCCATGGGCCATCCTAGACAGGGTTACTTATCTAGGACAGCCCCTTTTGATTTCATTGGAAGAAGATCAAGATGGATTCCGGCTTTTGCCGGAATGACGACAAGGAGGTCGACGAGACCTTGGCCTGCGCTCCGAATGCTGCGATGCACAATTGCGATGCCGCGTCGTGCCTTGCAAACCCCGCAGGCGCGGACTAACGTCACTTCCCCGCCCTCTTTCCAAGGCGCCACAGCATTCCACGACACCAGGCCGGCTCGACGCGCTCGTCCGTCGAGGGAAGGACACAAAAACAATCCGCCTTCCCGCTTCACGCTACTTGGTGCGCAACGCTTTCTTTCTGGAGTACCACAACCGATGCCAAGCAAACTCGATTCTCTGAACCGATGGGTTGACGACGTCGCAAAAAGGACGAAACCCGACCGCATCCACTGGTGCGACGGCTCCGACGCCGAATACAAGCAGCTCGTGGACGGGATGCTGAAGACCGGCGACCTGATCGAACTCAACCAGCAAACCCACCCGCGCTGCTACCTGCACCGCTCCGACCCGAAGGACGTCGCGCGCGTCGAAAAACTCACCGTCATCTGCACCAAAGACAAGGACGACGCAGGCCCCAACAACAACTGGATGGACCCGGCCGAGGCGCACGCGAAGATCGACGCGCTGTTCGAAGGCTGCATGCAGGGCCGCACGATGTACGTGATCCCGTATTGCATGGGCCCGCTCGGTTCGCCGCTGTCGCGCTGCGGCGTCGAGATCACCGACTCGCCGTACGTCGTCGCCAACATGCGCATCATGACCCGCATGGGCACCGCCGCGCTGGAACGCATCGAGCGCGAAGGGCGCTTCATCAAGGCGCTGCATTCGATCGGCGAACTCGATCCTTCGCGCCGCTGGATCATGCATTTCCCGGAAGAACTCACCATCAAGTCGTTCGGCTCCGGCTACGGCGGCAACGCGCTGCTCGGCAAGAAGTGCCACGCGCTGCGCATCGGTTCGTACCAGGCGCGCAGCGAGGGCTGGCTGGCCGAGCACATGCTGATCGTCGGCATCGAGAATCCGCAGCACGAAATCCGCTACGTCGCCGCGGCCTTCCCGTCGGCCTGCGGCAAGACCAACCTCGCGATGCTGATCCCGCCGGAAGGCTACCAACGCGAAGGCTGGAAAATCTGGACGGTCGGCGACGACATCTGCTGGATGCGGCCCGGCAAGGACGGCCGCCTGTACGCGATCAATCCCGAGGCCGGCTACTTCGGCGTCGCGCCCGGCACGTCGAAGAAAACCAACCCGAACGCGCTGGCGATGCTGCAGCACGACACCATCTTCACCAACGTCGCGGTCACCGCCGACAACCAGCCGTGGTGGGAAGGCCTGGACGAGCGCAAACCTGTAAAAGATTGGCAGGGCCGCGATTACGATCCTGCGAATGGCCCCGCCGCGCATCCGAATTCGCGTTTCACGGTGCGCGCCAACCAGTGCCCGAGCTGGTCACCGGAAGCCGAAAATCCCGACGGCGTGCCGATCGACGCGATCGTGTTCGGCGGCCGCCGCGCCGCGCGCGTGCCGCTGGTGTTCGAAGCGCGCGACTGGACGCACGGCGTGCTGGTCGGCGCGTCGATGGCGTCGGAAACCACCGCCGCGGCCACCGACGTCGGCGTCAACATCCGTCGCGACCCGATGGCGATGAAGCCGTTCTGCGGCTACAACTACGGCGACTACTTCGCGCACTGGCTGTCGTTCGACCAGCCGAACGCGAAACTGCCGCGCGTGTTCCATGTCAACTGGTTCCGCAAGGGCAAGGACGGCAAGTTCCTGTGGCCGGGCTTCGGCGACAACATGCGCGTGCTCGAGTGGATGCTGAAGCGCGTCACCGGCGAAGCCGGCGCCGCCGAAACCCCGATCGGCAGCCTGCCGCGCGAGGAAGACCTGAACCTAGAAGGTCTTAACCTCGCCGACGGTGTGCTGGACGAACTGTTCCGCGTCGACAACGCCGAATGGCGCGAAGAGGAAGCCGCGATCGGCGAATACCTCGCGGGCTACGGTTCACGCCTTCCCGGCAAGCTGAAAGCAGAACAGCAACGCGTCGCCGACGCGCTGGACGCCGCGGCCGAACCGGCCAGTGCGCCGGTGCGCAAGGCTGCAGCGGCGAGCTGACGTAGAGTTCCTTCCCCCGCTTGCGGGGGAAGGTGCCCGAAGGGCGGATGGGGGAGAGTCTTGCGAATGGCTCAGGCATTGCATCGAATACTTCTGGCGCTAGCTGTTACGGCCATGACGACAGTGGCTGCAATGCCCACTTGCGCCGCATCGAGCGCCGACACTGGAGGGCATCTTTCCACGACCGACTACGGACAGATTGGCACCGCAATCTTGACGCATGTACTAGGGAGATCACTTGGGCGAGTGACCATATTTGTCGGCTTCGACGATATACGAGCGAGTTCGCTTATCAATGTGTTCCAGAAACTATTCAAACCACCCACGGTAGTGAAAGGTACCGGCGAGGACTGGGGTACAGACGAGAAGAATGGCTGTCACTTCGACAAGGCTACTGGCGCGCCCGCGACTGGCGTATTCATATCATCGCCATACTGGGTTGATGACGATACGGTGAAATTCTCTGTCACGTTCGCGGCGTGCGCGATCGGCACACGAATGGACACCTACATCCTCAGTCGCAAAAGCGGCCAATGGAAAGTAGCGTCTCTAAAACCCGACTTTGTTACATGAAACGTAGTTCGTGTGTTGTACTTGCCATGCAGGCTATTCGTTCAAGCGGGCACGTTAGCGAGCGCCGCTGAATTCAAGCGCTGAACCCCCTCATGCTCCGATGCGGTAAAATTGGAACAGTTACTTCTCGCGGAGACTGTCATGTCTACCGAGCTTGCCATCCTTGAAGCCGAAGCTCTGAAACTCTCTCCCGAAGACAGTGTCCTGCTGGTCGATCATGTTCTCGCGAGTCTGCGGCAGCGAGATGAGGCGGAGGAAGCTTGGGGCGCGGAGATCGATCACCGCTTGGCGGAAGTTGAGGCAGGCGACGTTGACTTGATTCCGGTGGAACAAGCCATCCAGCGTGCCCGCCAAGCGCTTTCGTGAGGGTCTCCCTTGCACCCGAGGCGGAACGCGATCTCGTCGAAGGTGGCTTGTACTACTCGCGAGAAGCGAACGAGGATCTGGGACGCGCCTTTATCGCGGAATTCGAACGTTCTGCGGCACTTCTCGGTGAGCAGCCAGAGCTAGAAGCACTTTGGCGTGAGGTGGTTCGTCGTTTCCGTCGCACCGGTTCCCGTACAGCATCGTTTACTACCTTCGCGCGGACAGCATTCGCATCCTTGCGATAGCGCATCAGAGCCGCAAGCCGGGCTTTTGGCGCGGCCGCGCGTAACAAACACTTTAGGTCATTGCCGGCGCATCCGCCTGCGCTTCCGGCGCAGCGCGCTTGAATGCATCGAGCTTGGCGCAAGCCGCGTCGATCGCGGCGATCGTCGGGTACGGCGCCAACGAAACCTCGAAGCGGCGCGCGTTGTAGACCTGCGGAATCAGGCAGCAATCGGCGAGCGTGGGCGTGTCGCCTTCGCAGAATTTGCCGGGATGCTCGCGCGCGGCAAGCACCGCCTCGATCGCGTCGAAGCCGGTCTTGATCCAGTGCCGCGACCACGCGGTTTTCTCATCGTCGCTCGCGTCGAGTTCGCGCTGCAGGTATTGCAGCACGCGCAGATTGCCGAGCGGATGGATGTCGCAGACGATCATCTGCGCGAGTGCACGCACGCGCGCGCACGCCAGCGCGGCACGCGGCAGCAGGCGCGGGGTCTCGGGATAGGCTTCTTCGAGGTATTCGATGATGGCCATCGATTCGTGCAGCACGTGGCCACCATCCACCAGCGACGGTATGAGTTGCTGCGGATTCACCTTGCGGTAGTCGTCGTGGTGCTGTTCGCCGCCGTCACGCACCAGGTGTACGGGCGCGATCGCATAATCCATGCCCTTCAGGTTCAGCGCGATGCGCACCCGGTACGCGGCGCTGGATCGCCAATAGCTGTAGAGGGTTCGGGCATGTGGCATAGCGTCGCCTCGGTGTGCTGAAGGAATCTGGGATGACTCGGTGTCGCACTTCATCAGCATTCAAAGACACTGGGTCCCGGCTTTCGCCGGGATGACGAGCAAAATCAGAGATCGAAAACGTCGAGCGTAACGGAATTGCACGCGTGCGGTGCAACCCGGACAATGCGTGATTCATCGCCGACCCCTGGAGTGCACGCATGGCTTTCGTCCGCATGACCGACATCAACCTCGCAGGCAAGCGCGTGCTGATCCGTGAAGACCTGAACGTGCCGATCCAGGACGGGCGCATCACCTCGACGCAGCGCCTCGATGCCGCGCTGCCGACGATCCGCGCCGCGCGCGATTCGGGCGCCGCGGTGCTGGTGATGTCGCACTTGGGTCGCCCGAAGGAAGGTCAGTTCGATGAGGCGCAATCGCTGGCGCCTGTGGTGGACTGGTTGTCGCAACAACTCGGCGCATCGGTGCGGCTGGAACGCGATTACCTCGACGGCGTCGAAGTCGAACCGGGCGAAGTGGTGGTGCTTGAAAACTGCCGCATGAACGTGGGCGAGAAGTCCGACGACGAAGCGCTGGCGAAGAAATACGCCGCGCTGTGCGACGTGTTCGTGATGGACGCGTTCGGCACCGCGCATCGCGCGCAAGCCTCGACGCATGGTGTCGCGAAGTTCGCGAAGGTCGCATGCGCCGGTCCGCTGCTGGCAGCGGAACTGGACGCACTCGGCAAGGCGCTGCGCGATCCGGCGCGGCCGCTGCTGGCGATCGTCGCGGGTTCCAAGGTTTCGACCAAGCTGGACCTGCTTCAAAACCTCGTCGAAAAAGTCGATCAGTTGATCGTGGGCGGCGGCATCGCCAACACCTTCATCGCCGCCGCGGGTTACGCCATCGGCAAATCGCTGGCGGAGCCGGACCTGATGGATGCGGCGCGCAAGGTGATCGCGACGGCATCGGCGCGCGGCGCCGACGTGCCGATCCCGACTGATGTGGTGGTGGCGCCGGAGTTCAAGGCCGATGCGCCCGCGACAGTGAAGGCCGTCGACCAGGTCGGCGCCGACGAGATGATCCTGGACATCGGACCGGAAACCGCCAGGCGCTACGCGGCGATGACCGCCAAGGCCGGCACGGTGGTGTGGAATGGGCCGGTCGGCGTGTTCGAGTTCGATGCATTCGGGCACGGCACCGAAACGCTGGCGCATGCGATCGCGGATTCCGACGCGTTCTCGATCGCGGGCGGCGGCGACACGCTCGCGGCGGTCGACAAGTACGGCATCGCCGACCAAGTGTCGTACATTTCCACGGGCGGCGGCGCGTTCCTCGAATTCCTCGAAGGCAAGACGCTGCCGGCGGTCGCGATCCTGGAAAGCCGCGGCCGGGATGCCTGACAATCGCCGGAGGTTCTGGCATGAACATTTCGAAGATCTCCAAGCGTCTGCCGTTGTGTCTCGCGTCGTTGGCGCTGTTGCTGGCCGTCCAGCTTGCCGCGGCGGCGCAGCCGCAGGTTGTGCAAGTCCGGGTCGACGCGACCGCGCATGGCACGCCTTTCCCGCACTTCTGGGAGCAGATGTTCGGTTCCGGCCGCGCGCTGCTTTCGTTGCGCGATGACTATCGCGCGGATCTCGACACGGTGCATCGTGCAACCGGTTTCCAATACGTGCGCTTCCACGGCATCTTCGACGACGACGTGGGGCTGGTGCAGAAGGACAAGGACGGCAAGATCACGTACAACTTTTCGTACATTGACCAGATCTACGACGGCCTGCTGGCGCACGGCATCAAGCCGTTCGTGGAGTTGAGCTTCATGCCGAAGGCGCTGAGTTCCGACCCGTCGCGGCAGCAGAGTTTTTCGTACCACCCCAACCCGATGCCGCCAAAAGATTATGCGGAGTGGGACGCGATGATCCGCGCGTTCGCGCAACACCTCGTCAAGCGCTACGGCATCGACGAAGTGGCGAGCTGGTATTTCGAAGTGTGGAACGAACCCAACCTCGACTTCTGGGGTGGCGATCCGAAGCAATCGACGTATTTCACCCTGTACGACCACACCGCGCACACGCTGAAGGCGGTGACCCCGCGGCTGCGCGTGGGTGGCCCGGCCACCGCGCAGGCGGCGTGGGTGGCGGCGTTCCTCGCCCACACGCACAAGGACCACGTGCCGGTCGACTTCGTGTCGAGCCATGTCTACGGCGACGACACCGCGCAGAACGTGCTGCATACCAACGAGAACATTCCGCGTGCCGACATGGTGTGCCGCGCGGTCGCCAAGGTGCACAAGGAAATCCTCGCCTCGCCCTATCCGAAGCTGCCGTTCATCCTCAGCGAATACAACGCCTCGTACGCGAACCTTCCGAACGTCACCGACAGCGTGTTCATGGGGCCGTGGCTGGCCAACACCATCCGCGAATGCGCGGGCAACGTCACGCTGATGAGTTACTGGACGTTCTCGGACGTGTTCGAGGAACAGGGCGTGCCGCGCAGTCCGTTTTACGGCGGCTTCGGCCTGATCGCCGAGCGCGGCATCGACAAGCCCGCGTTCAACGCGTTCGCGATGCTGCACCGACTGGGCGACGTGCGCTTGCCGCTGAAATCCGACAGCGCGCTTGCGACGCGCCGCGCCGATGGCACGCTCATTCTCGCGTTGTGGAACTACGCGCCGCCGGTCGGCGACACCGCAAGCTACAAGCCCGGCACGCCGAAAGGCGCGACGAAACACTTCGACATCGACGTGGCGCACCTCGCTGTCGGCGCGACCGCCAGCGTGCGGCGGCTCGATGCCGGCCACGGCAACGTGCTCGCGGCCTACGACGAGATGGGCCGCCCGCCCTTCCCCACCCGCGCGCAGATCGAGCAACTGCGTGCCGCCGGACAAGAATCGCCGCCGCAGACAATGGCGGTGAACGATGGAAAGCTCGCACTCGACGTGCCGCCGCAAGGCCTGGTGGTCGTGACGCTGGGCGGCCACGCCGCCGAAAAGTAATCCCGCCGGCGGGGCTCCGCGCGCGACATGCCGGACCTCCGACCCCTCGGCATCACGCCGCGTGCACGGCCGGCAGCTTCTGATACGCACTTGCCGCGGCGGCCGACGCGGCCGCGGCGCTGCGCCATCGAACCGGAGAGTCCGACAACCCAAGCCAGCCTGACAGCCAACGTGTGCGGGAGGAAACATGAAACGCTCGAGGAAAGTGCGAACCCAACTGCTGGCGGCGCTGATCGCCGGTACCGTCACGGCAACGCTCGCGGTGCCAACGATTGCATTCGCGCAGACGGCCAATGCTACGTTGCAGGGCCAGGCCGCGCCCGGCGCGCAGATCACCGCGCGCAACACCGCCACCGGCCAGGTGCGCACCGCCAAGGCCAACGCGCAGGGTCATTACATCCTGGTGAGCCTGCCGCCCGGCACCTGGCAAGTCGACGCGGGCCCAGGCACGGAACGGACGGTGACGCTGTCGGTCGCTTCGACCGCCACGTTGAACCTGGCGCAGGCGCAAGCCGCGCCGGCGCCGTCGTCGGCGCAAACGCTGTCGACGGTGCAGGTGGTCGGTTCGGCGCTGCTGGACGTCAGGACCTCGCAGGTCGGCAATACCGTGTCGCTGCGCCAGATCAACGAGCTGCCGGAAGCCTCGCGCAACTTCCTGGAGTTCGCCGACATCGTGCCCGGCATGATCTTCACCCGCAGCGCCGACGGCAACACCAGTTTGAGTTCGGGCGCGCAGGCGTCCAGCAACATCAACGTCTACATCGACGGCGTCGGCCAGAAGAACTACGTGCTGGCCGGCGGCATCACCGGCCAGTTCGCGAGCCAGGGCAATCCGTTCCCGCAACTCGCGGTCGACCAGTACAAGGTCATCACCTCGAACTACACGGCGGAATTCGGCCAGCTTTCCAGCGCCGCGATCACCGCGGTCACCAAGTCCGGCACCAACGAATTCCACGGTGACGTGTTCGGAAGCTTCACCAACACCGTGATGCGCGCGGAGACGCCCGCCGAGCGGCACGCGGCCAAGAAGACGCCTTCGCACGAGAAGGATTACGGCTTCGACATCGGCGGACCGATCATCAAGGACAAGGCGCATTTCTACCTCGCCTACGAGGGCAAGGAATTCAACAGCCCGACCGTGGTGGTGCCCGGCGTCAGCAACTACGTGCAGTACCTGCCGGCGAACGTGCAGGCCCTTGCGGGTCCCGCGAGCCTGCCGTTCAAGGAGAACGACTGGTTCGGCAAGCTCGACTACGAAATCACCGACGAAGACCGGCTGGTGCTGACCGGCCACTACCGCGCCGAAACCGCGATCAGCGGGCTCGGTGGCGTCAACGCCGCGGGCGCCGGCCTCAACACCATCAACAACGACAAGCGCTACGACCTGAGCTGGGAACACAGCGCCGACGCGTGGTTCAACAAGCTGCTGTTCACCTACGAAAACGCGTTCTACGCACCCACGCCGATCGTCCTCGGCGACGGCTCGATCTACGTGCCCGACTACAACAAGAACAGCACGATCATCCAGACCGGTGCCTCGCCGCTGGCGCAGCAGAACAAGGGCCAGAAGGGACCGGGCTTCTCGGACGACCTGACCTTCAACGATTTGCACTGGCACGGCGACCACGAGTTGAAGCTGGGCGTTTCGTACAAGTCGGTGAAACTCATCGCGCAGGACGCCGGCGACAGCAACGCACTCTTCAATTACATCGTGAGTCCGGCCGGCACCGAAAGCATTCCCTACCAGGTGCAATTCGGCTCGCCCTCGCCGGGGCTCAGTCCGGTGGCCACCAGCACGGACAAGCAGTACGGCGCGTACGTCCAGGACAACTGGACGGTCAACGACCATCTGACATTCAACCTCGGCGTCCGCTGGGATTACGAGAAGACGCCGTCGTACCTCAACTACGTGACGCCGGCCAACGTGGTCGCGGCAATCTACGGGCAGGACCCCAATGCACCGCCGGGACAAACCTACGCCCAGACCCTCGCCAACGGCGGCATCAACATCGCCGACTACATCGGCAACGGCCACAACCGCAGCCAGCCGAAGAACGAATGGCAACCGCGGCTCGGTTTCTCGTACGACATCAATGGCGACCAGAAGCACGTGATCTTCGGCGGCGCGGGCCGCGCCTACGACCGCGACCTGTACGAGACGCTGCAGGTCGAACAGACCAAGCAGGCGCTGTCGCAACCGACCCTGATGTTCGACACGCCCGATTCACCGTGCACCGTCGGCACCGGCACCTGCTTCGCGTGGAACCCGGCCTATTACGACATCCCGACCCTGCAATCGCTGGTCGCGGGTTCGAATCTCGGCAAGGAAGTCGACATGGTCGTCAACAACCTGAAGGCGCCCTACTCCGACCAGTTCAGCCTCGGCATGCGCAACACCATCGGCGAATGGAACACCAGCGTGACCCTGGTCGACGTTCGCAGCTACAACGGCCTGGTCTTCCAGCTCGGCAACCGCTACCCGGACGGCACGTTCTGGCGCAACGGCTGCCAGGCGTGGTGCGGCCCCACCGGCGTGCCCGGCTTCGGCAACCTGATCCTCGGCAACAACGGCCTCGAAACACACCTCGACCAGTTGCTGGTGTCGATCGACAAGCCCTACACCCACGAATCGCACTGGGGTGCATCGATCGCCTACACCTACAGCCACGCCACCAAGAACAACGACAACCTCGATCCGACCGACCAGTACGCGTTCGATTACGAAACGATCGGACACTACCCGTTCGTGGCGGCGCCGGGCGTGCCGCGGCATCGCCTGGTCGCGACCGCGACGTTCGATGGTCCGTGGGGATTCGTTATGGGCGCCAAGCTGACGCTGTCGACGCCGAATCCCGACGTCAACCTCGCCGACTATGGCTTGCCCGCGACGGGCGTCGATCATGGTGCGATCAATGGCGCCGGCCACGAAGCGGTCGGCATCTTCCCACCCGGCAACGGGCGCTTCCTGATCGGCGGCAAGATCTTCGGCTATCGCGACCTCGACCTGCAGGCCACCAAGAACTTCCGGATCCATGACGGCCTTGGTGCCTACGTGCGCATCGACCTGATCAACGCCTTCAACTGGAACAACTACGTGGATTACTTGGAGAGCTGGGGTTCGAGCGGCCAGATGAACCGGATTCCGGTCGTCTACAACCCGACAGGGGACATCAGTGGTTATCCGCGCACGCTCAAAATTTCCATGGGGCTAAAGTTCTAGGAACTTTGATCATCCACCTCCTCGTCATCCATGCTAAACCAGGATAGCCTCAGAGCATCTCTCGGAGACGAGGCGAATTAAAAACCTCAGTCCGTAAAGTACTCCTCGTAACCCGGAAGGTTTCCGTCAGGATTATCGATGGGAGTGGCACGAATATAGTGAGTCCCATGGGTGGTTGGACCTTGCAGCACACAGTGCCAGATGGGCGTGCCATTTCCCAAATTGGTTATGCAATAAGTCTTGGAGTCGACAGTGAATTGGTACTGACCGTACGCCTCTTCGGAGCCGGTCAGATACACATCTGCCGAGGCATTAAAGGGAGGTGGAACATTCGATGAAAAATGGACGCCGATGTCGCCCGGCTTAGGAGGGCATGGCACGATAACGTTATCGTCGTTAATGCACCAACCACTGTCTTGAGCGATTGAAAAACACGGAAATAGCAGTATCCCTAAGGAACGTCTGATTTATTCCCCGTCTGAGGCATCATAGCCACATCGCCGAACCGGAACTGCCACCGATGAAGCAAGCCACGTTCGCATCGTTGAACTTCGATGCCAAGAAGCGACGCACGCGCCGCGAGGTGTTCCTGGCCGAGATGGACAAGGTGGTGCCGTGGGATGCACTGCTGGCGTTGCTGGCGCCCGCGTATCCGACCAGCGGCCGCCGCGGGCGACCGCCGATGGCGCTTGCGAGCATGCTGCGCATCCACTTCATGCAGCAGTGGTACGCATTGTCCGATCCTGCGATGGAAGATGCGTTGTACGAGATCGAGTCGATGCGGCGGTTTGCAGGATTGGAGTTGAACGAGGACGCGATTCCGGACGAGACGACGATCCTGAAGTTCCGGCGCTGGCTGGAACGGCACGGCTTCGCGACGCAGATCCTGGCGGTGGTGAACGCGCATCTCGGGGAGCACAAGCTGCTGTTGCGCGCAGGGACGATCGTGGATGCGACCTTGATCGCGGCCTCGCCCTCGACCAAGAACCAAGCCAAATCGCGCGATCCCGAGATGCACCAGACCAAGAAGGGCAACCAGTGGTACTTCGGCATGAAGGCGCACATTGGGGTGGATGCCGCATCGGGGCTGGTGCACACGGTGACTACGACCGCGGCCAACGCCGGCGACGTCACCGAGGTGGACAAGTTGTTGCACGGCAAGGAGACCAGCGTCTACGCCGATGCCGGCTACACAGGTGCGGAAAAGCGCGTGAAGCCCAAGCGCGGGCGCGATTGGTTCATTGCGGCCAAGCGCGGCAAGGTCAAGGCGGTGGTCGACCGGGAACTGCGCGAGTTGCACGAGCAGATCGAGCACCTCAAGGCCTCGGTGCGTGCGAAGGTGGAACATCCGTTCCGCGTCCTGAAGTGCCAGTTCGGTTATCGGAACGTGCGCTACAAGGGACTGGCCAAGAACACCGCGCAGGTCGTCACCCTGTTTGCGCTCACGAATCTGTGGATGGCGCGGCGGAGATTGCTGACCACGATGGGTGAAGTGTGCCCGTGAATCGGGAAACAGGGGTTGATCAGAGCTCCACAAGCACACCGAAAGGCCACTATCAATATCCAAATAACCTATTCGCATCACCGACTCCATGTCGTGGACAGAATGCACTTCAAACAAACGAATAGTTCAGACCTTCCCTAAGGAACGTCTGATTTATTCCCCGTCTGAGGCATCATAGCCACATCGCCGAACCGGAACTGCCACCGATGAAGCAAGCCACGTTCGCATCGTTGAACTTCGATGCCAAGAAGCGACGCACGCGCCGCGAGGTGTTCCTGGCCGAGATGGACAAGGTGGTGCCGTGGGATGCACTGCTGGCGTTGCTGGCGCCCGCGTATCCGACCAGCGGCCGCCGCGGGCGACCGCCGATGGCGCTTGCGAGCATGCTGCGCATCCACTTCATGCAGCAGTGGTACGCATTGTCCGATCCTGCGATGGAAGATGCGTTGTACGAGATCGAGTCGATGCGGCGGTTTGCAGGATTGGAGTTGAACGAGGACGCGATTCCGGACGAGACGACGATCCTGAAGTTCCGGCGCTGGCTGGAACGGCACGGCTTCGCGACGCAGATCCTGGCGGTGGTGAACGCGCATCTCGGGGAGCACAAGCTGCTGTTGCGCGCAGGGACGATCGTGGATGCGACCTTGATCGCGGCCTCGCCCTCGACCAAGAACCAAGCCAAATCGCGCGATCCCGAGATGCACCAGACCAAGAAGGGCAACCAGTGGTACTTCGGCATGAAGGCGCACATTGGGGTGGATGCCGCATCGGGGCTGGTGCACACGGTGACTACGACCGCGGCCAACGCCGGCGACGTCACCGAGGTGGACAAGTTGTTGCACGGCAAGGAGACCAGCGTCTACGCCGATGCCGGCTACACAGGTGCGGAAAAGCGCGTGAAGCCCAAGCGCGGGCGCGATTGGTTCATTGCGGCCAAGCGCGGCAAGGTCAAGGCGGTGGTCGACCGGGAACTGCGCGAGTTGCACGAGCAGATCGAGCACCTCAAGGCCTCGGTGCGTGCGAAGGTGGAACATCCGTTCCGCGTCCTGAAGTGCCAGTTCGGTTATCGGAACGTGCGCTACAAGGGACTGG
This sequence comes from Rhodanobacteraceae bacterium, assembly GCA_030167125.1. Lineage (NCBI taxonomy): Bacteria > Pseudomonadati > Pseudomonadota > Gammaproteobacteria > Lysobacterales > Rhodanobacteraceae > Rhodanobacteraceae bacterium. Next base: position 2,403,458 of record CP126531.1, read on the forward strand.
CCAAGAACACCGCGCAGGTCGTCACCCTGTTTGCGCTCACGAATCTGTGGATGGCGCGGCGGAGATTGCTGACCACGATGGGTGAAGTGTGCCCGTGAATCGGGAAACAGGGGTTGATCAGAGCTCCACAAGCACACCGAAAGGCCACTATCAATATCCAAATAACCTATTCGCATCACCGACTCCATGTCGTGGACAGAATGCACTTCAAACAAACGAATAGTTCAGACCTTCCCTAAGCAGATCGCAAGTTTGATTTTCATGACAAACCTCCATGGGCTTCCACCCTACGATTCGAAATTTCAAGCTAGCACCCCAGCATCGGGATATTTGTGATCGTCATCTCTTCTGGCGCGAAGCCCCCAATGATGGCTCGCGACCACCCCTCTGCCACCGCCGCGCCACAAAATTCGCATTCGCCTGACATCGGCTGCGCGTACAGTCCGGCGTAGAACTTGCATGCGTGTGCGGTATGCACACGGGAGAACCAGCGGTGCCTTGCACCGGAGCAATGAGCGTTGATGTGGCCGCGGGCTCGCCGCAAGAGCGGGCCGGGAAAAGCGCGGGCGCACCGGGGGCGATGCGGGCGTGAGAGCGTGAGCATGGCCGCAGGGGAGGCCGCACCGCTGGACCGCCATTCGATGCACGGAGGCATTGAAGCGCGGAGCCTGTACGGGCTCCACGCCGCCGGTCGTGCGCCATGACGCGCCGCACGCCGGATTCGTCCCGGAAACCCGGATGGTTCGCCAATCCCCGCACGCTGCGGCGCGCGGGCATTGCGCTGCTGTGCGTGCTGCTGGCCGGCATCGGCACGGCGGCACTTTCGCGGCACGCAGCGCCGCCAAGCGCAATTGCCACGCCCGCGGCCGGCACGACAACTGCTGCACCGGCGCTGGCGGCGTCCGCAGGCACGCCGGCCAGCTCGACGCCTGCGCCGCGTCATCCCGCGACAAAAGCTGCCGTTCGCAAACCCGCGCCCGCCGCACACGTTGCCACGCCCGCGCCGGCGACCACCGGCGCCGCGCCACCGCGGGCCAGGGCGATCACGAACGTCGCCACGCCATCGCTGGACGACATCGAGCACCGCACCTTCGAGTTCTTCTGGCAGACGCCCAACCCGCAGAACGGACTGGTGCCCGACCACTGGCCGCTCGGCAAGGAACCGTTCGCCAGCATCGCCGCCGTCGGCTTCGGCCTGACGGCGTACCCGATCGGCGTCGAGCGCGGCTGGATCACACGCGCGCAGGCGAGCGAGCGCGTGCTGACCACGTTGCGCTTCTTCGCCGACGCGCCGCAGGGCGCGGACGAGGATGGCGATTCGGGCTACCACGGTTTCTACTACCACTTCCTCGACATGCAGACGGGCCGGCGCTACGCGCGCTGGGTCGAGGTCTCCACGGTCGACACCACGTGGCTGATGGCGGGCGTGCTGTTCGATGAAACCTATTTCGACGAGGACAATCCGCAGGAGCGCGAGATCCGCAAGCTCGCCGAGAAACTGTACGACGACGTGGACTGGACCTGGGCGCAGGTGCGGCCGCCGCTGATCAGCATGGGCTGGACGCCGGGCGGCAAGTTCATCCCGCAGGACTGGAAGGGCTACAACGAAGCGATGATGCTCTACATCCTCGCGCTCGGCTCGCCCCGCCACGCGATCAAACCCGACGCGTGGAACGCGTGGACCTCCACGTACAAGCAGACCTGGGGCACGTTCATGAGCGGCAAGCCGCGCGTCGGTTTCGGGCCGCTGTTCGGGCACCAGTACAGTGAATCGTGGATCGATTTCCGCGGCATCCAGGATGCGTGGATGCGCGCGCACGACCTCACCTATTTCGAGAACAGCCGCCGCGCGGTGATCGGACAGCAGCAGTACGCGGTGTCCGGCGCCGGACGTTTCGTCGGTTACGGCGCCAACATCTGGGGACTGACCGCCTGCGACGGACCCGGCGATACCACCTGGGACCACGAAGACGGCACGGTCACGCAGTTCTACGGCTACTTCGCGCGCGGCGCCGGCGTCGGCGACATCACCGACGACGGCACCATCGCGCCGACCGCGTCGATCGCATCGATCGTGTTCGCGCCGGACCTGGTGCTGCCCACCATCCGCGCGATGTACACGCGCTACGGCAAGTGGCTGTATTCGACGTACGGTTTCTACGACGCGTTCAATCCGACCTTCCAGTTGCACGTGCCGCTGCGCAGCGGCTACATGGTTCCCAGCGAAGGCTGGTTCGACAACCAGTACCTCGGCATCGACCAGGGACCGATCCTGCTGATGATCGAGAACTACCGCTCGGGATTCGTGTGGCGGGTGATGCGCCGCAATCCGCACATCCGGCAAGGACTCGAACGCGCGGGATTCAGCGGCGGCTGGCTGGCGGAACCGCCCGCCAGCGCGGCGTCTGCTGCGCCTGCGCCCGTCGCCGCTTTGGTGCAATGAGTTGCGCGACGCGCGCGTGACTTCGCGTTGCGCGAAAAGTTTCACGCGTGTTCACTTCGCGTTTTCACACGCGCGATGAACGTTTCCTGATTCTCTAGCGAAACCTTAACGAACGTTGCCGATTGCCTCCAGTCTCAGTGACCAAGCGCGTGCGAATGCACTGCATGCGTGAACAATCACGATGGAGACAACAACATGATGCGCAACACAGCAATCGTCCTCGCCGTCGCCGCGGTTTTCGCGGCAGCGCCAGTTTTCGCGCAGGACGCGGCGAACACGACCGGCGCCGACAGCGGATTTTTCGTCAACGGCAACGTGGGCCACAGCTACTTCGGCAGCGGCCAGAACAGCGGCAGCGACACCGGCTATCAGCTCGATGGCGGCTATCGCTGGGCGCTCGGCAATGGCTTCGCGCTTGGCCCCGAGATCGGCTACAACGACCTCGGCAACATCCACGCCAAGAACGTGTTCAATTCCAACCCCGTGATTGCGCCGGGCAAGTCCTCGCTGCACGGCTGGACCGTCGGCGCGAACGCCAAGTACAACGTCACGCCCAACTGGTATTTGTCCGCACGCACCGGCTTGTATGCGTGGAACGGCCACGGCATGACCCGCGACATCACGCCGGTCAGCACCGGCCGCTCGGGCGACGGCTACTACGGCGGCGTGGGCGTGGGTTACGACTTCAGCCGCAGGTTCGGCGTCGGCGTCGGTTACGACTACTACCGCGCCAAGAAGGACGACATCAACCTGTCCACCGGCTTGTTGTCGGCACAGGCCGAAGTGCGGTTCTGATCTCGCCGCCGGGGCATCCCCCCGATGCTTCGCATTGACCCCCTTCCTCGCGGAAGGGGGTTTTCAATGGACACCCCCTTCGCTTGCGAAGGGGGTCGTCACGTCGCGCAACGCGCGACGTGACGGGGGGATGAACTCAATGCGAAGAACTCCCCGTCGCAGCGTCAACCGCCGCGGCCTGCTTCTTGGCCTGTTCGTCGACGATGTTCTGCACGTTCTTCGCCTTGTCTAGCGCGTGGCCGTAAGCGGCCATCGGCGTGCCGGCGAGCGCGTTGGTGGTGGCCGATGCGGGCGTCGCCGATGTCGTCGCGGCGGCATCAGGTGCCGGATGCGATGCACAGGCGGCCAGCATCGCAATCAGCAAAATCGTGGCGAGGGCACGGACCATGGCGCGCAGTGTCGCGCCGCGGGCGGTGCCGCGCAAGCTGCGCTAAGCTTCGCGAGACGAACCACGGAGTCCGCGCGTGAATGCAACCCCCGGACGCTGGCGACTCGACGGCCAGACCTGCCTGATCACCGGCGCCAGCCGCGGCATCGGACTTGCCTGCGCGCGCGAGCTGGCGAGCCTGGGCGCGCAACCGCTGCTGGTCGCGCGCGACGAAGCCGAGTTGAATTCGGTCTGCGACGAACTGCGCGAGGATTTTCCGGCAAGCGAACCGCGCGTGTTTTCCGCCGACGTCGGCGACGCCGAAGACCGCCTCGCGATCTTCGACTGGATCGCCGACCTCGACGTGCCGCTGTCGCTGCTCATCAACAACGCCGGCGGCAACATCAAGAAGCCCACGCTGGATTGCGAACCCGGCGACATCGAAGAAGTGCTGCGCCTCAACAGCGTGGCCGCGTTCGATCTGTGCCGGCTCGCGTATCCGCGCCTCGCCCAGCACGGCAACGCCGCGATCGTGAACATCGGTTCGGTGTCCGGCGCGACCCACGTCCGCACCGGCGTTGCCTATGGCATGAGCAAGGCCGCGCTGCACCAGATGACGCGCAACCTCGCCTGCGAGTGGGCCGACGACGGCATCCGCGTCAACGCGGTCGCGCCGTGGTACATCCGCACGCGCCGCACCGACGCGGCGCTGTCCGATCCCGATTACCTCGACGAGGTGCTGCTGCGCACGCCGATGGCGCGCATCGGCGAGCCCGAGGAAGTGGCCGCCGCGGTCGCGTTCCTGTGCATGCCCGCCGCCAGCTACGTTACCGGTCAGGTGCTGGCGGTGGACGGCGGTTTCCTGCATTACGGTTTCTGATCGCGATGCGCCATTACGACTACCTCGACACGCCCATTGGTCCCTTGCTGCTGGTCTGCGACGGCGAGGGCCTGGTGTACGTCGGCCTGCCGCGGCACGGCGCCGCGCAAGCCGCGCCGGACGGCGCCCAGCGGAGCAAATCCAAACTGCACGCGGCCGCGCGCGAACTCGACGAATACTTCGCGGGCACGCGCCAGGCATTCGACGTGCCGTTGCATCCGTCCGGCACACCGTTCCAGTTGGAGGTGTGGGGCGCGTTGCTCGCGATCCCGTACGGCGAAACGGTGAGCTACGCCGACATCGCGCGGCGCATCCATCGTCCGCGCGCGGTGCGCGCGGTGGGTGCCGCCAACGGCGCCAATCCGCTTTCGATCTTCGTGCCCTGCCACCGCGTGATCGGAAGCCATGGCGACCTCACCGGCTATGGCGGCGGCCTGCCGGCGAAACGCTGGCTGCTCGCGCACGAGCGCAGGCACGCGCCGGTGCCGGAGCTCACGCTGACGGCGTAATGCAAGTCTGCTCAAAAAGCCATCCCCCTCAATCCCCCTTCGCAAGCGAAGGGGGAGGACAAGCACGCGGCGCGCGACTTGTACCCCCTTCCGCAGGAAGGGCGGAGCGATAGCGAACGCGCGCGCAGCGCGGGGCGCGAAGCGCCGGGGGATGAAATTTTCGCGAGTCGACCTGTCGACTCGCTTCAACAATTTTTCAGTTCCGAAGCGAGCTGCTGCTCGCGCCGTTCAAGCGGCGGCTGTTCGTGCGGCATCGCCATGCGCAGCCTGCGATGGTTGTCGTCGTATTCGCGTTGCACGTAGGCGCACACCTGCGCCTGCGTCGCGGGCAGGCACGTGTCCTCGACTTCGGTCATGCCGGTGGCGATGCGCGGTCCGCCGATCCGCGGCTTCGACAATTCCGGAGCCGACACGCCCGCACCGCCCGGCGCGCCGTAAGCCTGCGACAACGATTGCGGCGGATAACCCATCACGCCCAGCGGCGCGAGGTACGGCGGCGGCGGTGCAGACGTCAGGTATTGTTTGCCGTTCACGGCGCCCACGCATTCGTACATCAACGGCAGCGGCGATGATGCGGGCGGCACGTCGACCGGCGGTGGCGATGCGCTGCTCGCCGTGGCGGTCGGCACGGTGGCGGCCGGCGGCGGCACGTAGCCCGGCGGCGCATGGCTCGGCACATCGAGGACGGCCTGCTTCTGTCCGCGTGCGCAGGCGCGGTCCTGGTAACTCACGCTGCCGTTCGTGGCGGTGCAGCGATACACCTGCGCATGCGCATGCACACACCAAAACATGCAGGCGAGAATCACGACAGCGGCGACCACGGACTTCATGCAAACGATTTTACGTCTGCGTCGCACCGTTGTTCCTCCCCCTTCCGCAGGAAAGGGGGATTGAGGGCAATGGCTTTTCGCGAGTGCGCACATCCCCCCGCGCCTACGGCGCGACCCCCTTCGGAACGAAGGGGGTAACAGCCGCTCACGAACGAAGCCCAACGCCCTTCTGCAGCAACCACAGCGCGAACCCGCCCAGCACGACCACGAACGCCAGCATCACCACGTAGGCGACCCACACCGGCACGTCGCCGACGCCGAGGATGCCGTAGCGGAACGCGTTGACCATGTACAGGATCGGGTTGACCTTCGACATTTCGCGCCACGGCGAGCCCAGCATGCTGATCGAATAGAACACGCCGCCCAAATAACTCAGCGGCGTCAGCACGAAGGTGGGCACCATCTGGATGTCGTCGAAGCGCTTGGCGAAGGTCGCGTTGATGAAGCCGGCCAGCGAGAAGATCGTGGAGCCGAGCAGCACCGTGGTCACCGCGACCAGCGGATGCGCGAGATGGAGCGAGGTGAAGAACAGCGCGATGCCCAGCACGATGATGCCCACCAGCACGCCGCGCAGCACCGCGCCCGACACGTAGCCCAGCAGCACCACCCAGTTCGGCATGGGCGAGGCCAGCAATTCCTCGACGTAGCGCCCGAACTTGGAGCCGAAGAAACTCGAGGTGATGTTGCCGTAGCTGTTGTTGATGATGCTCATCATCACCAGCCCCGGCACGATGTACTGCATGTACGTGAAGCCGTGGATCAGGCCGACGCGGCTGCCGATGACCTTGCCGAAGATCACGAAGTACAGCGTCATCGAAATCGCCGGCGGCACCAGCGTCTGCGTCCAGATGCGCAGCATGCGGCGCACTTCGCGGCGCGTGATGGTGCCGAGCGCGACCAGGTTGGCGCGCACGCGCGCGGAGCCTGCGTACACCGGCGCAAGGTTCGATGGCGGCGACGCGAGATCGTTCATGCCCTGGCCCCGTGGCCGTTGCGTTCCACCAGCCGCACGAACAGTTCCTCCAGCCGGTTGGTCTTGTTGCGCATCGAGGTCACCGTGATGCCGTGCGCCGTCAGCGCCGCAAACAGCGCATTGAGGTTGTGCGTGCTGGGCATCTCGGCCTCCAGCGTCGCATCATCGATGCGCTTGAGATTCACGCCGTCGAGTTGCGGCAGCGTGCCGCCGAAACCGGTCACGTCAAGCACGAACGATTGCACGTCCAGCTTGGAAAGCAGGCGACGCATCGAGGTGTCTTCGACGATCTCGCCATGGTCGATGATCGCGATGTTGCGGCAGAGCTGCTCGGCCTCTTCGAGGTAATGCGTGGTCAGGATCACCGTGGTGCCGGCCGCGTTGATGCCGGTGATGAACTGCCACATCGAACGGCGGATCTCGATGTCCACACCCGCGGTCGGTTCGTCGAGGATCAGCAGGCGCGGCTCGTTCATCATCGCGCGCGCGATCATCAGCCGCCGCTTCATGCCGCCCGACATCATCCGGGTCTGCTGGAACGCCTTGTCCCAGATGCGCAGTTCCTTCAGGTATTTCTCGGCGCGCGGCTTGGCGATCGCACGCGGGATGCCGTAGAAGCCCGCGACGTTGACGCAGATGTCGAACGGCGTCTCGAACTGGTTGAAGTTGATTTCCTGCGGCACCAGCCCGATCTGGCGCATCACGCCACCGCGGTCGGCGTGGATCGACAAGCCGAACACGCGCGCATCGCCGCCGCTCGGGTTGACCAGCGACGACAGGATTCCGATCAGCGTGGATTTGCCCGCGCCGTTGGGGCCGAGCAGCGCGAAGAAATCGCCTTGCGCGACCTTCAGCGAAACGCCCTTCAGCGCCTCGACACCATTCGAATAGGTCTTGCGCAAATCGACGACTTCCAGCGCCGGAACGACGCTGGAAGCGGGGCTTGCGGGCGAGTGGGACGAGGCGTTGGGCGCAGCGGAATCAGCGGGCATCCCCTATTATAGAAGTTTCGCCTGCGCGGCCACGTGCCGAACGGCCCATGATCGAGCACTTCCAACTCGAGCTTGTCGACAGCCACATGCTGGCGCCCAGCGTGCGCCACCTCGCGTTCGAACGCGCGGACGGCACGCCGTTCAAGTTCACGCCCGGCCAGTTCATCCAGATCCACTTCAATTACGACGACGGCAAGCCGACCAAGCGCAGCTATTCGGTCGGCACGCCGGTTGCTGGCGGCGAAGCCGGCCGGCTGGAAATCGCGGTGTCGTATGTCGAGGGCGGCGCCGCCACCAAGCTGCTCGGCGGCCTCGAACACGGCGGCACGGTCGATGCGAGCGGTCCGTACGGACGCTTCTGCCTGATGGACGACGACGCCAACCAGCGTTACCTGCTGATCGCGACCGGCACCGGCATCACGCCGTACCGAGCGATGCTGCCGAAGATCGAGCGGCTGATCGCCGAGCGCGGCATCCGCGTCGCGCTGCTGTACGGCGCGCGCAACGAACAGGAACTGTTGTACGGCGAGGAATTCGAAGCCTTCGCGCAGAAACACCCGGAGTTCACCTTTCACGCCTGCCTATCGCGCGTCGCCCGCGCGGCGCCGCGCCCGAACGATCGCCGCGGCCACGTGCAGGACGCGCTGCCCGAACTCAGCGTCGATCCCGAGCACGACATCGCCTACCTGTGCGGCAACCCCGACATGATCGACGCCAACTTCACCCTGCTGAAGGAACTCGGCATGCCGATCAAGCACATCCGCCGCGAGAAGTACGTGTCGTCGCGCTGAGCGTTCACGCCTCTGCCGGCAAGCGCCCCCGCACGTTCTCGGCGTCGAACGGACCGGGTGACGCGATCAGGTTGCGCGCGGCATCGACCTGGCCCCAGGTGTTCCACAGCAGCACGCCGCGCACGCGGCCGCCGTCGAGGTAGTACACCACGCCTTCGCGGAACGGCGTGACCCATTGCTCGACGGTCTCCAGGCGCGAATCGAGCGTGCCGACGGCTTCGTAGCCGAGGTCGAACAGGTCCGAATAGAAGAACGGCAGCTCGTCGTAGGGCACGTCCTGTCCCGCCATGCACTTGCCGGCACGCGTGCCCATCGTGATCGCAGCGTTCTCGTGCTCGACGCGCAACCGATGGCCCAACGCGGGCGCGGGAAACGACGCCACGTCGCCGGCCGCGTAGATGTCGGGATCGGATGTCTGCAGGTGCGCGTTCACCACGATCCCGTTGTCGACCTCCAGGCCCGCCGCTTCGGCGAGCTGAACGTTGGGCGTGATGCCGAGGCCCGCGACCACGGCGTCGGCGGCGAGCGTGCTGCCGTCCGACAGTTTCAGTTGCGTGCCTTGCGCAGTGCCGCTGCCGCCCTCGACGTTGACGCCGGCGCGCACGTCCACGCCCTTTTCACGATAGTACGCAGTGACGGCGTCGGCCAGCGATTCCGGATACACGCGCGCGCCGATCGCGTCTTCGGGGAACAGCATCGTGACCTTGCAATCGTTCATTGCCATCGCCGCGGCGATCTCGCTGCCGATGAAACCGCCGCCCACGACGGCGATGCGCGCGCCGGACTTCACCGAAGCGCGCAGCCGCTGGTAATCGTCGAAGGTGCGGTAATAAATGAAATCGTTGCCGCCGCGGGGCAACTTGCGCGGCGTGCCGCCGGTGGCGATCAGGAGTTTCCCATATTTCCAGGTGTCGCCCTTGTCGTCCCTGACGACGTGCGCGGCGCGGTCGATCTTCACCGCGCGCCGCTGCAACGCGACCTCCGCGCGCGCCTTGTCGATCGGCCGCCAGATGTCGGCTTCCTTGCCGTCCTTCCACAATTTCTTGGTCAGCGGCGGGCGGTCGTAGGGCGGATGCGATTCCTCGCCGAGCATGCCGATGCTCGCGTTCGCGTCGGCTTCGCGCAGCGCCTGCGCCGCGGCCTCGCCGGCCATGCCGGCGCCGATGATCAGGTAATCGAAGGCGTGTTGCATAGCGGTTTCTCTCGCTGAAGTATGAATTCACGAGGATACGCGCTTCGGCGTAAAGCTGCCGCGCGGGATGTGTCAACTGCATGGCGTGTCTCGCGCATCAGCATCCCCCGATGCGTCTGCCGCTGGCAGACGTCGACCCCCTTCCTGCGGAAGGGGGTGAGAGCTCTATTGCCGTGCTTCGCGCGGATTGCCGGGCGCCCCAGCGAAGCGTGGTGTGGCGCGCCAGGGGTTGATGTCGATGCCGCCGCGGCGCAGGAAGCGCGCGTACACGCTCAGGCCTTGCGGTGCGCAGCGCGCCGCGATGTCGCTGAAGATGCGCTCGACGCAGGCCTCGTGGAAATCGGGATGCTGGCGATAGGAAACGAGATACCGCAACAGCCCCGCGTGTTCGATCGCGCGCCCGCGGTAGCGCAGGACCACGCTGGCCCAGTCGGGCTGGCCGGTGACCGGACACAGCGAGCGGAACAGGCGCGTGGAAAGGGTCTCATCGATGACCACGCCGCTCGCGACCAGCAGCTCCGTGCGCGGCGCGCCGTAGTTATCCGCTTCGATGCGCTGGTCGTCCAGCGATTCGCCTTCCAACGGATGGATGCCGGCGCGCTCTATGTCATGCGCGTCCAGCAGCGTGACTGCGACCTTTGCACCAATGCACGTGGAAACATCGCGCTCCACGCGGGCGCGCACGGCTTCCGGCCCGGTGAACGGCGTCATCGCATAACCGCCGAGGTACAGCTTCAGCGATTTCGATTCGACGATGTTGGGCGACGTGCACGGCACCGTCAGGCGCAACACCGCAACGCGCGGCAGGCCGCGCACGTCCAGCCACGAGAATTCCCACGCGTTCCAGGTGTCGACGCCGGTGAATGGCAGGGCGCCATCGGACAGCCCGATTGCTGCACGCGCTTCGTCACGCGCCACGGCAAACAGCACCGACGAATCTACCGTGGCCGGGTATTCGGTTTGACGGCCCAGCGGAATGGATGGCTGCGACATCGGCTCGCCGCTAGTCACTCGACGCCACGATGTACTGCTCCAGCTTGCCGTCCGGCAATGTGTACGTGGTGATCGAGAGCTTGGTCTTCGGGAACGTCACCGTGTAGCCGCGCATCTGCATGCCGCCGCGCATGCGCGCCGCGCGGATCGTGAAGGACTGCGGCTTGCCGAGTGGCGCCAGACTGGTCTGGTAATCGTGCAGCGCGGTGGCGTCGAAGTAGCTGTTGGCATCCGCCGTGAACAGGTTGCGATCGATCTTGCCTTGCTGCAGGTTCGCGAAGATCGCCTTGGCCTGCGCCAGCGCGCGCGTCGCCGCCGGATCGTGCACCTCGAACAGCGCTTGGGCGATGCCCTTGCCGATCACGCCGAAGGTTCCGACCGCGTCCTGGTTGGTCAGCACCACCACCGCGATCTTGTCGTCGGGGAAGATGGCGTTGCCGGCGGTGAAGCCCATCACCTCGCCGTCGTGCGAAATCATCCGGTGCCCATCCAGCTTGCCGACGAACACGCCGAGGCCGTAGCCGGACCCGAGGCCGTCGTTCAACACGACTTCGGTCTGCATCGCGTGCCACGAAGCCGGCTGCAGCAGGGTCTCATCGATCATCGCGATGTCCCACTTGGCAAGATCGCTGGCTGTCATCGCCAGTTCGCCCGCGCCGAACATCCAGTTCACGCCTTCCTTTAGCGACGGCCGCAACGGGCCGAGCGCATTGCGCGAATAGCCGCGCGCGTCGGTGGCCGGCAACGCGTGCAGGTTGGTGTCGTAGGCGTCGGTGATACCCAGCGTCGGGAACACGTGCTGCTGCAGATATTCGAAAGGAGTCTGCCCGGTGACCTTCTGCACGATCGCGCCGGCGATCACGTAACCGGTGTTGCTGTACTGCCATTGCGAACCCGGCGTGAAGTCCAGCGGCTTCTTCGCCCACGTGTCCATGATCTGCTGCGGCGTGGTCGGAAGCCGCATCGGCGGCATCAGGTAATCCTGCGGCCAGTAATCCTGGTAACCGGAAGTGTGCGACAGGATCTGCCTGATCGTGATATGGCCGGCATCGGTGAGGCCGGGGAAGAATTTCGCGACACTGTCGTCGAGGCTGAGCTTGCCTTGCTGCTGCAGCATCAGGATCGCTGCCGCAGTGAACTCCTTGCTGATCGAACCGATGCTGTAGCGCATCGCCGGCGTGGCCGACGTCTTCGGATCGAGCCGCGCGTCGCCGTAGGCCTTGGCGTAAACGAGCTTGCCGTCGCGCACCACCGCGATCGACGCGCTGGGTACGCCTGACTTCGCCAGCGCATCGTTCGCGATCTTGTCGATGTTCGCGGCGAGGTCGGCGGGCAGCGCGTCCTGCGCGAGAGCGGGCGCGCACGCCAGCACCAGCAACGCCGCGAGACAAAGACAACGAGGGATCGATCGCATGGGAGGATATCGACGAAACTGCGCAAGCGCAAACGATAACACCATCACCACACACGCCGCCGGGTTACCAGAAATACACCTGCAGCGACGATGGTTTCGGCTTGGGCGGGAGCGCCTGCAGGAAGGCGCGGTGATCCGGGAAGTTCATCGCGCTGCGATCGAGCAGCGTGTCGACTTCGGCCATGTCGTACTTCGCTTCCTGCCGCGTCGGCGCGCGCGCGTCATCGGGAAACAAGCCCACGCCCGCCAGCAGGCTGTACCACGACATGATCGGATAGCCGCGTCCGAACGCGCCCTTGGCGATGCCGGCGCTGATGGGCTTGCTGGCCAGCCAGGTGCGCAGCAGTTGCTGCAGCGGCTCGGAGAGGTGCGTGTTGGCGGCGTTGGCGCGCCAGTAATCGGTATCGCTGCGCGTGTTGGTCTTGAAGTGCGTGACGATGTAATCGCGCGTGCCCTCGACGCGGCCATTCAAGGTGTCGTTGAACTGCTTGCGCGTGGCTTCGCCCAGGTCTCCTGCTTCTAACGCCGTCACCAGCATCTCGGCGGTGCGTTGCACGAACAGCAGCGTGGTGGCTTCCAAGGGTTCAATGAAACTCTGCGCAAGACCGTTGGCGACGCAGTTGCGGCGCCACGGTTCGGCCACACGGCCGGGGCGGAATTTCAGGTGGCGCGCCGGCACGTCGGCATCCAGCAAGCCGAGGTGTTCGCGCAATTCCTTCTCGGCGTTTTCGGGCGTGCAGAAATCCGAGCTGTACACGTAGCCGTAGCCGTAGCGCGTGGTCAGCGGAATCTTCCACGCCCAGCCATGGCGCAGCGCGGTCGAAATGGTCTGCGGCGGGATCGGTCCGTCGTGCGGCGCCTGGATCGCGACCGCGGCATCGTTGAAAAGATTCTCCTTGAACGACACGAACGGCGTGCCGAGCGCCTTGCCCAGCAACAGCGAGGCAAAACCCGTGCAATCGACGTAGAAATCGCCGGCCAGCGTCGAACCGTCCTGCAGGCGCAACGATGCGATATCGCCGGATTCGCCCAATTGCACGTCGGTGACGTGGTCCGCGATGTGCCGCACGCCGCGCTCAATCGACTTCTTCTGCAGGAATCGACCCAGCAACACCGAATCGAAATGGAAGCCGTACCACACGTCGAACGGAAAACTCGGCTGCGGCCGCGGCGCCTTGCACGCGCGCGCCAGCCGCGCGGAAATGAAGAAGCGGTTCGGATGCGCGTGCACGTCGGCGCGATCGAGGCGCGCGTGCACGTTGTCGATGAACGGCGCCATCGTCATGTTGTCGAGCATCGACGCGAACGAGTGGAAATAACTTTCGTAGCCGGGCCGCGTGGACCAGCCCTCGAACGTGATGCCGGCCTTGTAGGTGGCATGGCATTCCGGCATCCACTCGGCTTCCTCGATGCCGAGGCTTTCGAAGAATCCGCGCAGCCACGGCGTCGAACCTTCGCCCACGCCGATCACGCCGACCTGCGGCGACTCCAGCACGGTGACCTTCAGGCGTTCTCCGTACGCGGAGTTCGCCAGCAGCAGCGCGGTCATCCAGCCGGCGGTGCCGCCGCCGACCACCACGACGTGTTTCACCGGCGGTTCGGCATCCGTGCGCGCGGGCGCGCGCGCGACGACGTTGTGGTTGAAAACGGTGGCGGTGGCTTCGGACATGCAGGGCGGCCGCGCGGCGTGCAGACGCGCACGATAGCACCGCTTGTCCCGGAACCCGCGGACGCGCTCAATGCGCGGCTTCGCTGGCCGCCGCGGGCTGGGCGCGGAAGGCGCGTTCGAAGGCTTCGAGGTCGCTGTCGGCGACGCTGGAGACCGCGACGAAGCGCAGGCCGTCGTCGTTCCACGCCAGCACGTGGTAGCCGTCGCGCGTCTGCGGCGGAGCCGCGGCTGCCGCGTGGCCCGGCCACTGGAACAGGTTGATCGTGTGCAGGTGCCGCTTGTACACCAGCGCGGCCACCTGCTTTCCACCCAGCACGTCGAGACGTCCGCCGACCAGTTCGAATCCCTCGGCGGACAGATCCTTCACCTGCGGCGAGAAATCCACGCGGCCGTCGAACCACGGCTTCACCGTGTGTTCGTTGGACGTTTGCACGTCGATCAAATGTCCGGGCAGCAACGAACGCACGTGATCCGACACCGCTTCCGCGACCAGCGCGTCGCTGCCCTGCCGCTGCAACCGCATGGTCTGCCAGCCCGCGAGCACCGCGGCAATCACGAACAAGGCGGCCAGCGCGGCGAGTGCCATGCTCCAGCCGCGACGGCGCGCGCGCGGCGCAAGGGTGGCGCGCGGCAACCGCGCTTCGATGCGCGCACGCAGCGCGGCCGGCGCGGACTGGTACAAGCGAGCCCCGCGCAGATCTTCGCGCGCTTGCGTGAGCGCGCGCAGCCGCCGCGTGCAATCCGCGCATTCGGCCAGGTGCCGCGCGACCGCGAGGCTGTCGGCCGCGCCCAATTCGTCGTCGAGATACGCGTGCAGCAGCAGGCGCATGTCCTGGCAATTCATGCAGCCACCTCCTTGCCCGCCAGCTCGCGCTGCAGGCGCTCGCGCGCACGCGCCAGCCGCGACATCACGGTGCCGATCTTGAGGTTGGTGATCGACGCGATCTCCTTGTAGGAACATTCTTCGAGTTCGCGCAACACCAGCACCTCGCGAAATTCCGGCGGCAATCGTCCCAGCGCGTCGTGCAGGCTTTGCGCATCCGCCGCGCGCAGCAGCACGCTCTGCGGATCGTCGTGGTCGGCGCCGCCGTGGATGGCCTCGTCGAATTCGTCGACGCTGCCCGCGGCCGGCGCCTGCGAACGCTGCGTGTAGAACGTGTTGCGCACGATCGCCAGCAGCCAGACCTTGGCGTCGCCGCCGCGGAAGCCGCCGAAGAAACGGAACGCGCGCAGCACCGCTTCCTGCACCACGTCCTCGGCGTCCTGGTCGTTGCGCGCCAGCCAGCGCGCGAGGTTGTACGCGGCGTCCAGATGCCGCATCACCTCGCGTTCGAAAGTTGCGCCGGTGTCCATGCCGTCAGGCTGCGCCAGCGCGCTTGTTCCATCGCCCATCAAGATCAGACCGCCGCGCGCGCCAATTTATTCCCGCAGCCGGTCCGCGGGAATAACCGCGCGCGCGCGGCGGTATGACGTTCGGAAGGGCGCATCGTGCGCCTGCTTTCCAACCGAGGACACACGCATGCAAGACGATCGTGACGACTTCGATCATGACCCCATCCGCACGGACCGCCGGCGCTTTCTCGAATGCATGGCGTGGGCCGGCGCCGGCACGCTGTGGCTGATGCAGGGCGGCGTTGCGCACGCCGGCGCGCTGCTGAAAGGCGCCACGCAGCAGGATGCCACCTTCAGCTTCGTGCAGATCAGCGACAGCCATATCGGCTTCCACAAGGCGCCGAACCCGGACCCGGTCGCCAGCTTGCGCCAGTCGATCGCGCAGGTCAACGCGCAACCGCAGCGGCCGGATTTCGTGGTGCACACCGGCGACTTGTCGCACCTGTCGACGCCGGAACAATTCGACACCGTCGCCGAACTCTTGAAGGAAGCGAAGACCGGCCGCGTGTTCTACATCCCCGGCGAGCACGACGTGATCGGCGACGACGGCAAGGCGTTCTTCACGCGTTTCGGCGGCGGCGTCGACGGCAACGGCTGGTACAGCTTCGACCACCACGGCGTGCATTTCATCGCGCTGGTGAACGTGCGGCACCTGCAGTGCGCCGGCCTGGGCTTCCTGGGCGCCGATCAAATCGATTGGCTGAAGAAGGACCTCGCGGGCCTTTCCGCCAGCACGCCGATCGTGGTGTTCGCGCACATGCCGATGTGGTCGCTGTATCCCGCGTGGGGCTGGGGCACGCAGGACAGTGCGCAGGCACTGGCGCTGCTGAAACGCTTCGGCTCGGTGACAGTGTTGAACGGCCACATCCACCAGATCCAGCAGAAGGTCGAAGGCACCATCACCTTCCACACCGCGCGCTCGACCGCGTATCCGCAGCCCGCGCCGGGCGCCGCCCCCGCGCCCGGCCCGTTGCAGAACCTGCCCGCGGGCAAGCTGCACGACTACATCGGCGTGCGCGACGTGCGGCACGTGCGCGGCACGCAGGCGCTCGCCATCACTGATCACACGCTCGCGTGAACCTTTCCATTCCCTCGACAGGAGTTCGCATGCAAAAGTTTTCCGTCGCCGCCGCGTTGCTGCTGGCGGCCTGCGCCGCGCACGGCGCCTCGCCGAAAACCGCTTACCAGGTCGGCATCCGCAATTTCCATTTCGAGCCGATGCAGCTGGTGGTGCCGGCCGGCGCGACCGTCACCTGGACCAACCACGACGAGGAACCGCACGTCGTCACCAGCGCGGGCGACCAGTTCAAGTCCTCGCCGGCGCTCGACACCGACGACCACTACAGCGCGGTATTCACCAAGCCGGGCACGTACGCGTACTACTGCTCGATCCATCCGCAGATGACGGCCACGATCGTCGTGAAATAAAAAAACGGGGCAGTGTCACCACTGCCCCGTCGCTGCGCTTATGACGACAAGCGTCAGTGCGGCTGCGGTTCCGGCGGCGGCAGCGATTCCAGGTCGTCGTGGCCGGACTCCGCGTGCTCGACCTGGTGCGTCTCGCCGATCACGAGGTAAACCGCCGGCACCACGAACAGCGTGAACAGCGTGCCGATCGACAAGCCGGTGAAGATCACCAGGCCCATGTCGTGGCGGCCCGCCGCGCCCGCACCGCCCGCGAACACCAGCGGCACCACGCCCAGCACCATTGCCAGCGTCGTCATGAGGATCGGGCGCAGACGCACCGCGGCGGCTTCCTCGATCGCATCGCGCTTGCTGTAGCCGTGCTCGCGCTGCAACTGGTTGGCGAATTCCACCATCAGGATGCCGTGCTTGCTGATCAGGCCGACCAGCGTCACCAGGCCCACCTGGGTGTAGATGTTGAGCGACGAGAACCCGAGGTTGATGAAGAGCAGCGCGCCGAACGTCGCCATCGGCACCGCCACCAGGATTACCAGCGGATCGCGGAAGCTCTCGAACTGCGCGGACAGCGCCAGGAACACGATGATGATCGCGAACATCAGCGTGAACAGGAAGCCGCCGGATTCCTGCATGAACTGGCGCGACTGGCCGGCGTAGTCCGCGGTGTATCCCGACGGCGCGACCTGGTTCAGCGTGTCCTGCATGAAGGTGATCGCCTGGCTCAGGGACACGCTGGGCGTGATCACGCCCGAGATCGTGGCCGAGTTCAGCTGCTGGAAGTGGTTGATCGATTCCGGCACCGTCTGGTAGGTGATGTGCGCGACCGTGGACGCCGGGATCATCCCGCCCGACGAGGTCTTGATGTAGTAGTTGTCGAGCTGCGCCGGATTCAGGCGATCCACCTGCGCGACCTGCGAGATCACGCGGTACGAGCGTCCCGAGATCGAGAAGTAGTTGACGTAGTTGCCGCCCAGCGCCGCCGACAACGCGGCGCCGACGCTCTGCTGGGTCAGCCCGAGCGCCGACACCTTGTCGCGATCCAGCGTCACGGTCGCCTGCGGCTGGTCGATCTTCAAGTCCGAATCGACGAAGAAGAACATGCCCGACGCCTGCGCCTTCGCCAGCACCTGGTGCGCGACGTCGTTCAGGTTCTGCAGCGGCTCGGTGGTCTTGATCACGAACTGCACCGGCAGGCCGAACGCGCCCGGCAGCGAGGGGAACTGGAACACCGCCATGCGCGCGCCGGCGATGTCGTTGAGCTGGGGCTGGATGGCCTGCTGGATCTCGGTGGCGCTGCGTTTGCGGTCGCCCCACGGCTTCAGCATGATGCCCGAGAAGCCCTGGTTCACCGCGCCCATGCCGGTGAACTGGAAGATGTGGGTGTATTCGGGCAGCGACTTGGCGATGTCGAACACCTGCTTGGTGTACAGCCCCATCTGCGTGATCGTGGCGTTGGGCGGACCCTGGGTCTGCGCCAGCACGATGCCCTGGTCTTCCTGCGGCGCGAGTTCCGACTTCGCGGTCTTGAACAGGTACACGTTGCCCGCGAGGATCAGCGCGCCGAACACGATCGCCACCACCCAGGTGTCCAGCGAGGAATGCAGCATGCGGCGGTAGCGGTCGCGCACGTAGTTCGAAACCTTGTCGATGCGTTGCACGAACGGCTTCTCGTGGTCCGACTCGCGCAGCACCTTCGAGCACAGCATCGGCGACAGCGTCAACGCGATGATCGCCGACACCACCACCGCACCGGCCAGCGTGAACGCGAATTCGGTGAACAGCGCGCCGGTCAGGCCGCCCTGGAAGCCGACCGGCACGTACACCGCGATCAGCACGATGGTCATCGCGATGATCGGCGTGGCCAGTTCGCGCGCCGCCAGCAGCGCCGCCTTCAGCGGCGAATGCGCGTCCTTCATGTGGCGGTCGACGTTCTCGACGATGATGATCGCGTCGTCCACCACCAGGCCGATCGCCAGCACCAGCGCCAGCAGCGTCAGCAGGTTGATCGAGTAGCCCAGGATCAGCATCACCAGGAACGCGCCGATCAGCGACAGCGGCATCGCCAGCAGCGGGATCAGCAGCGATCGCAGGGTGCCCAGGAACAGGAAGATCACGACCGCGACGATGATCAGCGTCTCGACCAGCGTCTGCACCACCTCGCTGATCGACGCGCGGATGAAGTCGGTGCCGTCGTACGCGATGCGCCCGGAAAGGCCGGCCGGCAATTGCGACTGGATCTGCGGGAACACCTTGCGCACGCGCGCGATCACGTCCAGCACGTTGGCGTCGGGCGCGGCCTTGATGCCGATCGCGACGGTGTGCTGGCCGTCGAACGAGAATTCGGTGTTGTAGTCCTCGGCGCCCAGCGTGACATCCGCCACGTCCTTGAGGCGCACCACGTTGGCGCCGTCGGCCTTCACCACCAGGTTCTTGAATTCATCGACGGTGTGCAGGTCGGTGGCCGCCGTGAGATTCACGCTGACCATCTGGCCCTTGGTGGTGCCGATCGCCGAAAGGTAGTTGTTGGCGGCCAGCGCGGCGTTGACGTCGCTCGCGGTGACGCCGTGCGCGGCCATCTTGGCGGGATCGAGCCACGCGCGCAGCGCGAAGGTGCGCGCGCCGATGATCTCGGCGCTCTGCACGCCCTCGACCGCGCTCAATTGCGGCTGCACCACGCGGGTCAGGTAATCGGTGATCTTGTTGGAGGCCAGCTCCGTCGACGAGAAGCCGAGGTACATCGACGCGACCTGCTCGCCCGTCTGCAGCGTGATCACCGGTTGCTGCGCGGCCTGCGGCAGCTGGTTCTTCACCGAGTTCACCAGCGATGAGATTTCGGTGAGCGCCCGGTTGCCGTCGTAGTTGAGGCGCAGCGTCACCGTGATCAGCGACACGCCGGGCGTCGACGACGAGGTCATGTAGTCGATGCCCTGCGCCTGCGCGATCGCCTGTTCCAGCGGCTGGGTGATGAAGCCCGCCATGGTTTGCGAATCGGCGCCGAAATACACGGTCTGCACCACGATGGTCGCGCTTTCCGTCTTCGGATACTGGCGGATCGGCAGCGACGTCACCGCGCGCAAACCCAGCACCAGGATCAGCAGGCTGACCGTGGCCGCAAGGACCGGACGTTTGATGAAAAGGTCGGTGAATTTCATGGGAGCGATCTGCTTTGAATTTCCTTCCCCCGCTTGCGGGGAAAGGTGGCCGAAGGCCGGGTGGGGGCCGGGCTTGCAACGCCGCCGTTGCGGGCGCCGTCATCCCCCCGATGCTGCGCATCGACCCCCTTCGTTCCGAAGGGGGTATGCACTCGCGACTGCGTTGCTTGCGTTCTCACTCTTCCACCGGATGCGGATTCGGACTGAACGCCGGTTCCACCTTGTTGTTGATGTTGACCGGCGTGTCGTTGCGCAGCTTCAACTGGCCGCTGGTGACGACCACGTCGCCCGCCTTGATGCCGGAAAGCACCGCGACCTGGTCACCGCGCGTCGGTCCGACCGTCACCACCACCTGCTGCACGTAGTGATCGGGCGCGTTCTTGTCCTTCGCCGCGTTGGCGGATGCCTTGGCCGGCTTGCCGTCGTCGCCCGACGCGGGCGGCTGGCCTTCGCGCACCACGAACACGGTATCGCCGTACGGCGCGTACGAAATCGCGGTCTGCGGCAGCGTCAGGTAGCGCTGCTGGCTGCCCGAATCCACCGCGACCTTGGTGAACATGCCGGGCATCAGCAGCTTGTCCGGGTTTGCGATGGTCGCCTCGACGCCGACGTTGCGGGTCGAGAGATCGATCTTCGGATCGGTCGCGCTGACTTCGCCCGAGAACGTCTTGCCCTTGAACGCGTCGGCGGTCACTTCGACCTTGCCGCCGGTGCGCAGCGTGGCCAGCGAGGACTGCGGCACGGTGAAATCGACGTACACCGGGTCGAGCTGCTGCAGCGTGACCACCGCGGTGCCCGCACTGATGTACTGGCCCGCGTTCGCGGTGATGATGCCGACGCGGCCTGCGAACGGCGCGCGCAGCGTCTTCTTGTCCACCAGCGCCTGCTGCGACGCGGCGTTCGCCTGCGCGCTCTTCAGGTTGGCCATGTCGGTGTCGTACTGCGCCTTGCTGATCGCCTGCACCGCGAGCTGCTTCTTCGAACGCTCGGCGGTGAGGGCGGCCAGCTGCGCGGCGGCCTGCAGCGAGGCCAGCGTCGCGCGGTCCTGGTCATCCACCAGCTTGACCAGCACCTGGCCTTTCTTGACGTCGGTGCCGGATTTCACGTCCACGCTTTCGACCAGCCCGGCGACGTCGAACGCGAGGTCACTGCCGTGCACCGCGCGCACGTTGCCGACCGCCTCCACGTGCGGCTGCCAATCCTGGTACTCGGCGGTCATGGTGCTGACCGTCTGCGGCGGGTTGGCCATGGACTTCATGAACTTGCCGATCATGATGCCCTTGAAGGTGTTGAAGGCGATCAGCAAGCCGAACAGGATCACCACCGCGGCGATCACGATGATCAGGCGCTTGCGCTGCTTGGGCCGCGCGGAAGATACGTATGCGTTCATGGTCAATGCTTCGCTGCGGAATTGGCTTCGGAAAGTTGCGTTGGATGATCCCAACTACCGCCGAGCGCCGCATACAACGCGGCGGTGTCGGCGAGGCGCGACGCGCGCGCGGAGATTTCGGCGATGCGGGCCTGCTGGTGCTGGCGTTCGGCGGACAGCAGGGTCAGGTAGTCGACCGCGCCGACCCGGTATTGCTCGCGCGTCAGCGACAGCAGTTTTTCGGCGTCCTGTTCGGAGGTGCTTTGCGCCTTCAATGATTGTGCGTCGTAGTCGAGCGCCTGCAGCGAATCGGCCACGTTCTGGAACGCGACCAGCACGGTCTGCTGCCAGTCCGCCAGCGCCGCGTCCATGCCCGCCTCGGCAGCGCGCTTCTGGTGCAGCAACTGGCCGCCGTGGAACAGCGGCTGCAGCAGGCCGAGCCCGATCGACCAGCCGCCGCTGCCGGCGGCGAACAGGCCGGAGGTTTTCAACGCTTCGCTGGTCAGGCTGCCGTTCAAGCTGAGCTTGGGCAGCATGTCGGCGGTCGCGACGCCGACCTGCGCGGTCGCGGCGTGCAACTGCGCCGACGCGGCGCGGATGTCGGGGCGCTGCGCAACCAGCGTGGACGGCAGGCTGACCGGAATGTCGGTGGGCAGCGTGACGTCGGCCAGTGTCACCGGCTGCAATTGCAATTGCGCCGGCGTGACGCCGAGGTAGGTCGCGAGCTGGTTTTGGGTCGCCGAGAGCTGCTTCTCCAGCGACGGCAGCGTCGCTTCGGTCGCGGCGAGCTGCGAGCGCACGGCCAGCGTGTCGGACAGCGACTTCGCGCCGATCGCCTGCTGCTTCTGCGCAATGTCGAGTTCCTGCTTCAGCGAATCGACGATTTCGTGCGTGGCCTTGACCTGCTCGCGCAGCGACGCTTCCTGCAGCGAAGCGGTGATGACGTTCGCCGCCAGCGTCAAGTACGTTGCATCGAGTTGCGCGCGGCTGACATCGGCCTGCGCCTGCTGCGCTTCGATGCCGCGACGCACGCCGCCGAAAATGTCGAACACGTAGCCGACGCTGACGCCCGCGTTGTAGACGGTGAAGGGCCCGAGCGCCTTGCCGGTGCCGGTCTGCGCGGCGGACTGCTTGGCGCGGGTGGCGCCGAGGTTCGCATCCAGCGACGGGAACAGACTGCCGCCCGCGGCTTTCGCGGTTTCCTCGGCCTGGCGCAACGCGGCCTGTGCGGCGGTGATCGACGGGCTGTGCTGGAACGCCTGCTGCACGCGGCGATCCAGTTCGGCGTTGCCGAACGTGGTCCACCAGCGCTGCGGCACGTTCTCGCCTTCGAGGAAGCGTTGCGCGTCACCCCCGGCGGTGTCGGCGGTGACCGTGGATTGCGGCAGGGGCGCGGTCGTGTAGCGATCGACCGCGGGCGCGGCCGGAACCCGGAAATTCGGGCCGACTGCACATCCGGCAAGTGCCAGCGTCGCGATCGTCAGCGTGGCCCGCCTCGCGGCAGACTTGAATGGAGTCATGGCATGCGTCATTCGGGCGGGAAACGGTTTGAAGCGTTCTGCAAGGCGCCGGAGCGGCGGACGGCATATCTGAACTGCGCGGTATAGTATCTACACCGCTCTTGCGTTGCAACATTTTTCGGCGAGGCGGCCGTGCGCCTTGCATTGCCGGACCGCGAGCACGCGGGTGATGCGTATTCAAACCGGATCGACGCCGCTTGGATAGAGTCGGAAGTCCTGCTTTTCAACATGACACTCGTCAGGTGGCATTCGCGCATGCTGCATTGACGATCGGTGCCGCGTGATTTCGACAGGCTTGAAGTGCAAGGGCATGCTCCGCGAAGAACGCAAGGTGCACCAAAAAAACCGTTTACGTTCTCCGCGTTCTTCGCGGACAATTTTCTGCTTCTCAGGCGAACGTGGCTCGAAACGCCGCCAGCGACGCGCGCCACCAGTCCGCCGCGCGCGCCAGCGTCGCCGGTTCGGGAAAGCCGTGGCGCGCGGCGTGCCGTTGCGGGATCGTGTCCCAGCCGCGGTGCTCGATCGACACGCGGGTTTCGTCGCCGACCGGCTCGAAGCAAACTTCGACTTCGGTCGATTGCTCAGGCGCGAAGCTCGCAGACCGCCACGCGAACACCAGGCGGCGGCCGGGTTCCCACACCGAGATGCGTCCGATCTCGAACTCGCCACCATCGTCGAACGTGGTGTACAGCCGTCCGCCCGCGCCGGGTTCGAACGCCAGCCGGCCATCGCCGCGCTCCGTGATCCGGAACAATCCGTTCGGCCGCCACCACGCCGCGATGTCCGTGGTGAAGACTTCGAACGCACGCGCGGGATCGGCGGGCACGCGGATCGCGAGATAGACCTTCGACGTCACTTTTTCTTTGGGGCTGTCCTAGATAACGCTAAAGGTCGAGCCAGAGTTTGAGAGTTTGCAGTTGTTGTTTTGGTGTGCCGTAGTTGAAGCGGAACTCGCATTCTTTCAGGAACAGGAAGAAGTGTTTGCGCGGCACGCCATTGTACTTTCGCAAAATCCGCTTGGATTGATTCCAGAAATTCTCGATGCCGTTGATGTGCTGACCGCGACGGCCCACGAAGCTGCGACTGTGGTTCACACGATGATGTTTGAAACCGGAAACATCCAGGATGTTGTAACTGGAAAGGCTGTCGGTGTAGACCACCGAATCGGCCTGCACCTTGGTTTTCAGGGCAGTCAGCAACGTGCGGCTCTGGGCATCGGCGACCGGCAGCGCGTAGACCTTGCCGCCGCGTTTGAGGATGCCGAACACACACACCTTGCCGGCTGCACCCCGTCCGCGTTTGCCTTTGCGGACCCCGCCGAAGTAGCTTTCATCGCATTCGAACACCGCAAGTTCGGGTTCGATCTCGGCCATCTTGGCGGCGATGCACTGGCGCAGCTTGTGGAAGAACAGCGCTGCGGTGTTGCGATGCACGCCGGTCAGATCGGCGGCGGTTCGAGCTGTCACTTCGGCGACGAACAACTCCAGCAGCTTGGATTGCTGTTTTCTACTGATCCGACAACGATGTAGAGCCATGGGCCATCCTAGACAGGGTTACTTATCTAGGACAGCCCCTTTTCTTTTTCCCCACGTGCGCCTTGAACGCGACCAGTTGCTCCGCCCACGCGTTCTCGGTCTGTTCCAGCCACGCCTTCAATTCGGCCATGGGCTGCGGGCGCAGGCTGTACACGCGCACGCGCGAATCGAAGGCATCGCGTTGCTCGTCGACGAGGCCGCTCTCGCGCAACGCGCGCAGGTGCCGGCTCACCGCCGGAAACGAGC
This sequence comes from Rhodanobacteraceae bacterium, assembly GCA_030167125.1. Classification (NCBI taxonomy): domain Bacteria; kingdom Pseudomonadati; phylum Pseudomonadota; class Gammaproteobacteria; order Lysobacterales; family Rhodanobacteraceae; species Rhodanobacteraceae bacterium. The sequence continues at coordinate 2,427,942 of CP126531.1, forward strand.
TGCGCAGCGCGCCCGCCAGTTCGCCGGCGCGGTAGGGGCGTTCGCGCAGGAGATCCACGATCCGCCGCCGGTCCGGCGCGGCCAGCGCGGCGAGCGTGCGGTCGAGCCTTGCTGCGCTCATGCAAGCTTGCTGAACCTGAAGCCGGTCGCGTCTTCCATGTCCTTCTGCGACACCTCGCGCACGGCCTGGGCGAAGGTCCAGTGGTGGCCTTCCGGATCCACGGCAACGTAGGTGCGGTCGCCGTAGAACTGGTCTTCGGGTTCCTTGAAGATTTTCGCGCCGGCGCGGCGCGCGCGTTCGCAGTGCGCGTCGATGTCGCGCTCGACGCGCACGTGGAGGCGCTGGGTGTTCTTGCCGCCGGCGGACTGCGGGCTGCTCACCCAGTCCCAGCCGGGCCACGGGCCGCCGACCATGATGACGCCATCGCCGAAAGTCATCTCCGCGTGCACGATGTTGCCGTCGCCGTCGGTCAGCACTTCGCTGGGTTCGAAGCCGAACGCCTTTTCCAGCCATTCGAGCGCAGCGCGGGTGTCGTTGTAGGTGATGGACGGAATGAAGGAGGGTCGGCGGATTTGCGGGTTGGTCATCGCGGGCTCCCGTAGTTGCTTGACGTGTTAATAGTTAACACGAATTGCAATCAATTTGCAAGGCGTCAGCGAACCATTGCGGGCAGGTTCAACCCGGAAGCGCGGCCGCCTTGTGGGCTTCGGCGAGGTACTCGCGGCTCTGCATCTCGATCAGGCGGCTCTCGATGCGCGCGAAATCGCCGCGCAGCCGCGTGCCGTCGTACAGCTCGACCACCGGCGCCTGCGCGGTCACCGCCAGCTTCACGCGGCGGTCGTACACCTCGTCGATCAGGTGCACGAAGCGTTGCGCGGCGTCTTCGTTGAACGGCGTGAACTGCGGCAGGCGCGAAATCAGGATCGCGGGATACGTCCGCGCCAGTTCGATGTAATCCGCCGAACCGTACGGGCCGTCGCACAGCGCCGCGAAGTCGAACCACGCCGCCTGCGCGCACACGCGGTGCGCACGGAAGCTGCGGTCGTTGATCGTGAGCGTGGCGTTCTCCTCGACCGGACCCTGCGCCAGTTCCGCGAACAGCCGCGCCAGCGCCGCTTCGGCGCGCGCGTCGTCCGGCGTCAGGTACACCGGCGCGCGGGTCAACGCGCGCAGGCGCCAATCCTGCGGCGATGCCAGTTCCAGCACTTCGCAGTGTTGCTCCAATAAATCGATCGCCGGCAGGAAGCGTTCGCGCTGCAGGCCGTTCCTGTAAAGCTCATGCGGCGGCGTGTTCGAGGTGGTGACCAGGGTGACGCCGCGTTCGACCAGCGCGCGCAGCAGGCCGTACAGGATCATCGCATCGCCGATGTCGGTGACCATGAACTCGTCGAGGCACAGCACCCGCGCGCGCGCGGCGATGCCGGCCGCGACCCGCGGCAGCGGATCGCGCACTTCGCCGAGCGCGCGCAACTGCGCGTGCACGTCCAGCATGAAACGATGGAAATGCACGCGCAGCGCGAGGCCGGACGGCAGCGATGCGACGAACTGATCCATCAGCATGGTCTTGCCGCGGCCGACCGCGCCCCACAAATACAAGCCGTGGACCGGTTCGGGGGCTTTCAGGCGCGCGCGCAACCGCGCGAACATGCCCGGCGGCGGTGCCTCCAGCAATGCCGCGTGCAGGCGATCGAAGGCTTCCAGCGCGGTGCGTTGCGCCGGATCATCCTGCCAGCGGTTTTCCACGACCCCACGGGCGTACAGCACAGTCGGTAGCGCGCCGGCAGGAACAGCTTGCGCTTCGCTCATCGCGGAGGCGGCAGCCAATACCGGATCGCATTCTTCACCGCGCCGCGCAAGTCCATCAGGCGGCGGTGGAAGAAATGTCCGGTCTCGGGCATGCGGATCAGCGTCGGCGGCGGGTCGAGCGTTTCGATCCAGTCGAACACGCCCTGCGCATCCACCACTTCGTCGTCCTCGCCCTGCACCACCAGCCACGGGCAGCCCGGCATCGCCAGTTCCGCGAATTCGTAGCGCCCGACCGGCGGCGCCACGGTGACCAGCGCGTCCGCGCCAAGCGAACGCGCGGAACGCAGCGCGACGTAGCTGCCGAACGAGAATCCCGCCAGCCACAAGGCATCGCCGGCGCGCGCCTGGCGCACCCACTGCGCCACCGCGACCAGGTCGCCGCTTTCGCCATCGCCGTTGTCGAACGCGCCGTTGGACGCGCCGACGCCACGAAAGTTGAAGCGCACCGTCGCGAGCCCCGATTCGCGGAACGCGCGTTCCAGCATCGTGACCACCTTGTTGCGCATCGTGCCGCCCTGTTGCGGATTGGGGTGGCAGATCACGACCGTGCCGGCGCGCGCCTGGTCCGGTTCCGGCACCGCTGTCGCCACTTCCAGCGTACCGGCGGGACCGGGCAGCGCGAACGTGGCGGGGGCGTCTGGGAAGCCGGCCGGGGCCGGCGGCAAGGCGTCGCTCATGGGAGGATGATAATGGGAAACCGCCATGAACCACCTCGCCCATGCCCTGCTTGCCGACGCCGCTGGCGTCGAGTTCGCGCTGGGCAGCGCGCAGGGCGATTTCGTCCACGGGCCGCCCGATCCGGATTGGTCTTGCGCACGCCAGGCCGGCCTGCGTTTCCATCGCGCGATCGACCGTTTCACCGACACGCATTCCGAAGTGGTGGCCGCGCGCAGCGGCTTCGAGCCGCCGCTGCGCCGCTACGCGGGCATCGTGCTGGACGTGTGGTTCGATCATTTGCTGGTGCGCGAATGGAACCGTTACCGCGCGGACGAACGGCTGCCCGAATTTTCGCGGCGCTGGCTGGCGCTGCTGGACGCGCATGCGGCGGAATTGCCGGAATCGCTGCGCGCGTTCCTCGCCTGGATGCACGCGCACGGCCTGCCTGCGGCGTACGGCAATGAAGCCACGCTCGACGTCGTGTTCCATGCGCTGGCGCGGCGCTTGTCGCGACCATCACCCATCGGCGAGGCATTGCCCGCACTGCTCGAACGCACAAAGGCGCTGCAGCATTGCTTCGACGCGTTCTTCCCGGAACTCGTGGTGCACGCGCGTGATTTGCGCCGCGCGTTGCTGGCCTAGGCTTCCTCGCTGAGCTTGCGGCTGGCCACGACCGCACGCCAGCCGAACACGCCGGCCAAGCCAGCCGCCGCCGCGGATACCGCGCCGATCGTTCCCAGCGAAGCGCCCAGCGCGCGCAGCGCTTGCAGCCCGCTCGCCACCGTGACATCGCCGAAACGCCACACCGCGGTGTCGACGAAGTTCTTGCCCTTGTAACGGATCTCGCGCGCGGTGCGCGTGTACAGCGCGTCCGACGCAGGCTTGGTGACGCCGTACGCGAAGCCGCGCGTCACCACCAGCATCAGCGGGATCAGCGCGACAGTCATTCCGGCAACGCCGAACTGCGCGGCGCCGAACAGTGCCACCGCGATCAGCACGGCGACATTCACCGCCGCCGGCAATACCAGTCCCGAGACGATGCCGAAGCGCTGCAGCATCCAGCGCGTCAGTCCGACCTGCAACGCCATCTGCAGGATGTTCACCGCGAGATCGATGTGTCCGTAGAAGGCGGTGCGCGCGGCGGCATCGGCGAAATGCGCCTTGGCGTAATCGGCGACCAGCGCGTACGCGAGCGTGCCCACGCCGTCCGAGCACAGCATCAGGAGCGCCATCAGGCGCAGGAACGGATCGGTGAAGGTCGCGCGCAGACCCGCAAGGATCGAGCCGCCGATCGGCGCTGCTTCTGCGCGCGTTCCGGTGTTCGTCGCCGACAAATACAGCATCAGTCCGAGTGCGATCACCAGCAATATCGCCGACACGACCAGCAACGGCGCCACGCCGATGCGTTCCACCAGCAGCGAAGTCAACGCGGGACCCGCCAGCGCGCCGAACGCGCCGCCCAGCGCGATCAGCGGAAACACGCGCCGCGCGCGTTCGCCGTCGAACAGGTCCGCCATCAGGCTCCAGAACAGCGACACCACGAACAGGTTGAACACGCTGACCCAGATGAAGAAGCCGATGCCCAGCGCGCGCGCCCCGATCCGAGCCTGCTGCGCGAACAGCGGCACGAATGCGACGAGGCACACGATGAAAAACCCGTAGCTCCACGCAAGCAGCGCGCGCCGCGGCAGGCGCGCCGACAGCCAGCCGAACAGTGGCGCGACCACCAGCATCGCAGCGAAGGTACCCGCATAGAACCACGGCAGCGCGACCGAACCGGTCGCACCCGCCAGTTGGTCGCGCACCGGGCGGATCACGTAGTAGGCGGCGAGCAGGAAGAAGAACGCCAGCGCCGCCAACCCGACCCGGCGTGTCTCCGTTGCGAAGCGGCTGTTGTGGAAAGTCAGGGCAGGAAGCCCGTTCTGGTGTTCATGACTGCCGGACGCTCCAGTTCACTGATGTATCCAGCGATGCAGCGATCAGGGACGATCGCACGAATCAAGCAAGCAATGGCGGGAGCGGACAACCGAGCACCGCGCAGGTGACGCGCAGCAATTCCGATTCCGCCAGCGTGACCTTGCCGTCCGCCGCGATCGCGCGGGTCAGCGCGCGCACGGTCAATTCCTTGCCCTGCGGCGCCAGGCGCGCCAGCGTCGCCAGCGCGCGATCCAGCGCGGCCTGCCAGTCTTCGGGCAACGCGTACAGGATCGAAGCGCTGGGCAAGGCATCCTGCATAGCGGCCTGAAAGGCGCGCTGCGCGGACTCGTCGTCGTCGTTGCCGAAGTGCGCGAGCAATGCGGCGAGATCGCGCAATTCGTCCTGCGCATCGGTCAGTTTCAGCGTGCCCGCCTTGAAACCCGCGGACGGGTCCAGCGCCGCGACCACCTGCGCCTGCACCAGTTTCGCCAGACAGTATTCGTCGAGATCCACGCGGCCGTCGGCGTGGATCACGCCGTCCAGCGTCTTCACGAAGCAATCGACTTCCGGACGCGGTCGGCGCTTCAACGCGGGAAACGCGAGCTGCGCCAACGGCAGCCGCAGCATCGGATGCAGGTCGACCATCCGCGGCACCAGGTTCTGCACGGCATCGCCCAGCGCGGCATCGAAGGCCTGCGTCACCGCCTGCACCTGTTGCGCCTGCAAATCGGGGTGTTCGGAAATCGCCAGCGCAAATATCACCGCCAGCGCGCCGCGCGGATCGCGCGCGGCCGCGGCCAGCGCGGCGGGAATCTGCGCGTGCAGGCCGGCCGCGGCCTGGTAATCGTCGGTGCCGGGCGAGGCGACTTGCGCTGCGACGCCGGCGGCGGTGATCGCCAGTTCGGCGCCGCGCGCGGGCATCACGCCGCCGATCGGTTGCGCGGTGCGGGCCGGCGCAGTGCGGACGTCGTCATCGCCGTCGATGCGCGCGAATTCGTGCACCGCCTTTTCCCACGGGTGCAGGTCCGCGCGCAATTCGATGCTGTTCGGATCGTTGCCGGCCGCGAGCCATTGCTTGACGTAGGCGTCCAGTTCCTCGGGCTTGAAGCCGGGCTCCAGCGCCTTGATGCGCTCGATGATGGGCGGGTGCGTGGCGAACAGCGAGCTTGCCTCGGCGTCGCCGAACAGCATGTGGCGCACCTCGTCCTTGCGCGGCGCCTGCAGCGCGGAACCTTCCTCGAACACCGCGATCTTCTTCAGCGCGCCGGCTATCCCTGCGGTCTGCCGCGTGAACTGCACCGCCGAGGCATCCGCCAGCGATTCGCGCGAACGCGACACCGCAGCCTGGATCAGCCGCCCGAAGAACACGCCGATCGCGCCGATCGCGAGCAGCGCGATGCCGGCCAACGCGACCTGGCCGCTGCCGCCGCCGCGCCGGCGGCTGCCGCTGTCGTCGTCGCCGAAATAGCCGCCCCACATCAGGAAACGCCCGACCACCCAGATCGCCATGATCCCGAACAGCAGGCCCATCAGGCGGATGTTCAGGCGCATGTCGCCGTTCAACACATGGCTGAACTCGTGCGCGATCACGCCCTGCAGTTCGTCACGATTCAACTTGTCGAGGCAGCCCTGTGTCACGCACACCGCGGCGTCGGTGGGCGTGAAGCCCGCCGCGAACGCGTTGATGCCGGCTTCGTCCTGCATCACGTAGATTTCCGGCACCGGCACGCCCGAAGCGATCGCGACCTCCTCGATCACGTTGCGCAGGCGCTGCCATTGCGGGTTGGTGGTGTCGGCGGGAACCTCGGTGGCGTTCATCTCGCGCGCCACCGCAGCGCCGCCGCCTGAAAGGCTGGCGACGCGATACGCCGAACACAGGCCGATCAGCACCACGACCGCGATGGTGATGCCGATCAGCGCGCCGGGCCGGAAGCCGACCAGGAAGAATGCGCAGACCGCGTCGACCGCTACCACGATCGCCAGCACCGCCAACGCGAACAGCCACACCAGCGTGCGGCTGGAGCGCCGGACCTTGGCTTGTTGGGCAAAGAAATCCATGAGGCTACGGGACTCGGGACCCGGGACTCGGAACTAGGGAAGAGCGGCTCGCAAATGGCGTGTGCATCGGCTGTCGCACGTGAGCCGTCAAAAAAGGCGTGCATTTGCCGCAGCCCGATCTGCGAATCCCCGCCTTCATTCTCGGACGTCCGTCTTCAAACCACGACCTCGATGCGTTGCTCGCGAGTCCCGAGTCCCGGCTTTCAGGCAAAACTGACCTTCGGCGCTTCGCGCTTGGCAGGATCATCGATCGCCAGCGGCTCGGCAGGCGTGAAACCCGCGGGCCCGGCGATCAGCGAAGACGGAAATACCTGCACCTTGTTGTTGTAGTTCATCACCGAGTCGTTGTAGGCCTGCCGCGCGAACGCGACGCGGTTTTCGGTGGAAGTGAGTTCCTCCGACAACTGCATCATGTTCTGGTTGGCCTTGAGATCCGGATACGCCTCGCTGACCGCGAACAGCCGGCCCAGCGCCTGCGTCAACTGGTTCTCGCTGCCCGCGAGCTGCTGCATCGCGTTGGGATCGCCGGGCGCGGCCTTGGCGGCGGCCAAGCCATTCACCGCGGCGGTGCGCGCGGCGGTGACCGCTTCAAGCGTCCCGCGTTCGTGCGCAAGGTATCCTTTCGCGGTTTCGACCAGGTTCGGAATCAGGTCGTGGCGGCGTGTAAGCTGCACGTCGATCTGCGCGAACGCGTTCTTGTACGCGTTGCGTGAAGTGACCAGACCGTTGTAGATCGCGATCAGGTAAATCACAATGATGGCGATGATGATCAGGAAAATGATCAGACCCGTCATTGTCGTCTCCTAATGTCGGCCGAAGCCGCTGTCGTGGAAAGTCGGACCCGGAACTCCGGCCATGATGCGGCCCGGGCTCCCGGCCATGGATGGCAGCTTCGAGGCCGTGGTGGTGTTGACCAGGCGGGAATCCCGCCCGGCTGAACGATACCGCGTTCAGGGATGATCGCACACTTGGACATAGCATGCGCGTATTGGCTTTCTGTGCAGGATTCACCTGCATCCTCGTTTCAGCTTTCGCACTGGGCGCGCCCGCCGTCCAGACCCACGGCAACCCCGTTCCACCGGAACCCACTGTGGTGCACACCGGCACGCAGGCGACATTGCCGGCGGCACGCGTGGATGCGGCGCTGAAGGATTACGACCGCTGGCTGGACCAGCTCGCGCAGGAAAACCGCACGGCGGGCCTCGCCACCGCGGTAGTGATCGACGACAAGGTGCGTTACGAGCGCACGCTCGGCTACGCCGATGCGAATACCGACGCCAGGGTGCAGCCGGACACCGTGTTCCGGCTGGCGTCGTTGTCCAAGGCCTTCGCCACCGCGCTCACGGGCCTGCTGGTGCGGCAGGGCGCGCTGAGCTGGGACACGCGCCTCGCGAGCGTGCTGCCGTTCTTCAAGTTGCGCGACGCCAACGCCTCGCAGGAAGCAACGGTGCGCGACATCCTGAGCCAGAGCATCGGGCTGCCGCACAACGCGTACGACAACCTGCTTTCCAACGGCGTGCCCTACCAGGAACTGGAACGCAAGCTCGACACGGTGCCGCTCACCTGCGATCCGGGCAGCTGCTACGGATACCAGAACATCGCGTTCTCGCTGATCGGCGACGTCATCTACGCCAAGACCGGGCAATTCTTCTCGCAGCTGGTCGACAAGTACCTGTTCCTGCCGCTGGGCATGACCACCGCCAGCTACGGGCGCGATGGACTGGAGAGCAGCCGCAGCTGGGCGCGGCCGCATTACGAGCACGGCAAGCAGTGGGTTTCCTACGAACCCAACGACAACTTCTACATACCGCCCGCGGCGGGCGTCAACGCCAGCATCCGCGACATGGAGCAGTGGCTGATCGCGCAGATGGGCGGCCGCCCGATGGTGCTGCCCGATTCGCTGCTGGATGTGCTGCACTCGCCGATCATCGACACACCGAGCGAGCGGATGTTCTCCAACTGGCGACGCGCGCGCGTCAAGCAGGCCTCCTATGCGCTCGGCTGGCGCGTGTACGACTACGCCGGCGAGAAGCTGGTCTTCCACGCCGGCGCGGTGAAGGGCTACCGCTCGATGATCGGGTTCTTCCCGAAATACCACGCCGGCGTGGTGGTGCTGTGGAACTGCGAGAGCAACACGCCGGCGGGGCTGATGCCGATGCTGCTGGACGACCTGCTCGGATTGCCGCACGAGGATTGGGCGCAACTCGACGAACCGGAGCGTCCCGCTGCGCGCACGCGCGTCAAACATCATTCGCGCCGCAGGCACCACTGAAAACTGCTCACGTTTCGGGCGTCGAGCGTGATCGCAGCAGCTGTCACCCCCTTCCGAAGGAAGGGGGTCGCCGCGAAGCGGCGCGGGGATGTCGGACGGCGCGGCAAAAAGCGCTCCCCTCAATCACACTTCGCAGGCGAAGGGGGAAGAGCGGGCGTTCGCAGCGGCGAGCGATGCCCCCGGCATCGCGCAAACGCCGCTGCTCAGCCACCGAACTTGAAGTCGACGCGACGCTGCAACACCGCGGAAACGGGCTGGCCATCCTTCAGCGCGGGCTTGTAGGTGGACTGGTTGACCGCGCGGATCGCCGCCTGGTCGAAGACGCGGCGCGGCGACGAGTCGACCACGTGCGCATTGGTCACTTCGCCGGTGGCCGTCACCGTGAATTCCACGACGGCGTACCCGGAGGTCTGGTTGCGCGCGGCCTCCAGCGGATACTGCGCCGCCGCCGCTTTCTCCACCTGCGCACCACGGGTGATGCCGGCCGGCTTGGGCTGCGGCGCCTCGGCCGGTTTCGGCGGCGGTGCCGCCTTCGCGGTGGCGGCTTGTTGCGCGGCCTGCTGTGCTGCGAGCCTGGCCGCCGCTTCCTTGTCCGCAGCGGCCTTGGCCGCGGCGGCTTGCTGCGCGGCCGCGAGTTCCGCCGCGTGTTGGGCTTTTTGTTGCGCCTCCTGCTGCTGGCGCGCCTGCAACTTCTGCTGCGCATCGAGCTTGGAGCGCAGCAAGGTCAACGTGTAATTGGTCGGATCGGCCTTCGAGAGCACATCGATTTCGCGGTTGGCCTCGGCGAAGTTGTTCTGCGAAATGGCCTTCTCGACGTCCGGAACGCCGAACGGGAAGGTCTCGCGCAAGGCATCCTTGGCCACCTGGTTGTTCGGATCCTTCGCCAGCACCGCTTCGTAATATTCCATCGCGTTGTCGCCGGCCGGCGCCACCAGGCGGTGCTGCGCGTATGCATCGCGCGCCGCCGACAGCAGGTCGTTGACGCTCATGCCGGACAGCTTCGCTTTCGCCTGGGCGGCAGCCTGCGCCTGCGCCGCCGAACTCCCGGACGAAGGCGTCGCGGCCGGCAATTCCGCGGGACCCGAAGCCGCCGGTGCCGATACCGCGGGTTTGGCCGACGCCACGGGCGCGGAAGACGCGGGACCTTGTCCCTTGCCGCAACCCGCCAGCAACAGCGCCATGCCCACGGCCACGGTCAGGCCGCGCACCGCGCCGAAAGGTCGAGGGGAAACGTCGTGGCTGGAATCGAAAGTGCTCATGCGGCCCACCTGTGTGCGAAGGGAGAATGCGTTCCACGGGTATGCATGAACCGTTCCATCCGCGCACGTTCATTCCGGTCCGCGCGCTGTTGCATCGCGGGACCCTCGCAGGATGTGACGGGATCGACACTCGCCGAACCTCAGGATCGCGAGCTGTTGTGAGAAACCCGGGCAGCAAGCGCGTTCTGGTGCCGTGGGTGCGCGAAGCGGTCGAGCGGCGGCCCTTCGACGAAGCCGCGATCATCGACGATCGCAAAAATGGAAAGCCCCGGCAAGAACCGGGGCCAACGTCATGCGGATTGCCCGCATTCCCGCGCTGGGCGTCGCGGGGAGGACGGGCTTGTGGTTATGGTGTCGAAGACAACGTGAAACGGTTTGCGACGTGCTTACTTCTTCGCCTTCTTCGCGCGCTTGGTCTTGCTGGCGCGCGCGGTCTTGGCCATCACGGCCTTCTTCGCGGTGCGCTTGCGCGCGGTCTTCTTGGCAGCGCGTTTGCGTGCCGGCTTCCGGGCCGTCTTCTTCGCGGCCTTCCGCACCGTCTTGCGTGCGGTCTTGCGTGCCGTGGCGGTCTTCGCCTTGGCGGACTTGCGGGCCGCCTTCTTGGCGGGTTTCTTCGCAGCTTTCTTGGTAGCCATGGTTCGTCTCAGCTCCTCATCAGTTGGCAGTGGTTGCCCAGTGAACGCATGCAGAAACGCCTCGCACAAAAGATCGCTGTTCGTGGCGTGCCGCAGGTTGGACACTTGACGGCGTGTGCGCTCGTCGGAAAGCAGCCGGAGTACATGCAGCGGAATCGAGACGGTGATCTTCCGGACCTTCTCGGATTTGGAACCGTGCTCGATGTACGGTTTGATGTACTTGGCAGTCGGCATGTTTCCCGTCTTGCGACATGTCGTCGGGCGGAAAGCTAGCCCCACGCAATCATGGTGTCAATCGATTTTTTGCGGCAAATGAAGCTCTTGCGATCGCCGCGCCGGCCCTCCCCTAGCGACGAAACCGCGCGCCACGCGCGGAACCACCGCTGACGAAAGACGGATAGACGTCCAAATGATCCATCGTGCCGGATCGGCGTGCATCGCCGAAAACCCGCATGAACACTGGCCTGCGCGCATCCGGCGCGTCGCCAGCGCACGCATCGGCTGCACGCGCGCGGCATGCGTGGATGGAACCTCACATGCGCGGCACGCGCGCGTCGGTCAGGCTGAATGCGGGACAAACCGGGGCGCGAAAATTTTTTCGCGCAGCGCGCGATTTCGCGCCGGACACATCCTCAATCTTCGTCGCTCTCGATCAACTCCTGGTAGTCGTCGGGACCGAGCAGTGCATCCACTTCGTCCGGGTCGGACAGCTTGATGACGAACAACCAGCCGTCACCGAATGCATCTTCGTTGATGGTTTCGGGCTTGTCGGCGAGGCCTTCGTTGACCTCGACCACTTCGCCGCTGACCGGCGCATACACATCCGACGCCGCCTTCACCGACTCCACCACCGCGCAACCGGCGCCCGCCTCGACCTTGTCGCCGACCTTGGGCAGTTCGACGTAGACCAGGTCGCCCAGCAAGCCCTGGGCGTGGTCGGAAATGCCGACACGTGCGCGCCCGTCTTCCTCGATCCGCACCCATTCGTGCGACTTCTGGAACTTGAGGTCACCGGGAATCTCGCTCATGACACGTGTCCTTGGTTGTTCGGGAGACCCGTGATTCTAGCCACGTCCACGGGCGCGGAAAAAGGTGCCTCGACGATGTTCGGCAGCGCGGCCACGGGTCAGATTCCCTCGCACGGCTTGCCGTCGCGCACGAAGGGATATTTCACGGCGCGCAGCGGCAACTCGCGGCCGCGGATGTCCACGCGCAGGTTCGCGCGTGCGCCCGCCGGCACCCGCGCGAAGGCAATCGCCTTGCCGAGCGTCGGCGAAAAGATGCCGGACAGGATTTCGCCGTTGCCCTTGTCCGTAATCACGCGCTGGCCGTGGCGCAGCACGCCCTTCTCGTCCATCACCACGCCGATCAGCTCGCGCGGCACACCGGACGCCTTCTGCTGTTCCAGCGCGGCGCGGCCGATGAAGTCGCGCCCCTCGTCCAGCGATACCGTCCACGCGAGCCCCGCTTCCCATGGCGTGACGTCCTCGTCCATGTCCTGGCCGTAGAGATTCATGCCGGCTTCGAGCCGCAGCGTGTCGCGTGCGCCCAAGCCGGCCGGACGCACGCCGGCCACGGCCAGCGCGTTCCACAGTGCCGTCGCGTGTTGCTCCGGAACGATGATCTCGAAACCGTCTTCGCCGGTGTAGCCGGTGCGCGCCACGAACAGCGGCATGCCGCCCGGACCGCGCGCTTCGGCGGCGGCGAAGCGGCCCAGCTTTTCGACGCGTCCGCGATCGCCGGCATCGAGCAGCGCCAGCACCTTCGCGCGCGCATTCGGACCCTGCACCGCGATCATCGCGAGTTCGGGCCGTTCGCTGACCTTCACGCCGAATGCGGCCGCCTGCTTTTCGATCCATGCGAGATCCTTGTCGCGGGTCGCGGCATTCACCACCATCCGGAAAAAATCTTCGGCCAGGAAGTACGTGATCAGGTCATCGATCACGCCGCCACGCTCATTGAGCATGCACGAATACAACGCCTTGCCGGGCTTCTTCAGCTTGCCGATGTCGTTCGCCAGCAGGTGCTTGAGGAATTCGCGGGTGCGCGCGCCATGCAGGTCCACCACCGTCATGTGCGAGACATCGAACATGCCGGCGTCGCGGCGCACCGCGTGGTGCTCTTCGATCTGCGAGCCGTAATTGAGCGGCATGTCCCAGCCGCCGAAATCCACCATCTTCGCGCCGGCGGCGCGGTGGGTGGCGTTGAGGATGGTCTGCTTGGTCATGGCGAGGCCTGCTGTGGAACGGCAATTATGGCGGGGCTGTTGTGGAAAGTCAGCGCGAGGACGGACGTTTACGCGATGCCGGTGGCATCGCGTGGTCGGCCGAGCGACCGGCCAGTGATGGCCGGGCCGGCGCCCAGCGCCACGGATGGCTACTCGTGAAGCACGGCTCGCTCGCGCAGCGGAACAGCGATCATGGACGATCGCACAAGTACGAGCACGCTACACTTGCGCGCATGAACCCGTCCCCGACGACGCCCGGCTTGGTGGAATGGCTGCCGCTGCCGGAGACCGGTGAGAACGTGTTGCGTTTCACCGGCGACTGGACGCTGCAGCATTTTGCCGCGCTCGAAGCGCAGCTCGACGCCCTGAAGCCTGCGCTTCCCGAGTGCCCGGACGTGGATTTCAACGACGTCGGCCGCGTCGATACCTCCGGCGCCGGCCTGATCGCGGTCGCGCTGGGGCCGAAGGCCCTGCACTGGCTGGCCGACCACGACCGCGACGTGCCGCGCGAACTGCGCGCCCTGCTCGGCACCGTCAGCGACGCGGTCGCGGAAATCTACGCGCACCGGCCCAAGCCCAGACCCAATTTCGGTTTCATGGACATGCTGGCCGACATCGGCGGCAACGTCGTGCACATCGCGGAGCTCGGCGCCAAGCTGCTGGCGTTCATCGGCATGACGCTGGAAACGCAGGTGCGCGTCCTGCTTCGGCCCCGGCACTGGCGCGTCACCTCGCTGGTCGCGCACATGGAACAGACCGGCCTGCACGCGGTGCCGATCGTGGTGCTGCTGTCGTTCCTGATCGGCGCGGTGATCGCGTTCCTGGGCGCGACCGCGCTGCAGCGTTACGGCGCGACGGTGTTCACCGTCGATCTCGTTTCGTACGCGTTCCTGCGCGAACTCGGCGTGCTGCTGACCGCGATCATCCTGGCCGGACGCACCGCCAGCGCGTTCACCGCGCAGATCGGCTCGATGAAGGTCGGCGAGGAAATCGACGCGATGCGCACCATGGGTCTCGACCCGATGGAACTGCTGGTGCTGCCGCGCGTGCTGGCGCTGATGATCGTGACGCCGCTCTTGACCTTCCTCGCGATCCTCGCGGGCGTCGTCGGCGGTGCGCTGGTGTGCTGGTTCGCGTTGAACATCACGCCGACCATGTTCATCTCGGTGTTCCAGACCGACACGCCGCTGCGTTACCTGTGGCTGGGACTGTGCAAGGCGCCGATCTTCGCGTTCCTGATCGCGGTGATCGGCTGCCTCGAAGGCTTCAAGGTGCAGGGCAGCGCGCAATCGGTGGGCGAGCGCACGACGTCCAGCGTGGTGCAATCGATTTTCCTGGTGATCGTGGTGGACGCCGTCGCCGCGCTGTTCTTCATGGAGATGAACTGGTGACCATCGCCGTGACCGCCCAACCGCGCGACACGCTGGTCGAAGTGCGCGGCCTGCGCAGTCAGTTCGGCGACCAGGTGGTGCACGAGAACCTCGACCTCGATGTCTATCGCGGCGAAATCCTGGGCGTGGTCGGCGGGTCCGGCACCGGCAAGTCAGTGCTGCTGCGGACGATCCTGGGCCTGCGCCGCCCCGACGCCGGCAGCGTGAAGCTGTTCGGCGAGAACCTGCACGACCTGCCGGAAGACAAGCGCGTCGCGATCGAAAGCCGCTGCGGCGTGCTGTTCCAGAACGGCGCGCTGTTCTCGTCGCTGACGGTGAGCGAGAACGTGCGCGTGCCGCTGATGGAGCATACGAAGCTGTCCTTGCACGACGCACTGCGGGTGGCCGCGCTGAAGATCGCGTTGGCCGACCTGACGCCGGAGGTGCGCCACAAGTATCCATCCGAACTTTCCGGCGGCATGGTCAAGCGCGCGGGCCTGGCGCGCGCGCTGGCGCTCGATCCCGACATCGTGTTCCTCGACGAGCCGACCTCGGGCCTCGACCCGATCGCGGCGGCGTCCTTCGACCAGCTGATCCGCACCCTGCGCGATGCGTTGGGGCTGACGGTATTCATGATCACCCACGACCTCGATTCGCTGCACGCGATCTGCGACCGCGTCGCGGTGCTCGCGCACAAGCGCGTGATCGTGGCCGATTCGCTGGACAAGGTGGAACGCTTCGACGACCCTTGGATTCGCGAATATTTCCAGGGACCACGCGGCCGGGCGGCACAGTCCATCCAGGCGATCGCTTGAGGTAGCGCTATGGAAACCAAAGCCCATCACGTATTGATCGGCGCCTTCACCCTGCTGGTGGTGGCGGCGGTGCTGCTGTTCGCGCTGTGGCTGGGCAAGACCAGCCTCAACAAGCAATACCACTATTACGACATCGTGTTCACCGAATCGGTGACCGGCCTGTCCAAGGGCAGCCCGGTGCAATACAACGGCATCCAGATCGGCGAGGTCAGCCAGTTGAAGCTGGATCCGCGCGATCCGCGCAAGGTGCTGGCTCGCATCCAGGTGGCCGCCGACACGCCGATCAAGGTAGACACGCGCGCCAAGCTCGGCCTGCTCGGCCTGACCGGCGTCGCTTTCGTGCAATTGACCGGCGGCGCGCCGACCAGCCAGCCGTTGATGCCGACGCCCGACAATCCGGTGCCGGTCATCAAATCCGAAACTTCCGCGCTCAGCGCGCTGCTGTCCTCGGGCAGCGATGTCGTCACCTCGATCAACGGCATCCTCGATCGGCTGACCCAGATCATGTCGCAACAGAATGTCGCCCGCATCAACGACACGCTGCAGAACATCGACCAGACCACCAGCGCGCTCGCCGCCGAACGCGACGACTTGCGCGAGCTGATCAAGCAAGCCGCGGGCGCGTCGAAGCAACTCAACCAGACCCTCGCCGGCGCCAATTCGCTGGTCAACGGCCCCGGCCGCGAAACGCTGGATCGCGCGGCCGCCGCGATGGCGTCGCTGCAGAAGACCACGCAGACCCTGAACACGCTGCTCACGCAAAACCAGGGCTCGCTGCAATCAGGGTTGCGCGGCGTGGACCAGATCGGACCCGCGCTGCGCGAACTGCGCTCGACCCTGCGCGACATCCACCAGCTGACCAGCAGGCTGCAGGCCAATCCCGCGGGCTACCTGTTCGGACGCGAACAGCCTTCCGAATTCACGCCGAAACATTGAGGAGCGACCATGAACGCGCCCAGGAGTTTTTTCGTCGCGTGCACGTTGTTCGCGTCGTGCGCACTGCTCGCCGCCTGCTCGATTCTGCCCTCGCGCGAACCCGTGCAGATCTGGCAGCCGGAAGAAACCGCCAGCGCCGCGCCCGCGGCGGCGGCCGGTTTCAGCTTGCGCGTGGACGCGCCCAACACCACCGGCCCGCTCGATGGCACCGGAATCGTGGTGATGCCCGAGCCGGGCCAGGTCAGCACTTACAAGGGCGCGCGCTGGAGCGAATCGCCCGCGCTGCTGATCCGCCATCGGCTGGTCGACGCGTTCATGGGCGCGAAACTGCCGGCCGTCACCACCGACGACGATCATTTCGCCTCCGATTATTCGTTGAGCGGCAACCTGCGCGCATTCCAGTCGGAATACCGGAATGGATCACCCGTGGTGGTCGTGCGCTTCGACGCGCAACTGCGCCGCGGCGACGCGCGCAACCTGCTCGCGACCCGCAGCTTCGTGGTCACACAGAACCCGGCCGGCGTCGACGTGCCGCAGATCGTCGCGGCGTTCGGCGCGGCCGACGATGAACTGGCGCAGCAGGTAGTCGCGTGGACGATCGACGTCGCGAATCGCGATCGCGCGGCGCATCCGGCGGACGCCGACTCGGTATCGCGTGCAAACTCACATTGAGGTCCGCTGCGGAGTCAGCCAGACATCCCTGTCTTTTTCCGCCCGCGTCCCGCGCGGGCGGGTGACTTTCTCTTGCTTGGCCAAGAGAAAGTCACCACTCGCGCGTCGGGAACGCGCGAGAACGCCGAAGGCGGCCCAAAGGGCGGAGGGCAGGACGCCCGGAGTAAAGAGAAGGCCACCCCGCGAACACGTCCTGAGCACATCCATGTGCTCAGGATGCGCGAGCGGCCACCGGGGTTCGCCGAAGGCACATCCCTGTGCCTGCGGCGAACTGGCGCACTTCCTGTGCGCCATCCTTCGGACTGATCCGCCGTCCGCTCGCCGTGTTCGAGGGGCCCCATTGGGCGCGCATCCTGCGCGCTGTTGCTGCAACGCAGACTGTGTGGTCTTGCTTCGAGCGAGGCCAGGATGGCCGTCGTCGAAGCGGATCCGGGGCCCCTGTGCTGCGGTGAGGGCCGGACGAGAAGGCCCGCAGGGTGGGCGCAAGGGATTGCGCCCACTTGCCGCCGCGCCAGGGATGGCGCGTCGGCAAGCCCGGCCGGTCCGATCGCACCTTTCGTCCATGGATGGACGAAAGGCGCAGCACCGGGGTGGCCTTTCTTTGGGCCACCTTCTTTGGCCACGCAAAGAAAGGTGGCTCGCCCGCCCGGGAGGCGGGCGAAAAAAGACAAGGATGTCGAATTCAAATTTGCGAGGAGACCGCGAGTGCGTCCCCCATCCGCCCTTCGGGCACCGTTGCTAGGCTCGCGCATCCGGCGCTCGCCAAGCAACCCAGCCCTCGGCATCCTGCCTCGTGCGTTCGAGCCGGCGCGAACTGCCGCCGGCAGTTCGCAAGCGCCGACTCTCACCCCCGCAAGCGGGGGAAGGAAAGACGCTCACACCCCCACGGGATACGCCGGCGCCGCATCCAGCGCCGACGCGCACACTTCCGCCAGCTCCAGCAGGCGCAGGTCGGAACCGGGCGCGCCCACGAACTGCATCCCGATCGGCATGCCGTCCGGCAGCGTGCCCATCGGGATGCTGACCGCGGGACACGCGGACAGGCTGGCGAATGCGGTGAGGTCGGCCTGCGACGCGGGCACCGGCGCATCGACCGGGAACGCGCCCTGCGGCGTGGTCGGCAGCACCAGCACGTCCACGCGCGAGAACACGCGGCGCGCCTTCAGCATCGCGAAGTCGAGGATGCGGTCGGCCTGCGCGTAGTCGGCCGCCGATTTGCGCGCGGCGTAATCGAGCATCGTGCGGAATTGTTCGGAAACCGGATGCGCGGTGTCGGCGAGATCATCGGCGAAGGTGTTGCGCATCTCCGCTTCCATCAACAGCAGTCCGGCGCGGCGCATCTTCTGGAATGGCCAGTCGGAGAAATCCAGCGGCGTGCGTTCGTGCAACGCGTGTTGCAGTTTCGCCATGGCTGCTTCGAACACTTCGATCACCGGCGCTTCCACGCCGATGGCTGCAAGATCGGGCAGCACGCCGCAGCGCAGTTGGTCGGGGTTCCAGTCCGGTGGCTGCAGCGCGACGCGGCGGCGGCGCGAACGCGGGTCGTCGGCGTCGTAGCCGGCCAGCACCTGCAGCATCACCACGAGATCGCCGACGCTGCGGCCGAGGATGCCGACCGCGTCCAGCCTGCGCGCCGCCGGCACCAGCCCGCGTGCGGATATCTCGCCGTGGGTCGGCTTCAGCGCGAACACGCCGCAATAGCTCGCGGGGATGCGCACCGAACCCAGGGTATCGGAACCGATCGCGACCGGCGCCATGCCCGCCGCAACCGCCGCGGCGGAACCGCCGGACGAACCGCCCGCGACGCGATTCACGTCGAACGGGTTGCGCGTGGTGCCGAAGTGTGGATTGCGCGTCGCCGCGCCCAGCGCGCCTTCATCGAGATTGGTCTTGCCCAGCAGCACCGCGCCGGCCGCGCGCAGGCGCGCGACCGCGTGCGCATCGTTGCGCGCGACGTGTTCGTCGCGCGTCGGCAGGCCCGCGCGGGTCGGATAACCCGCGACGTCGAAGTTGTCCTTGATCGCGACGGGAATCCCGTCGAGCCGTCCGATCGGCCCCTCGCGCCGGCGGCGCTGCGCGCTCGCCGCCTGGTCGCGCACGATGTCGGGGCGCACGTCCACGAACGCGTGCAGTTCGGGATCGCGCCGGTCGATCGCGTCGAGGCAGGCTTCGGCCAGCGCCTCGGACGTGGTGCGTCCCGACGCCAGCCAGTGCAGGCATTGCCACACACCGCCGCGTCGCAGCGCCTCAGGTCCCAGCATTTCGCCGTCTTCGATTGCGCTCATTCGCCCTCCCGAGGGACCGATTATGCGGGTTTGCCGCCCGCGCGGGAACCCAAGACAATGAAGGGCTGGAAACGAAGCGTGACGGGAGTCCGCGATGAGCGAACGCGAGACGATGGAATACGACGTGGTCGTGGTGGGCGCGGGTCCCTCCGGACTCGCCTTCGCGATCCGCCTGAAACAGCTCAAGCCCGACGTGCGCGTATGCGTGATCGAGAAAGCCTCGACGGTCGGCGCGCAGATCCTTTCCGGGGCGGTGATCGAACCCGCGCCGCTGGATGCGCTGCTGCCGAAGTGGCGCGACGCGCCGCCGCCGATTTGCGTGCCGGCCACGCACGACGAATTCCTGTGGCTGCGTGACGCAAAACGCGCGATGAAATTGCCCACGCCGCCGCAGATGCACAACGCGGGCAACTTCATCGTGTCGCTGGGCGCGCTGTGCGCGTGGCTGGCGCCGCAGGCGGAAGCGCTGGGCGTCGACGTGTTCCCCGGCTTCGCCGCGGGCGGCGCGGTGTTCGACGACAAGGGCGCGGTCGCGGGCGTGCGCATCGGCGACATGGGCATCGCGAAGGATGGTTCGCACAAACCCGGCTACACGCAAGGCATCGACATCCTGGCGAAACTCACGGTGCTTGCGGAAGGCTGCCGCGGCAGCGTCAGCAAGCAACTGATCGCGAAATACGGGCTCGACAAGCACTCCGACCCGCAAACCTACGGCATCGGCTTGAAGGAACTGTGGCAACTGCCGCCGGGCCGCGTGCAGCCGGGCCACATCACGCACACGCTCGGCTGGCCGCTGGACAACAAGACCTACGGCGGCAGCTTCATCTACCAGCTCGACAAGGACCGCATCGCGATCGGTTTCGTCGCGGGCCTCGATTATTCCGATCCGTTGTTCCGGCCTTGGGAAGCCTTCCAGCAATTGAAGAACCACGCGCGCATTGCGCCGCTGCTGGAAGGCGGGCAGATCGTCTCGGGCGGCGCGCGCGCGCTGATCGAGGGCGGTCTGCAATCGCTGCCGACCACGGAAATGCCGGGTGCGATCCTGATCGGCGACGCGGCCGGGTTGATGAACGTGCCCAAGATCAAGGGCACGCACCAGGCGATCCGATCCGGGATGCTGGCGGCGGAACATTTCGCGGAAAAACAATCGAGCGAAGGTTTCGATGCGCGCCTGCGCGCGTCGCCGATCGCGAAGGAATTGCACAAGGTGCGCAACATCCGCCCCGGCTTCCACGGCGGCTTGTGGCGCGGTCTCGCCAACGCCACGTGGGAAACCGTGACCGCGGGTTTGTCGCCGTGGACGCTGAAGAACCACGCCGACTGGTCTTCGCTGGAGAAACTCGATCCACCCGCGACGAAAACGAATCGTCCCGGCCCGAACGCCACGTCGCCGCGCGAACCCGGCTGGATCGAACGCACGCTGCCGCCGCGCGATCGTCTCGCCGGCGTGTACTTCGCCGCCACCGAACACGACGAAGACCAGCCCGTGCACCTGCATGTCGCCGACACCAACATCTGCATCGAGCGTTGCACGGTCGAATACGGCAACCCCTGCCAGCGCTTCTGCCCCGCCAACGTGTACGAGATCGTCGAGGATGCCGGCAGCGACGGCGCGCCTTCGCTGCGCCTGCAGATCAACGCCGCCAACTGCGTGCACTGCAAGACCTGCGACATCAAGGACCCGTACGAAATCATCACCTGGGTGACGCCGGAAGGCGGCAGCGGACCCAATTACCAGAACCTTTGACGGCGGCGCGGCACCAGGTCGAAAGTCATCTGGCTTTGCCGCGCGGAAAGACTAGACTCGGCTCCATAATCCAAGTGGAGGGCCGGTCATGCGTATCACGCGTTTTGCCGCAATCTCCGTTTTGGCGCTGATGTCGACGATCGCCGCGGGCGCGTCCGCGGCGAGCGATCCCTTGGCGCCGATCGGCTTGGGCGCGGCGCCGGCCACCGCGCCGATCAAGCCGGTCACCGAAACGCTGTGGGGCGTCGAGGTCACCGACAACTACCGCTACATGGAGAAACTCGATCCCGCGACCCTCGCGTGGATGAAGTCCGAAGGCGCGTATACACGCAAGGTGATGGACGCGATCGCGCCGCTCGCCACGCTGCAGAAGCGCGTGTCGGCCTTCACCGGCAGCTTCGGTTTCGTGCAGGGTTTCGTATCGTACGGCGGCCGCGATTTCTACGAGGAACGCGCACCCGGCTCGGACGACTTCGACCTGATGGTGCGTGACGCTTCCGGCACGCGCAAGCTGATCGACATCGACGCGTTGCGCAAGGCGCACGGCGGCAAGCCTTACGCCATCAACTGGTTCCTGCCATCGACGGACGGCAACAAGGTCGCGGTCGGCGTCTCCGAAGGCGGCTCGGAAAACGCCTCGATGACGGTGTACGACGCGGCGAGCGGCAAGCAGATCGCGGGGCCGATCGACCGCGTGCGCTTCGGCGCCACGACCTGGAGCAACGATTCGAAAGTCGTGTACTTCAACCGCCTTGCCAAGCTCAAGCCGGGCGCGCCGGAAACGGATACCTACAAGAACTCAACGCTTTACGGCTGGGACTTGCAAGGCCAACCGATCGCATTGCTGGGCACCCAGGTCGCGCGCGGTCCCAAATTCGCGCCGGAAGAGTTTCCGGTGCTCGGGATCACGCCGGGCGCGACGGACGCCATTGCGATCTCCCTCAATGGCGTGCAGAACGAATGGAAGGCGTGGCTGGCGCCCGCGGCCGACGCGGCGAAATTCGCCACGTGGAAACCGTTTTTTGATCGCAGGGATGACGTGACCGGCGTGGCGATGCGCGGCGACGACATCTTCCTGCTTTCGCACAAGGATGCACCGACCTTCAAGGTGCTGACGACGAAGGCGGGTGAGCCGCTGTCATCGGCAAGGACGCTGGTGCCGGCGCAGCCCGAACGCGTGGTCGAATCCGTCAACGCCGCGTCCGATGCGCTGTACGTGCTGGCGCGCAAGGGCGCGTACTCGCAGTTGCTGCGCATCCCCACCGGCAGCAGCTCCATCGAAACGGTCGCATTGCCGTTCGAAGGGCACATCGGCGAAGCCTTCACCGACCCGCGCACGCCGGGCATCACGCTCGAACTTTCGAGCTGGGTGGTGCAGCCGAGTTATCTGCATTACGACCCGTCGTCGAGGAAATTCGCTGCGCTGGACATCGGCCATCGCGGCGACATGGATGCCGCGGCATTCAAGGTCAGCGACCTCGAAGCGAAGGCGCGCGACGGCGCGATGGTGCCGCTCAGCCTGATCCAGCCGAAGGACGCCAAGGGTCCGCAAATCACGCTGGTGGAAGCGTACGGTTCCTACGGCATTTCCAACCTCGCCGACTTCAGCACGCGGCGTGCGGCGGCGATGCGCGAAGGCATAGCGTACGGCATCTGCCACGTGCGCGGCGGCGGCGAGAAGGGCGAAGCGTGGCGCCTCGGCGGCAAGGACGCCAACAAGCACAACACATGGCAGGACCTGATCGCCTGCGGCGAGGCCCTGATCGCGCGCGGCATCACCAGCAAGGACAAGCTGTTCATCATCGGCGGTTCGGCCGGCGGCATCACCATGGGCCGCGCGATGACGGAACGCCCCGACCTGTTCGCGGGCGTGATCGACCTGGTGCCGGCGGCGAACACGTTGCGCTCCGAATTTTCTCCGAACGGGCCGCCGAACGTTCCAGAATTCGGCAGTGTGAAGACCGAACAAGGCTTCAAGAATTTGTACGCGATGGATTCGATCCAGCACGTGACGAAGGGCGTTGCTTATCCCGCCGTGATGATCACCACCGGCTTGAACGACCCGCGCGTATCGCCGTGGGAACCGGCCAAGTTTGCCGCCGCGCTGCAGGCATCCGGCACACCCGATCCGGTACTGCTGCGGATCGATGCTCAGGCCGGCCACGGCATCGGTTCCACGCGCACGCAAACCGATCTATTGACCGCGGATTGGATCGCATTCATCAAATGGCGCGCTGGCACACCCGGTTGGCGCCCTGGCCGGAAACAATAGCCTCGCGTTTTCCATCATCGCCCGCCACCCGACGGGCGATGACTCGCA
Organism: Rhodanobacteraceae bacterium; assembly: GCA_030167125.1. NCBI lineage: Bacteria > Pseudomonadati > Pseudomonadota > Gammaproteobacteria > Lysobacterales > Rhodanobacteraceae > Rhodanobacteraceae bacterium. The sequence goes on from CP126531.1 coordinate 2,450,919, forward strand.
CGGCCGATGGATTGCGGAGCGCATGCTAGCCTGCGCTCCTTTGCCGGCTGTCAGCCTCATGACAATCCCCAGCATCGCCCTTGTCACCGCGCGCGCGGCGCGCGGCACCGACTACGACATGCCGCTGCTGCTGGACGCGGTGCGCGAAGCCGGCGCGGAAGCGCACGAGGTCGACTGGGACGACGACACGATCGACTGGCCACGCTTCGACCTCGCCTTGCTGCGCTCGACCTGGGATTACTTCGAGCGGTTGCCGGAATTCCTCGCATGGGCGGAACGCGTGTCGCGGCAGACGCGCCTCTCGAATCCGCTCGATGTGATCCGCTGGAATACCGACAAGCACTACCTCTCGGATCTGCAACGAGCGGGCGTGCCGGTGGTGCCGAGCGTGTTTGTGGAACCGGGTGAAAATGCAGTCAGCGCCGTAGATGGAATTCTGCAAGATTTCCCCCATCCGCCTTCGGCACCTTCCCCCGCAAGCGGGGGAAGGAAAAGCCGGGATATGGTGGTGAAGCCCGCCGTCGGCGCGGGTTCGCGCGATGCGCAAAGACATTCACGAGATAGCCGCGACGCGATCGTCGCTCACGTGCAACGCCTGCTCGACAAGAATCGCAGCGCGCTGCTGCAGCCCTATCTCGACCGCGTGGACGAACACGGCGAAACCGCGCTGCTGTTTTTCGACGGCACGTTCAGCCATGCGATCCGCAAGGGGCCGCTGCTGAAACGCGGCGCAGGCTCGACCACGGGACTGTACGCCGAAGAAACCATCGAACCGCGCACGCCAACGGCCGACGAACTGGCCGTCGCGCAACACGCGCTCGCCGCGATTCCGTTCGAGAAGCCGCTGTTGTACGCACGCGTCGACCTGATCCACGGCGATGACGGCGCGCCACGCCTGCTGGAACTGGAACTGGTCGAGCCTTCGGTCTTCGCCGCGCACGCCGAGAGCGCCGCGCGGCGCTTCGCGGCTGCGGTATTGGCGCGCGCCACCCGCTGACGGCCTGCGCTCGCTCGCGAGCCGCAGGTTCGAGGCCCAAGCGGCGAGGCCGGCGCACGCGGTCGGCTACAATGGCGGGATGCCGTGCGACGGCACAGCCTTGCAAGGAGCCGCAATGAAGATTCTGGTCGGTTACAAGCGCGTGGTCGACTACAACGTGCGCATCCAGGTGAAGCCGGACGGCACGGGCGTGGTCACCGACGGCGTGAAACTGTCGCCCAATCCGTTCGACGACATCGCGCTGGAAGAGGCGCTGCGCCTGCGCGAGAAAGGCATCGCCGGGGAAGTGGTGATCGCGACGATCGCGCCGGCCGACGCGCAGCCGCACCTGCGCAATGGCCTCGCGATGGGCGCCAACCGCGCGATCCACGTGGTCACGCCCGATCCGGTGCAGCCGCTGGCCGCCGCGCGCACCTTCCTGAAACTGATCGAATCGGTGCAGCCCGGCCTCGTGATCCTGGGCAAGCAAGCGATCGACGACGACTGCAACCAGACCGGCCAGATGCTGGCCGCGTTGTGGGACCGGCCGCAGGCGACGTTCGCGTCGAAGCTGGAAATATCCGGCGACAAGGCGAAGGTGACGCGCGAGGTCGATGCAGGTCTCGAGACCATCGAGGTCGATCTGCCCGCGGTCGTCACCACCGACCTGCGCCTGAACGAGCCGCGCTTCATCAAGCTGCCGGACATCATGAAAGCCAAGTCCAAGCCGATCGAGACGATCGAGTTGTCCACGCTCGGCATCGAGCACGGCGGCGAGATCAAGACCACGCAGTACGCGCCGCCGCCCAAGCGCTCGCGCGGCGTGATGGTGAAGGACGTCGCCGAACTGGTAGGGCTGTTGAAGCAGAAAGGATTGGTTTGATTGATGGCTCTCATCGCCGAGAACCGTTGATCGTCATTCCGGGGCCGTTCGCGGCTTCATCGCGAACGGAATCCGGAATCGGTTTTCTGACCGAACGAAACCGATTCCGGGTCCCGCGCTGCGCGCGACCCGGAATGACGAACAGAAGAGGAAGGCTCCGCTCCCGTATTTCAAGCAGGACACGTACCCATGAGCAAAATCCTGATCGTCGCCGAACATCTCAACGGCCAACTCAACACCTCGACCGCACGCTGCGTGACTTGCGCGCGCGAGATCAAACCGGACGCGATCGACGTTCTGGTACTGGCCGATGCGCCCGACGCCATTGCCGCGCAAGCCGCGAAACTCGATGGCGTTTCGAAAGTGTTGACGGTCGCGCGGGGCGAAAACGCGCACGCGCTGGCTGCCGTGCTGGTGCCGCAGATCGCCGCCGCCGCGAAGAACGGCTACACACATGTGCTGTTTCCATCCACGACTTTCGGCAAGGACGTCGCGCCGCGCGTGGCCGCGCTGCTGGGCGTCGGCCAGGTCAGCGACATCATGTCGGTATCGAACGCGCATGCGTTCACGCGCCCGATCTACGCGGGCAATGCCATCGTGACCGTGGAAGCGCCGAACAACGCCATCGTGGTCGGTACCGTGCGCACCGCGTCGTGGCCGGCGGTCGGCGAAGCCGCGAACGCCGCGCCGGTCGAAGCGCTGTCCATCGACGCGACGATTCCATCGCACACGCGTTTCGTGGAATTGAAACAGGCGTCCAGCGAACGCCCAGACCTGCAGAGTGCATCAAGGGTCGTGTCGGGCGGCCGCGGGCTGGGTTCGAAGGAAAACTTCGAGATCATCTACAAGCTCGCCGACAAGTTGCACGCCGCCGCCGGCGCCTCGCGCGCAGCGGTGGACGCGGGCTACTGCCCCAACGACATGCAGGTCGGCCAGACCGGCAAGATCATCGCGCCGGAGTTGTACATGGCCATCGGCATTTCCGGCGCCATCCAGCACCTGACCGGCATCAAGGACGCCGGCACCATCGTCGCGATCAACAAGGACGCCGACGCGCCGATCTTCGAAGTCGCCGACATCGGCCTCGTCGGCGACTTGTTCAAGCTGGTGCCGGAGCTGGAAGCGGCGGTGTGAGGAACATACCGGCGGCAGGCCTACGGCAGCATTGTCCACCCACCGGTGGGATAGGGGTGGAAATATACGCCCTTGTACACACCCGTGGATGCTCCGGGCCACATTACAAGCTGGCTTCGGTTGTACCAGACAATGTCGAGAAGCCCATCACCATTGAAGTCACCTGACGTCCCGAACTTCCACTCTGGCGTCACCGCGATCAACCATGATTTGGTCAACTGGGTGCCGCTCATGATCCAGTACGCAAAGTGGGTTTGAGAGTTGTCGCGCCACAACAGGTCAGCCTTGTGGTCGCCATTGACATCGCCTGTTCCCAACAATGTCCAGCCTACGGGGTACGTGTGCGTCGCGGCTGCTTGGAACGCCCCATTGCTGAACGCCATCCACATCTGCATCGCCGAGCCGTTCGTCAAGAGCAGATCGACTTTGCCATCGCCGTCGAAGTCGCCAGTTCCAAGGTACCGCCAGCCGCTGGCCAGCGTCTGGCGATAGCTCGCCATCATCGTGGAACCACTCATCAACCATTCGGCCACTTGATTGCTTTTGGTCCATACGAGATCGGTGAAACCATCACCGTTGAGGTCACCGGTTCCTACCACCGTCCAGCCCGTTGGATACCCACCCATGTAAACGCTGGTGAAAGACGAACCATTGCCGATCCACATGTACATGCTCGTCCCGTCAGTCCAGATGACATCCATTTTTCCGTCGCCATTGAAATCGCCGGTGGCAACGAATTTGTATGTGGTAGACGTCGGAATCGCGAGGCTTGCCGCGAGCTGCGTTCCATTCATGAGCCAGTACGCAAATTGCGATCCATTGGTCGACTGCCAAATCAAATCCGATTTGCCGTCACCATTCACATCGTTGTGCACGTAAGTCGATGTTGGCGTCGAACCCACCATCGTCGGCTCGAAGGACGCGATCATCGCCGCCGTGTTGTTCATGCTGTGCGCATTGTCGGCAGAATTCGAAGGGTTGCTGTCCGCCACGCCGCAGGGCGTGTTCTGGCAAGTCGAGATATTCGGATTCGAAAACACAGCCAGCGGTGTGGTCGTGGTAGTGCCGTACGCCATGATGGTCGCGAAGCCATTGGGACCATTGCCTTGGTACCCGTAAGAGTAAGAGTAAGCACCGGGCTCCGTAGCATTGGCCCGATCATGGGCGTCGCCCATGTTGTGACCCAGTTCATGCGCGAACGTGGTGTCCAGGCAATAAACCGCTTGGCCACTGCTGTTGGTGCTCGTGCCATCGCTTACAACGTTGTAACCATAGACATTTGACTGCTGCGTAATCGGGGTCTGGTTGCCGCCGATCAACCAACCCACTCCGCAACCGTTCTGCGTGGTGTCGTCGAAACTGCGGATCAACGTGACGAGATCGGCACCATATTGAACGCGTAAAGTGGCAATGCTCTGCAGTGAGGCCGGTATCGTCACGGGATTGCCGTTTTCGTCAATGCCGGTGATGTCGTCCAGAGCACTCTGGTTATCCGTGTTGTCGGGATAGTTGACCTCGACGGTATTCACCAACCTGATCTGCTGATTGACTCCGCTGTTGGTGTAGGCGGTATTGGTGATATCGACAAGATTCTGGATGCGCGTCAAGGCGAGGCTCTGGCTGCCAAACTCCGTCACGAAACCGGGGGTGTACGCCACCATCACGTCGATGGTAATCGAGCCGGTCGCCGCCGCCTGCACTGGGGCGCTCGCAGCGGCGCTGGTCGCCGTCGCGTTGGACTCCTTGGGCGCTATGCGCGGTGGAATGACATAGTCGGGTTTGCTGTACAAGCGAAGCGCCTCTGCCGAACGCGCCATGGCTTGCGCAAAAGTCTCGACCACAGTTGTCTCCCCCTTGCGGGTCGTGATGCGCAACGGGTAACCGGAAGCTTGTGGAATGCGGCCGAATGCGCCGTCCTTGCCAAAAGTCAGGACCACCGACTGGTCGCCATGCACGGTCGACACCGTACCGACCCAGGTCCACGTTCCGTTGTCATGCAGGATGTGGCGCTGGTACTTCGCGTAAATCCGCCCGCCGGCGGGGTTGGGCAGCCACATGCCACCTTTGAAGATGGAATCGAACGCCTGGTTCTCATCGACCTTGATCTGCCAGGATTTCTGCACGCCCTGCCCAAGGACGGTCGGTTTTCCGGAGCTCAGCGTGAACAGCGTCGGTTGGGTCTGGGCCAGCGCGGGTGCGGCGGCCAGGATCAACAGCAAGCCGAACACGCGGCCGAGGGTGTGCATGGAATGGCGCGACATGACGGCTTCCGCGATTGTGAAGATGCGTCTTTATACCAGCGTGTTGCCCTGCGAACTTCGTCGTTTCGCGCACAATTCAGGCAGGGTTGCCGACAGCGCTTCGAAGCGGGGCGGGAATCACAGCCGCCGCGTGCACTGCCGCACCGGCGTTGCGTGCTGAAGGCCCCATCGGCGGGACGGACCTCGCGGGCCGTTCCGTTACAATTCCGCCGTTTCCCCGTGTGGACTTTGCATGTCGAGCGACGCACCGCTGTGGACCCCAAGCCCCGAACGCCGGGATGCCACCAACCTGCACCGGTTCGTTCGCTTCGTGCGTGAAGCCACGGGCAATGCCGATATCGGCAGTTACCAGCCGCTCTACGACTTCTCCATCCGCCATCCGGAGAAGTTCTGGCCGCTGGTGTGGGAGTTCTGCGGCATCCGCGCCAGCGGTGATTTCGAACCGGCGCTGGTCGATGGCGACAAGATGCCCGGCGCGCGCTGGTTTCCGAACGTGCAGCTCAACTTCGCGCAGAACCTGCTGCGCTTCCGGGACGACAAGCCGGCGCTGATCTTCCGCAACGAATGGGGCCACGCGCGCGAGATCAGCTACGCGCAATTGCACGCGAACGTCGGGCGCATCGCCCACGCGTTGAAGCAGTCGGGGGTGGGCAAGGGCGATCGCGTGGCGGGCTTCCTGCCGAACCTGCCGGAAACCGTCATCGCGATGCTGGCCACGACCTCGCTGGGCGCGATCTGGTCGTCCGCGTCGCCGGATTTCGGCGTCAACGGCATCGTCGATCGTTTTGGCCAGATCGAGCCGAAAGTCTTGTTCTGCGCGGACGCTTACGCCTACGGCGGCAAGCGCCACGATTGCCTCGCCAAGGTGCGCGAAGTGCTGGCGGCGATCCCGTCGATCGAAAAGTGCGTGGTGATTCCCTATTCCGGCGAGCCGCTGCCACTCGACGGCCTGCGCGACGCCGTGAATTGGGACGCCTTCGCCGGCAACGACGATCATCCGCCGGAATTCGTGCCGACGCCGTTCGACCACCCGCTCTACATCATGTATTCCTCCGGCACGACCGGAAAACCCAAGTGCATCGTGCACGGCGCCGGCGGCACGCTGCTGCAGCACTTGAAGGAACTGGTGCTGCACACCGACCTGAAGCGCGAAGACCACATCTTCTACTACACCACTTGCGGCTGGATGATGTGGAACTGGCTTGTATCCAGCCTCGCGGTGGGTGCGGCGCTGGTGCTGTACGACGGCTCGCCCACGTATCCCGATGGCAATGCCTTGTGGAATCTGGCCGACGAGGTGGGCATCAGCGTCTTCGGCACCAGCGCCAAGTGGATCGACGCCACCGCGAAGATGGGCGTGAAGCCGCGCGAAACGCACAAGCTCATCCCCTTGAAAGCCATCCTCTCGACCGGCTCGCCGCTGGCGCCCGAAAGCTTCGACTACGTCTATCGTGACGTGAAGGAGAACGTGCAGCTGGCCTCCATCTCCGGCGGCACCGACATCATTTCCTGCTTCGCGCTGGGCAATCCGCTGCTGCCCGTGTATCGCGGCGAACTGCAATGCCGCGGCCTGGGCATGAAGGTCGAAATCCTCGACGAGGCGGGCCAGCCCGTGCGCGAACAGCCGGGCGAACTGTCCTGCGCCGCGCCTTTCCCGTCGATGCCGGTGAAGTTCTGGAACGATCCCGAAGGCGAAAAATATTACGCGGCCTACTTTTTCAAAATCCCCGGCGTGTGGTGCCACGGCGATCGCGCCGAATTGACCAGGCACGACGGCATCATCATCTACGGGCGCTCCGACGCCACCCTCAATCCCGGCGGCGTGCGCATCGGCACCGCGGAAATCTACCGGCAGGTGGAACAACTGCCCGAGGTGCTGGAATCCGTCGCGGTCGGGCAGCACTGGCAGGGCGACGAACGCATCGTGCTGTTCGTGCGGCTGCGCGAAGGCCTGACGCTGGACGACGCATTGCGCGACAAGATCAAGAAACAGATCCGCGACAACACCACCCCGCGCCACGTACCCGCCAAGATCCTGCAAGTGGCGGACATTCCGCGCACCATCTCAGGCAAGATTTCCGAACTCGCGGTGCGCGCCGTGATCCACGGCGAGCAGGTGAAGAACACCGATGCGTTAGCGAATCCGGGGGCGCTGGCCTTGTTCCGTAATCGACCAGAGCTGAGGGTTTGATAAGCAGGGGCACGACCCGGTATGACAGAGGCTGAATCCGCTACGGCCCGACTGATAGCGACTTAGTTGACCGACTTGGTCACCGAGACAGCCTCTGGATGTCTACCCCCAGAAACTCCACGCCGAAGCCGGCGGTTTTAACCACCCGGTATTGTACGTTGGTGTCATTCCTGCCTATGACGAACTCCAATCTGGTTTGGAGGGGTCCTGTTCCGGACGCCGGCTGGAACGTTGCACTGGTCAAAACGTGCTCCTTGCCGAAGGTCTGGACGGTGACGTCGATTGTCAATGCCCCTCGATGCTCGTCGTCGTTGGATATGTTCGCAAAGCTGAACACGGCTTGATACGGCCCGGGATCCAAGGTTTCATATGGACCGTATGCAATGTTGCCTTGTTCGTTCTGGTCCGCGTTAATCACAATCCTGTCGGCAGGCGTCAAAAGCACGCGACCGGTCAGGTGCTCGAAGGCTCCCCCGGGCAGGAATTGCAGGCCCTGTTTGAGTTCTTCCAGTGACTTTGCTTTCATCGAGTCCATTTTGATGCGCTGAATGCCACGAGATGCGCAAAACGACCCCAAGGGGAAGAATGCGTAATCGCCGTCTTCACTAACCGTCGGAGCCGTACCCAGTGCGACTTGCCACTGCTCCGCCAGCGTGGCGGGATCTTTCAGCATGTTCAGCTGCAACAACACGCCCGCGAAACCATATCTGCACAGGTAATCCGCAGCCTGATCGGCCGGCAACGCCGAGGCTGCCCTCAGCCATTGCGCCTGGACGGATAGCCTGTCCCCACCATACGTGAAGTGCAAATTACGGGTATTGACATAAGGGCGCAGCATCTCCGTGTAGTAAACGCCTGGAAGTACGAAGCCCGAGTAGTGGTGGACGACGAACGGCAGCTGGAATATCCGCGAACCGGCGGGCAACCGTTTCTGCAGGGTGCCAAAGAAAATCTTGTCGCTTCGAAAATGGCCATCTCGCTGCTGCGTGACCGTGTAAGGCACTTGGTCCCACAGCGCAAAGGCGAATACGGCGGCACCTGCGAACCAGATCAATGCAAATCGCCTCCAGCCGACGAACGCAATGACCGACACGCAGCGTTGCAACAGCCAAAACGTCGTGAAGTAGGCGGAAAATCCGATGAACACGATGATACGGTCCCAGCCGCGTGCCTGGGTCAGCAAGGATCCCGGGCCAAGCACAACCGCACTCGCAGTGGATATCAACGAGCTAAACCCACCCATTGACGCAAATAGCACCGCCATCAAGACAATCAATCCAAGCTTTCCCGCTCGGCCCAACCGCATCTTTGCAACGGGACTCAATGCAAAAGCGATGCAGGACAAAAAGCCTACTCCGCCAATGAAACCAAGTGTGGTCGTGTTGTTTTCATTGTTCAAAGGATTGGCCACGTCATACATGTGCCGCAGCGAAGCGAGCACGCTCCATCGATGTCCCTGTACAGGAAGCAGCATCTGCGCGATCTTGAGCGGATAACGTTCTGCACCACCATAATCACTTATGGATTGATTGTTGAGCCCAAGTGCTAAATCAGGCGCAGCCAGATGGTGCGCCAAGACGTGCTTGAACACCAGTACCGCGCAAGCAAACACCGCCAATCCCCAGCCCGCAAGAAGTGGCCGCCAGCTTTTCCGACAGGCCGCCGCAAAAGGGGCGACAGATGCCACCAGACATGCGAAGAAAAATTGCTGATACGGATTGAACGATGTGAGAAACGTGAGCAATAGCAGCGCGCCCCAGAGTCGGCTGTCGCGCCATGTGAACTGCCATCGATCACCGTTCCATCTACAAGCCAGCGGGCGCGCAGACCACAAGCTGAGCATCAGGAGAATCATCAGCGGAACGAAGTAGTACATCGACTCCAGCAGATGATTTTCGGCGCGCTGAAAATGGTAGGGCATCAATGCAAACAGGCTGGCCGCGCCGAATCGGAAAGGATCGCGCAGGCCAAGGCGACCATATGCCCAATATCCAGACCCGAAAACCAGCAGGAAGCTGAGGAGATAGGCCAGATTGAGCGTCTTGGCCGCTCCGTTGCCACCGATTAATTTTGCGATCCAGATCAGGTTCGAGTCGGACTGAAACAAAGCGTTATAGACATACTGGCCACGTTCGGAATGTGCCAACTCGAACGGCGCCCGCATTCGAATATCGAAATCGTTGGCAACGTAGTCATGCGCTTGGTAGGCAAGCTTTTCCAGCGCATCGCCCGAATACTCGAAAGGGCGATGCATGCTCAGGTTACCGAGGTCTCCAACCCAGTAGAACAACGCGATGAAAGCAGCCAGCGCGATCACGCCGTGCAATACACCCTTCGCCAGATGGCGCTTGCGCCCTCCGACGGAGCGGTCTCGCATCATGAGCATCTCTGACCCGTCTTAGCCAACTTGAGCGCCTCGTTGCACTGCCGGACCAAGCCGAGGCCATAATCCGGGCCGAGCAGGTGCAGTGGGCGGCTTCTCATCTTCTTGTCCAAGATGCCGTCTCCTGCAAACTTACTGTGCAAAGTGGTTCTTCCAAAATCAATTCGCCGAAACAGAACACGTACTCCGTCCATCAACGGCCGCTCGAGTGATGCGAAGCATCCGATGATGCACGAACTCGATTTAGCAAGGAAACCAATTCCAGACCTCCACCGACCAGCGCCGCGACCAGTGCCGCCCCCAGGATGACGAACGATAAGGACAATGCCGCGCTGGCTTTGTACCCGAACAGCGCCAGCAGGCCTACGTAACCTCCTTCCCGAAGGCCCAAGCCGGCCACGCTGACGGGCAACAGCATCAGCAGCGATACACCAGCATAAATAACCGTCCAATCCGCCCAACCGAGTTTGATGCCCAAGTCGTCGCCCAGCAGCACCTGCATCGCTATGCAGACCCCATGGAACAAGATCGCCGGCAGCATCGCGGCAAGCAGCATGCCCGGTCGGCGTAGCTGGTCGTGCAGCGCAAGGCTGAACTCGTGGATAAAAGCAGCGATTCGCCCACGGCGACCCGCCAGCAGGCGCTCAATCAGGAGTCCGCGAAACAGGGGGCTTCCTATCGCCGCTCCACCTGTTGCCACACCTATGGCGCCGCAAATGAAGAAAAGGCGCAATGGCATCGGCAATCGAGTCGAGTACAACGATGCGATCGCACTGGCAATGAATAGCGCGAGCAAACCGAGCCCACGATCCAGCACTGTCGCGGCCTCGGCGTGCCCTGCCCGCGAGGATTGCCTTCCCAACCGGTACGCCTTGACTACATCGCCGGCGATTTGTCCCGGCAGGATCGTAGCGTAGAACTTCGCGATAAACGTCACGTACAACAGATCGCGATATCGGAATTCCGGCAACAGGCACCATTGCCTTACGGCAGCAATCCCCCAACACGCCAGCGACAGGCTTACGACCGCCCAGAGCGTGACCGCATGGAATAGGCGCATGTGTGCGCCGATCTCGCCCAGTGGCACTCGCCATAAGAGCAACGCGAGCAGCACGCAGGAAACAATTATCTTGAGCAAAAGTCTTTTCATGCGCCGCTCGGTAGCGTGGTGATCATCAAGCGCTCTCGAAGCACATGTCGGCGGCAAATGGTCCGTGGTACCGAAACTCCGTGCCACAGGAAGCATGCCGCATGGACAATATCAGCGGCTCCATCGGTGCCCGAGCTGGCGAAGCGCAATGTCACAACGGTGGGTAAAACGAACAACGCCTCCGAAACGGGCAAGTTGTCTGCGGTAGCCCGTGTAATCACGGGAGCGGCTTGATGTGGATTGCTCGTGGACACGATGGAAAACGTGCGGACGCGACATGAATGCGCAACGTCCCGTACACCGCAGATCGAGCAGATGGATTACGTCTGATCCTGGATACATTGGATCTGGAAAAGGGTGATCAATGAGGGACTGTCGCCGATAAATAACCCCGGAACGCGTGGCAAACGAGCCGAGCAATGGCCACCACACCGGTGGGTGACCCGGTACAAACCTTCCGAACCAGCGCGAACCGCTCCTGAGCAGCGCCGAATTGCTTTCCACGCCGGTGATTACAAGGGTGTTGTCGGCGGCCAAGGCAGGCGCAATCTGCGCGTAATAATCTCGCTCAACCAACACGTCATCCCCATCCAGCAACTGCAGCCACTTGCCTCGGGTCTCATTGACGAGTCTGTTGTATGCACTGGCGATGCCGAGATTGCGTTCGTTCGCGATAACGCGCATCGGAATAGGTAGCGTGGCCGTTTCGACGAACATGCGCACCTTTTGCAACGAATCATCAGACGACGCATCGTCAAGAAAGACAATTTCACCGGGAACCCGTTCAAGGCTGCGCAGGCACTCGAACAATCCTTCGAGGAATGGCGACGCGTTGTATACCGGGACAGCTAGCGAAATATCAGTCATGGCGCGTGGCGGTCGCCAGCAAAGTAGTCGAGCCGCGGCACAATACATCCAGTCCGATCTGGAACGGATAGCCGGCCAACCCGACCAGACTCGTATTGCCCGATCCCATGCCGGTCATGTAACGCAAGGAACCGCCCATCATCGGATGGTGCGCAAAGCGCACAGCGGGATGACGGAACCCCGCGCGCTCCAGGACACCCACGAGACTAACGCGATCGAAATGGAACAAGTGGCGCGGCAAGTAATAGCCGGAATAGTAGCGCCCGAACAATCGCGCCCAAATGCTGTGCCGGTTAGGCACTTCGATAAACAAACGGCCTCCCGGGTTTAGCGAAGCAGCGAGGTCGGACAGCAGTCGCAGCGGTCGTGAATGGTGCTCCAGTACATGCCTCAGGAAGATCGCGTCATAGTGGCCAGGATCGAGATGCCACGCGGCGTTGATCCGATAGGTTACAGCCGGGCCGGCATCCGCAATTGCAGGCGGCGCAACTTCGTGGAAATCGACTGCGGTCACTTGCAACGATCGGGCAGCCCTGCGGCCGTACCGCAACAACCCACGAACCAAAGCCCCATCGCCGCAGCCATAATCAAGCACGGCGAAAGGCATCCCGTCATCGGCCGTGCCCCGCCCCAGGTGGCGCGCGAGATATCGGTCGATAGCGTAACTGCGCAACCTCTGAGCCAATCCTCCAGCATTCGGGAAGTCCGCGCTGGTGCGTTGCGCGTAGAGCTTCGGCAACTCCTGTTCAAGGGGTCGCGGATTCGTGAAAGCTACGCTGCAATTGGTGCACTCATCGATGCCGTATTCCCCGGTGTGGGACTCATGATCAGGCGCCGTGAGAATGCGCCGAAAATCGCCGCTGCCGCAGATCGGGCAGCGATCGAGAGTTTCCGTTTGCAATATCAGCGCGGATTCGCGGGCCATGGTGAACCACCGGGAGCTTGCGGAATGATCGAGTTGCGCCGAACACGCGAAATCGCGGGAGCACTAGTCAAGCATAAGCGCTTCATCAGGTGCCGCCTTCCAGATACGCTGGGCCGACTATGCGCGCGACCCTGTACACCGGTTTCGCCTGCGACTCGTGATAAGTACGATTCAACATCTCCGCAAGCAGGCCCATAAGGATGCTGAGCACACCGACAGCCCCGAGAAACACGCACAGCAGGGGCAATGGTGTCCGATTGAACATCGTCCCTTGGAACAGCTTCAGCGCGACCGCCCAAATCCCGGCCAGAAAACCCGCGAAGATGCTCAACAGACCGAATCCGCCAAACACATAAATCGGCTTGCTCGAATAACGAAACAAAAATTTCACCACGATCAAATCGAGCACGACCTTCACCACACGTTCCAGCCCATACTTGGATTCGCCGTGCAGCCGCGGATGATGGGTGACGGACATTTCCGTGACACGGGCGCCATTCCAGGCCGCATAGATGGGCACGAAACGATGCATCTCGCCGTAAAGCTTCACGCCCTCAAGCACGTCTCGCCGATACGCCTTGAGCGAACAGCCATAGTCGTGCAAGCGCACCCCGGAAACGCGTGAGATCAACGTATTGGCGAGCCGACTCGGCAGGTTGCGCTTGATCGCGTGGTCTTGGCGGTCCTTGCGCCAGCCGGAGACCACGTCGAATCCCTCATCGAGTTTCGCAAGCAGTCGCCCAATGTCCGCGGGATCATTCTGCAGGTCGCCGTCCATCGGCACGATGATCTCGCCGCGCGCATGGTCCATGCCTGCCATCATCGCCGCAGTCTGTCCGTAGTTGCGCGCGAAATGCACCACCGAGACACGCGCGTCACGGGCAGCGATTGCATCCAGCACCTCGCCAGAGCCATCTCGACTACCGTCGTTCACGAAGACAAGTTCCCAGGGCTTGGCGAGTGCCGCCATCGCGGCGCAAACCTTTTCATACAGCGGCCTAATGTTGTCCCTCTCATCGAATATGGGCACCGTAATGGTCAGCTTTGGCACTTCCGCGCCATGTGTTGAATTCATGCAAAAGCTCCAGTCCGGAGGAACACATTTCCGGCTGCCTTGGCAGCAGGCCTTCAGTTCAAGCTAAGAATCTTCGCCAAGTCCGCCGATGCCTCGCCCCAACCCCGGATGCGGATGGATGCTGGATCGCCAGGCGCATTGTCGTCGAGCGCAAGGATTACTGCATCCGTCAGCGCCGCCGCATCGCCCACCGGGAAATAGGTGGCGCCGTCCCCGGCGATCTCATGGAACACTGCAATGTCGCTCACCAGTAGCGGGATGCCCAGGCTGCTCGCTTCGATCAGCGGCAACCCGAAACCCTCCCATATCGAAGCCTGGATCAACGCGGCGGATCCCTCGAGCAGATGCCGCACATCGATGTCGCCGGCTCCTCGCAGCCAGAAAAGCCTCTGGTTGAATTCGGGACTTTGGTTGATGCGTTCGGCCAATGCATCCACGTTCCACCCCCGCTTGCCGGCGACCACCAGCGCCACGTCCACGCCCCGCGCCCACAGCGATTCGAAGGCATCGATTATCGTGCCGTAATCCTTGCGAGGTTCCACCGTGCCCAGGCCCATGAAATACGGCCGCTGTCCTATCGCGCGTCGCACCGCCAAACATGCTTCGGAAGGACTGTCCTCGTGGGCCGGTTCCATATCGCACCCGAGGTGAACGCTGCGGGTCCAGGGACGCCGGCCGCCGGCATCAATGACGCCGTCCATGAACGACTCCAGGTCGTTCCGCGTCGCTTCGGAAATGCAGACAAACCCGTCTGCCGTGCGAATCGCGTGGACGAGCCAGGTACGGAATGCCGGCAGCACGTCGGGATCGCATGTTTCGGGAAAGCGTATCGGGATCAGGTCGTAGACCATCCACACCACTTCGCCGCCCGCTGCGTGTACGCGCGCATGCAGCTCATCGAAGCGCTCCGGCAGCCACCAAGAGGAGTCGAGCATGAACACGAGATCCGACGGCTGCACCCGTACCGGCGTGTCCGGACCCGCACAAGTCAGGCCCAAGCGATCCCTGGCGAACTCGCGCGCGTAAACGATGCCGTGGTCCGTCCAGCAAAACGGCTCGACCTCGAACGTTCCGCTTGCACGCGCAATGGCCAGCAGGCCCGCGAGGAATTTCCTCGTCACGCGCTGGATGCCGGTTTTCGCGTCGAGCCGCTTGATTTCCGTGATGTCGACGAGCACGCGGCGCCGGCCGCGCGAGGCAATCGCGCGCAATCCGTCTTCGAGCGCACGCTCTCCCGAGCGCTCGGCTTCCATGCACGCATCCGCCATCAGCTCGATGTCCTGCTGGTCCGGCCATGATCCCGCGGCGGCAACTGCGTCGTATGCGCGCGTACCCCGGAGTCCAAGGCCATGCAAGGCCTCCGCAGCCTTGCGTGCGGTCTTGGTCCAGGTGAACATGAGGGCGTGTTCGCGCGCACCGTGGCGCACCTTCTCGCGAAACGCCTCGTCCGTCAGGATCCGGCTCAACAGCGCAACGCCTTCGCGCAGTGAATCGGGATCGAACTGGAAACCCGGTGCATGGACCACTTCGGGCAATGCGCCCGCGTTGGAGGAAACGACGGGGGCGCCGAGGGCCATGGCTTCCAGCACGGGAAGGCCGAAGCCCTCGTAGTGCGAAGGGAAATACAGCACACGGCATTCGCGGTACAGCAGCGCGAGGGTCGCGTCATCCACCCGCCCCAGCACGCGCACATGGCCACGCAGGGACGCGTGCTCCTGCTCGAGTGCCTGCTCGACGTCTTCACCGGCCTGCGTCAACACCAGATCATGGGCATTGCGCAGATCCTCCGGCAGCTCGGCGAAAGCCTTCAGGGCGCCCAACGTGTTCTTGCGCCAATCACCGTTGCCCACCGTCAGCACGAACGGCCGCATGATTCCGAGTTCCTGCAGGCGCCGGTCGCCTTCCTGTTTGCCGTAGGGGCAAACGAGTCTCTCGTCGAAGCCCGCACCAATGACTACGATGCGCTCCTCGGGAATTCCCAAATGCTCGATCAAATCCCGTTTCGTGGCCTCGGAAATGGACAGGATCAAATCGAATCGCAGAAGATCATCCAACCGGGCACGGTACCAGTCGGTGACGAAGTACCCTTCGAGCAGATAGCGATCGGGAAACAGCAGCGGGATCAGGTCGTAACCCACGACGGCCGTCGGTATGTTCCCGAGGATCGACCAGTCGAGCTCCGTGCTGTGGGGGGTTCCGGTTTCGAACAGGCTGCAGATCAACAGCACGTCCGGCTGCAACGAGGCATAGAAACGCGATCTCATCCGGCCTGCCAGCTTGCGGATCGGCGGCGACGCATCCGCGTGTTGCATCGTGGGGTATCCGTACCCGACCACCTTCGCGTCCACGCGCCGGTGGTGAAGTTCGTTGCGCAGGTCGCGTGCGCGGCAGGCATCCGCCATGTCGATCGCGACGATCAATTCGTCGTCTTCGTTGAGTTCGAAAGCAAGGGCCTGGACCAGGCTCATTGCATAGCGGCCAATGCCCCGGTCGCGAGAATTGGTCTGGCATGCCTGTAGATCAACCACCAATCGCACTGGTACCTCCCCGGTACAGCTCCATCATCACCATTCCGATCTCGAGGATGCCGGCTCGACGCAGACGCAGGCGCAAAGCTCCGTCCGGACGAACCGGTCCGCGAACGGGCCATTCTAGTGCGCCCGCGAGACGTGCCTGCCCGGCTTGGCTTGCCGCATCGCGCCGGGCACGAAGCTCAATGGTGCACAGCCTTGCGCGCAATCACCGCGTAATCCGGCGGCGCCGTGAACCGGTCGATCATGCGGTTGATCTGCGCGGCGCCCGGCATCGTTTCCGGAACCGGCTGCATTTCCGGTTCGCCGCGATGCTCGGACAATCGTTCTATCGTCGCCTGCTCAAATCCGCGGGCTTGCACGAGCCATTGCAGAAGCAGCGGGGGGATGGGATTGAGATGGGTCGGATCCATGTAGAACGTGCAGGAACCGACGAGCACGTTTTCCGGGTTCGGCGTTTCGAGGATCAACACGCCGCCCGGCCGCAGGACCCGCAACGCCTCATCCAGCAACCGGATCAGTGTCGGGTGCGGAAGGTGCTCGACCAGGTGCATCGACGTGATCGCCGCGACCGAATCGGCATCCTGCGCCTTGAGATAGCTGAGCGCATCGGCTTCGACCACGTCGTGGCCGCGCGCCTCCGACTCCTCGAGCATGCCCCGGTTCAAGTCCACGCCACGCGCGCGGTAACCATGCTCGGTCAGCACCTCCAGCCATTCTCCGCGGCCGCTGCCCAGGTCGAGGATGATTTCACCGCCGTCCGCGGTGATGCCGGCTGCCGCGAGCACCGCGAGGTAGTGCGCGACGCGCAGCTTGATCTGGTTGCGTTCGCCGCGGAAGACCTCCTCGAACGATGCATACTGCTGCTCCATGGACCGCGGCTCGGGCGACGCAAGGTCTCCGCCAGCAGCGGGCTGGCGCATCGCACTGTCGAGATACACGGTGAGCCGCTCCAGCATCGCCAGCAAGCGGCGATGGTCATTGCGCAGCGCCTCGTTCAGTTTCGCCAATTCGGCCTTGTGTCCGGCGTCGTTGTCGCGCAGCATTGCTTCGAGCGCATCCTGCGCCGCAGCGAGCTTCCGGATCCCGGTACCGGCTTTGGCGAGCTCTTCGCGCAATGCGCTCGCTTCGTTCTCCACCTGCATCAGGCGCTTCGTCGCTGCCACGTCCAGACGGTTGGCCCAGCGGCCGAGCGCCTGCGTTTCACGCGCCGCGGATGTTTCGATCACCTGCAGCTGCCGCGCCAACCTAGGCAGGCGCGCCAACGCCATGCCCAAGCCGAGAAACCAGCCGACAATGGGAAAGCGCCGCCACCGATGCAGCTTGTAAGTAAGCAGCAGGCCGTCGACATGCACGGATTGCCGCATTCCCTCTTCGGAAAACCTGATCAGGCCGAGGATCTCGATCTTGCTGGCGGCACCGCTGCGCAACGCGGCAAGGTAATCCCTCGAGCCTTTGTCGTTGGCCGGCCTCCGCAGCAAGGTGCGATAAGCGACGTCGATGAAATCCTCGTCATCGAAGCGGAAGAAATCCGCCGGTACGTAGCGGTCGCGTTCGGACAGCCTCGGCGCGACGGGGCGCCACTGGGTGCCGGCGATCGTGTCCGTAGCCGGCCCCGTGCTGCCATCCACACCGCGCTTCGACAATTCGCTGCGCACGCGGCGCATGATGGCGTCGACATCCAATGTTTGCCGGATCAGCTCATCCGTCACCGGCGCGCCGCCCGCATGCGCAGTGTTTCCGGGGACATCGGCTTGCGGCTTCGCGGATGAGTCCGACATACGGAGCTGGTGGCTGCGGGGGCGCCATTATCGGGGAAACGGTGCGCCCCCGATACTGGGCCGCATTGGATACTCCGGCATGCATTCAGCTCCACGTTGGCCGCTGGTCGACCCATGTGTTCGCTGGTACATTGCGCGATCGTCAGGAACGGGAATGGACCGATGCTTTCCCCGGTAATCCTCAGCGGCGGCAGCGGAACGCGCCTGTGGCCGCTTTCGCGCAACAACCTGCCCAAGCAGTTCCTGGCCTTGAGCGGCGACGCCACGCTGTTCCAGCAGACCGTCGCGCGCACCCGCGCATTGGCCGGCGCCGGTGCACCGATCGTGGTGTGCAGCGAGGAACACCGCTTCCTGGTCGCCGAGCAGTTGCGCGCGCTGAACGTCGAAGGTGCGTCGATCCTGCTGGAACCGATGCCGCGCAACACCGCGCCTGCGATCGCGCTGGCCGCGTGCCAGGCGTTGGCGAACGATGCCAAAGCGATGCTGCTGGTGTTGCCGGCCGATCACCTGATCGGCGACACCTCCAGTTTTGCCGACGCCGTGGGCAAGGCGCTGCCGCTTGCCGAACAGGAGTGGCTGGTGACGTTCGGCATTCGCCCGGAGGCGGCCGAGACGGGGTTCGGCTACATCAAGCGCGCCGAGGCCGTCGGCCAGGCCGGTTTCCGCGTCGAGCGCTTCGTGGAAAAACCCGACGCCGCAACGGCGCGAAAATACGTCGAGGCCGGCGACTACGAGTGGAACTCGGGAATGTTCCTGTTCAAGGCGTCGCGCTACCTCGATGAGCTGCAACAGCACGCGCCGGCGATTTACGCGGCCGGCAAGGCGGCGTTCGAAAGGGCAAAAGCCGATCTGGATTTCGTGCGCGCCGACAAGGTTGCGTTCGCGGCTTCGCCCGACACGTCCATCGATTATGCGGTGATGGAAAAGACCACCCGCGCGGCGGTGGTGCCGGTCAGCTGCGCATGGAGCGACATCGGATCGTGGGACGCATTGTGGGCGGCCTCGCAGCGCGACGGCGACGGCAACCGCCTGGAAGGCGACGTGATCGCCATCGACAGCCGCAACTGCTTCGTGCGCGGCACCGACCGGCGCCTGGTCGCGGCACTCGGCCTCGAAGACATCGTCATCGTGGATACACCGGACGCGGTGCTCGTGGCACCGCGCGCGCGCGTGCAGGACGTCAAGCGGCTGGTGGAACGGATCAAGTCCGCCGGCCGCCAGGAACACATGTTCCACCGCAAGGTGTACCGCCCCTGGGGCAGCTACGATTCCATCGACATGGGCGACCGCTTCCAAGTCAAGCGCATCACGGTGAAACCGGGCGCTGCGCTCAGCCTGCAGAAGCACCATCACCGCGCCGAGCACTGGGTCATTGTCTCGGGTACGGCCGAGGTCACGCGCAACGACGAAGTGTTCCTGGTCGCGGAGAACGAAAGCACCTTCCTGCCGCTGGGCGCGGTGCATCGCCTGCGCAATCCCGGCAAGGTGCCGCTGGAGCTGATCGAGGTGCAATCCGGCAGCTATCTGGGCGAGGACGACATCGTGCGGCTGGAGGATGTGTACGGCAGGGCTTGACCGTCTTCAGCCGCGATCAGCCCGCACACATCCAGCGCAACGTCTCCGCCAGCGGTATCGCCGGCGCGAACCCCGCGAGCGCTTGCAGCCGGGCGTTCGATCCGACCAGCCGCTTCACTTCGTTGCCGCGCACGAATGCCGGGTTGACGCGCACCTCGATCGCGTAGCCCGTGATCTTCGCCAGCACGTCGAGCACGTCGCCCAGCGAATGCGCGACGCCCGAACAGATGTTGACCGTTGCGCCGGCCGGGGCTTTCTTGACGATGGCCGCGTAGGCGCGCGCCACGTCGCGCACGTCGGAGAAATCGCGTGCGACGTCGGTGTTGCCGAGTTCGATGACCCGCTCGCCGCGCCGGAAATGCGCGACGATCTTCGGGATCAGGAATTGCTCGCCCTGGCCAACGCCGGTGTAGTTGAACGGCCGCACCAGCGTGACCGGCAGGTGGTCCATCCACAACCGCGCCATGCATTCCATCGCGAGCTTGGACACCGCGTAATCGTTGGCGGGCGCGGGTGGAGTGTCTTCCGTGATCGGCTCGACCTCGGCATTGCCGTAGATGTTGGCGCTGCTGGCCAGCACCACGCTGCGTGGCCGGTGATCGCTGGCCGCCAGCGCTTCGAGCAGATTGCGCGTGCCGACGACGTTGGTGCGATAGATTTCGTCCGCATCGCCGTGCGCCACGAACGAGATCGCAGCGAGGTGCACCACCGCGTCCGCGCGTGCTTCGATCACGGCCCGCTTGACGGCATCACGATCCAGCAGGTTCGCGCGCAACACGCCTTCGCGCGGCGGATCGCCGTCGTGGGCCAAGCCGATGATTGCGTAACCGGCAGCTTCGAGTTCGGCCGCGACGTAGCGCCCGGTGAACCCGTGGCAACCCGTCAGCAGCGCGCGTGGCCTGTCAGAACGAGACGCCACGTTGCACCCGCTTCAGATCGGCTTCCACCATCATCCGGCACAGGTCTTCCAGTGAAGTCTTCGCCTGCCAGCCCAGCACTTCGCGCGCGTGCGCGGCATCGCCGATCAGCATGTCCACCTCGGCGGGGCGATAGAACTTCGGATTGATCTTCACCACGACCTTGCCGGTATCGGTGCGCGTGCCGGTCTCGTTCTGTTCGCTGCCCTTCCACTCGATGCCGATGCCGGCGGCCTTGAAGGCCAGCGTGGCGAAATCGCGCACGGTCTCGGTGCGGCCGGTCGCCAGCACGAAGGTGTCGGGTTGCTTGGCCTGCAGCATCCGCCACATGCCCTCGACGTATTCGGCGGCATAGCCCCAGTCGCGCTTCGCGTCGAGGTTGCCGAGTTCCAGGCATTCCTGCTGCCCCAGCTTGATGCGCGCCACCGCGTCGGTGATCTTGCGCGTGACGAACTCGCGCCCGCGCAACGGCGATTCGTGGTTGAACAGGATGCCGCTGGCGCCGAAGATGCCGAACGATTCGCGGTAGTTCACCGTGCTCCAGTGCGCGAACAGCTTGGCCACGCCGTACGGACTGCGCGGCCAGAACATCGTGTGCTCGTTCTGCGGCACCGCCTGCACCTTGCCGAACATTTCGGAAGTCGACGCTTGATAGAAACGCGTGTCCGGCTTCACCGTGCGGATGGCGTCGAGCAGGTGCAACGCGCCCAGCCCGGTGATCTCGGCGGTCGTGATCGGCTGTTCGAACGAGACGCCCACGAAACTTTGCGCGGCGAGGTTGTACACCTCGTCGGGACGCGCCTTTTCGATCAGGCGCAGACTGCAGCCCGGATCGGTGAGGTCGTATTCGACCAGTTCCAGGTTCGGATGCGTCGCGACACCGAGTTCCTGCATGCGCCAGAAATTGACGGAACTGGTGCGACGGTACGCGCCGTACACCTTGTAGCCCTTGTCCAGCAGCAGCTGTACGAGATAGGCGCCATCCTGTCCGGACACGCCGGTGATCAATGCGGTTTTCATGGCTGTTCGGCTCCTTGTGTGGGGCGAGTGCACTCAGGCCCGGCGGGATCCAGCACCAGATGCACGAGCTGCGCTGCAGACTCCGACCACGTCACGGCCGGCATGCCGGACACGGCAGGTGTGTCGCCGCGCTGGTGCGCAGCCAGCCATTTTCGCACGGCGGACGCGAGCGATGCCGCATCGAACCCGCTGAAATAGGCCGCGTGCGTGCCGGCCACTTCGCGAAAAATCGGCATGTCGCGGGCAAGGACCAGCAGACCGTGGCGCGCGGCTTCGACCAGCGGCAGCCCGAAACCTTCACCTTGCGACGGCGCCAGCAGCGCGGTGCACGTCGCGTACAGCTTTTCAACCAGCGCATCACCCGCGTGCATGAACCAGAACAGGCGCTTGCCGAGCTCGTCGTGATGGCGGATGCGCCGCTGGATCACCTCAGTCATCCAGCCGGGCAATCCGACCACCACCAACGCCACGTTTTCGCCGTCGGCCCACAACTGCTCGAAAGCTTCGAGCGCCTGCGCATGGCCCTTGCGCGGCTCCAGAGTCCCGACCATGAGGAACGACGGCAGGCTGCGCAGTCGTTCCAGCGCCGCTGCTTCGCCCGGCGCGAGGGCCGCATCGGCGCCATTGTTCGTTGTGATGTCGCTGCCCAGACGGAAGTGTCCGAGCACGGGCATCCGCTGGCGAGAGATCGGCAGCGCCTCCAGCTGGCGGCGCAACTCGGTTTCCGTCGTGCGCGAAATGCAGGCGACTCCATCGGCGATGCGGGCAATGGTTTCCAGCCACGCCTTGAAGGCCACGTGCACCTCGGGTGGGAACCATTCCGGGTGCGTCAATGGCAGCACATCGTTGCACACGAACCAGAGCCGCACGCCGCGCTCGCGCATGGCCGCAAGCTGGCCCGCGTTCGCGATCACCGCGTACATGGAGTGATCGAGGCCGAGGAACACGTCACCGGCGCGCGCGTCCACGCGCGAATCGCCGCCGTCCGCGATTCCCGCCACGCCCAGCTCGCGCGCGAACGCACGTGCGTGCCGATATGCCTCGCCGGGGACGGCGCGCACCGCTTCGACCTGGTAGCCGGCGGGCGGCGCGGCCAGCAGTGCGCGCAGCGTTTCGCGCACCAACCGCTGGATGCCCGTCTGGCCTTCCTTGAGCGCGAGCTCGGTGACGTCGACGTACAACCGTGGCCGCGCATCCCGCACTTCGTCCTGCGCCGACTCGGTCTCGTCCGCCGCCGCGGCCGCTGCCGGCTGCAGCGGCGCGCGGCGCGCCGCCTTCAACTCGCGCCGCAAGCCGTCGATGCGCGCCTGCATCGCGGCGATCTTTTGCAAACGGTCGCCGGCGACGTCGCGCAGCAGGTAGATTTCATCCAGCAGGTCGCGACGCGACTTGTCCGAATCGCGCACCGCGACATCCTCGCGGAACACGCGCCTGCGCAGGAACCTGTGCAGGCGGATCGAGAGTCGGCGCGAGATCACGACACCCGTACCTCGATCACCGGCGGGACCCACGCAGTGCCAATGAAAGAGTCGCGATCCTGGTTGGCCACGGTGAAGACCAGCGCGAGGTCGCGCCATTCGTAATTGTTGACGAGATGGGTATCGGTGCTGCACAAGGCCGTGGATACCGAATAGCTGCCCGGGCCGAAGTTCATGGGAAAAGCCACGCGGTATTCCACCACCGCACCCTTTCGCACGCCTTCCAGCGGCTGGCCGGTGTGGTGCGTGTTGGTTCCGAACACGGGCTGGCCGAGACGGTCCTTGACCATGTAGCCGAACACCAGCCGCGGGATATCGTCGTGCACGGCGATCCGCACCCGCAATTCAACCGGCTCGCCGACATTGACGAATTCGACCGGCGCGCCCGCGGCGTTGAACAAGCCGATCGATTCGACCACGGCCTCGCGCGTGCCCGAAATGGTCTGCGCGGCGCCCGCGCCGAGTTGCCGCACCTCGACCGTCGCGTTTTCGCGCTCGGCGATCAGCGCGTTGTAATAGTCCATGACCTGCCTCGGCTCGCCGTCCAGCAGCAGCCGTCCATGGTCGAGCAGGATGGCGCGATCGCACAGCGACTGGATGGCGCCGGGATCGTGCGAAACGAACAGCAGCGTGGTGCCCTCCTCGCGGAACCGCCGTATGCGCGCCATGCTCTTGTGCGCGAAATACGCATCGCCCACCGACAAGGCCTCGTCGATGATGAGGATCTCCGGACGCACCGCGGTCACCACGCTGAAGGCGACGCGCATCTGCATGCCGCTGGAATAGGTACGCAGCGGCTGGTCGAAATACCCCCCGATTTCGGCGAAGGCCTCGACCTCGGGAATGATCGCGTCGATCTGCTCGGGGCTCATTCCCATCAGGCCCGCGGTGTAGCGGGCGTTTTCGCGGCCGGTCAAATCCGCATTGAAGCCCATGCCGAGTTCAAGGATCGCGGCGATGCGGCCATTGACCGCGATCGAACCTTCGGTGGGACGCAGCGTGCCGGTCACGAGCTTCAGGAGCGTGCTCTTGCCGGCGCCGTTCTGGCCCACGATGCCTACGCTTTCGCCCGCGAACACCTGGAAAGCGACGTTGCGCAACACCCAGGCTTCGCTGGTGGCGCGCGCCGCGACGCCGAACCACGTCGCGATCCGCCGCCATTCCGCGCCATATTCGCGGAAGGCCTTGCCGAGGCCTTCCACCTTCAACACGGGCGCGCTCACAGCACGTCCACCATGTCGGGCGAAGCACGCCGGAACAGCAACATGCCGGCCGTCAGCAACAGCAGCGACAACACCACGATCGCGCCCAGCGTCTTCAGATGCGGAAGGTGCCCCCACAGCAGCACCTGCTGGTACGAAGAGCAGATCGCGTACATCGGGTTGAGCCTCAACACCAGCGCGAAGTGCCCGGGCAGGATGCCGATGGCGTACACGATCGGCGTCAGCCAGAACCACAGCTGCATCACCACGTTCATCACCTGCGCGATGTCGCGCACGAACACGTTCAGCACGCCCAGGATCAAACCCAGCGCCAGCCCGAACAGAAGCGTGATCGCCATCAGCACCGGCAGCCACAACCACATCCAGCCCGGGTAGTTGCCGACGAGGATGAAAATGAAGAGGGTTGCCGCCAGCAGGAACAGGTTGTTGAGCAGGCACGATCCCGAAACGATCAGCGGCAGGCAGATGCGCGGGAACACCATCTTCTTCAGCAGGCTGGCGTTGTCGACGAAGATGGTGAGGCAGCGCGTGATCAGTTCGGCGAACAGCGTCCAGCCCAACAGCCCGCCCAGCAGGTAAACCACATAAGCGTATTTGTTGTTGGTGTCGGGCAGACGGCTGCCCAGGATCCGCCCCAGCACCAGCGCGTAGATCGCACCCTGCGCCAACGGTTGCAGGATCGCCCACGTGGCACCCAGCTTGCTCCGCGCAAACCGGGTGCGGAGGTCATTGCGGATGGAAGTGAGGATGAAATGGCGATAGTGCCAGATCGCCAGCAACATGATCTTCATCGCGAGGGAAACCGCATCCGGAAAGAGGCCGCCACGGGGGTGCACGAAGCCGCCATTCTCGCGGCACCGGCTGAATGCGTCCAGCACGCGGCGGCCTACGGCGATTGCGCAGGTACGACGCGCGCCCGCTGCACCAGCAGCTGGAGCGGCCGCGGGTCTTCGGCTTTGGGATAAGGTGGCCGCGGCGCGCCGGGGCGCGCGAAGCGCAACGCCACGCGCGCATCGCAGGTCCCGCCGGTATCGATCGGCGCCTCGACTTCCAGGACGCGATGGTTGTCCGAATCTCCGTCGGCGTTGGAAGAAAACTTGCCGTTCGCATTGAAATGCCAGGTCGCCGCCAGCTTGCCGTTGACCCACACGCCCGTCTCGAGATCGGCACGCGAAGGCGGCAGATACGGATCCACGCGCATTTTCAAGATCGCAGCCGAATGGCAGAGTTTGTCGGGGACGCGGAACTCCATGACCGCGGCAGGCCCGACGGCCAAGCTGCCCCCGCCTGCAGGCGGAAGCCAGCCATAGCCGGCGCCGTAGGCGGCCGCGTCGGACGTGGTGAAATCGATGCCGGAATCCGGCAACTCCGAAGGCGGCGTCGTGGTGACCTGGAAGGCACCGCTCAAATCGAGCGAAGTACCACCCCGTGCGCGGTCTGCCTTGGCGATCAAGTCACCACAATGCGCGGCCGTGATCTCCAATCCCGTCAGGCGCGGCACGTCGGCGATGTGCGCGCGGGCACCATGGTGTCCCAGCCAGTCCACAGAAAACAGATCGCGTGATCCTTCGTCGCTGCGGGTTCTGGAGATGGTCAGGACACTGGCGCCGCCGCGCGCGGCCATTGCGGCGGCTTGCTGGTCTTGGCCTACGATGACCAGCTTGGCGTTGGCGTTGTCGATGAAGAAATCCAGCGATTGGCCGCCATACACGCCCACGGCGGGCCGCCCCTGCAGCGACATTCCCAGTTCGCGTCCGCCCACGTCGAAATCGCCATCTTCCGTGCGGCGAACCAGCGTGTCTTTCTTGCACAGTTCGAATTCGTTCTCGCGCGACCACAGGGCCTTGCGCAACACGGCGTCCGTCACCGCATCGTCCACCAATCCGCTGCCGGCGGCGCTCGCCGCGCTGCGATCGTCGCCGGCCATGAAAGTGGCATTGGTGCGTACCCCGAGCAAATCCAGCAGCGTCGGTGCGATGTCCATGTGGTACATCTTCGCGGGTCGTTCGCCGCGCCCCGCGTTCAGCACCAGCAGCGCGGGCTGGCGATCGTAATTGCGGGGAAACAACGGGTCGGCGACATTGCGCATCATCAAGTGGTCGCTCATGATCACCACGACGGTGCTTTTCCAATCCGGTTCCCGCGACAAGGCGTCGACGAACCGGCCGATGAGATAGTCGGTGCAATGCACGGCTTGCAGCATGCTGTTGGAGCTGCCGGCGTATCGGGGACAATTCGGCGACGGACTTCCATTCGGCGGGTGCGTATCCAGCGTCAGCAGGGTTAGGTTGAACGGCTTGCGCGCCGCTTCGAGCGCGCGGTAACGCGCCAGCGCCAGCGGGAACAACGTGCTGTCGTACAGCCCCCAGCCCGCTTGCGGCAGAATGCCGCCGTTCGCGGCTTCGATCTGCTGCAAACCCAGCGCCTCGTCGTACCCGTGCAACTGGAAGAACAGGTCCTTGTTGGAAAACTGGATCGGCGCCCCGCCCATGTATATCTGGGTGTAGCCGGCCTTGTGCAGGACATCGCCGAGGCAGGTGATCTTCGGATGGAAGGTCTGCACGTCGGTGGTATTGCCGGCCAGGTCATCGAGCCCCGCGAAGGCGCTGCTGAACAGCGGCACGCCACATTGCGAAGCGAATATCCCTGCCATTGTGTAAGTGGCGCCGCTGAAGGTCTGGAAACCCGAAAAGTCGAGGCCCTGCGCGCGCAGGCGGTCGAGGTTGGGGGTCAGGCCCGGATAGAGCTTCGGACTCCAGAACTGGCGTTCGAGCGATTCCATGTAGATGAACACGAGATTTTTTCCCGGCGCCGCGATCACGCGTTTCGGCGGTACCGGATGCAGGTCGAGCTGGTCCGCGATGGTGCGTCCCTGCGGCGTATCGGCGAAGTGCGCCGACTGGCGGACCCGCGTGACGTATCCGATCAGCCGCCGCGGCGCCGAATCGACGCCGAGCACCGTCAGCACCGTGACCGTCAGAGCGACGACCACGGGACCGTTGCGCAACGTCGCGCCACTGCGCCGACCGTTCCGCCACAGCCACGCAAGCAGCCCCACGCACACCACCAGCATCGCCCCGAACACCGCGATGCCACCGCCGATCATGACCGGAAAGGCATCCAGGCCCGCACGCAGATTGACCGGATCGAGGTGCGCGAAGAAGCGCGCATTGAAAGTGTCGGCCTGCAGGTAATACGACACGGCCTCGCCCAGCATCAGGAACAGCCACGCCGGATAAACGACCAAGGCAACCGGTATCGAGAGGAAGCCCAGCAGCCGCCAGCGCACCGCCAGCACCAGCAGCCCGCACCATGCAAATACGAACACCAGGTCCTGCCCGAAACTTCCATGCAGATAGGACGGGAATGTCGTGGCCATCCACGCGTGGACGGCGAGCGCCGGAAACGCCAGCAGCAGGATGGCGGTCCCGATCAGGATCGACGCTCTCGTTCGGGCTTGATCAACCATCAGTTCTTCGCCCTCGCCTGCACGTCGAGATCATGCGGCTGTGGCACTTTCCGCACGCGAACGCGGCATCGAAACACGAATCCCCGATTTGAGCGATGCGCACCTGTTTCAGGTTCCGCCTGGATCTCAGCCGCGAGCGAACGCACGACTGCCTCGTCTGTCGTCGCTTCCTCATGCCCGTCCGGAGTATAGCCGCCATGCTCCGCGAGTCCGCGCCGGCGCGCCACATGCCGCAGGCCATATTGCATGCGCCGGGCGGCGGGGCCGCAACCTTTCCAATTACACTGCGCCGACCGACAAGATCGCGCCATACCAGATGAATGATGGAGCCGTGACATCCAGCGTTTCCGAAGCGGTTCCGCTGTGCGTGGACCTGGACGGCACGCTGGTCCGCAGCGACATGTTGGTCGAATCGGTCCTGGCATTGCTGAAACAAAATCCGTTGTACGTGTTCGCCCTGCCGTTCTGGCTGTTGCGCGGACGCGGACACCTGAAGCACGAAGTCGCCAGGCGGGCGCTGCCCGACGCGGCCACGCTGCCTTATGACAAGCGCGTCCGCGAACTGGTGCAAAGCGAGGGCGCGCGCAGGCCCGTCGTGCTGTGCACCGCCGCCGACCGCGCCATCGCCGACGCGGTGGCGAGCCATGTCGGCGGTTTCAGCGCGGTGATGTCCACCGACCGTGCGGCCAACCTGTCCGGACGCAACAAGGCGGATGCGCTGGTCGAACGATTCGGCGAACGCGGTTTCGACTACGTCGGCAACGAGCGGCGCGACGTCGCGATCTGGCGGCACGCCCGCCGCGCCATCGTGGCCAACGCCGGCGCCGGCGTGGCCGCGCGCGCCGCCCATGTGTGCGGAGCGGTCGACGTGCTTGCGCGGGAGCAGCGCGGCTTGCGCACATGGCTGCAGGCACTGCGTCCGCATCAATGGCTGAAGAACGTCCTGGTGTTCGTGCCGCTGCTTTCCGCGCACATGGTGACCGACCCGCTGGCCGCGGCGCGCGCGGTGGCGGCGTTCGTGATTTTCGGGCTGTGCGCGTCCGGCGTGTACGTCCTGAATGACCTGTTCGATCTCGAGGCGGACCGCCGGCACCCACGCAAGCGCAACCGGCCGTTCGCTGCAGGAAACTTGCCGCTTGCCGGCGGATTTGTGCTTGCGCTGCTGCTGACGCTGGTCGCGTTCGCCGCGGCCGGCGCGCTGGCGCCCCGCTTTGCGCTGGTGCTGCTCGGCTATTACGTGCTGACGCTCGCCTATTCGCTGCGCCTCAAGCAAATCGCGATGCTGGATGTGCTGGTGCTCGCCACGCTCTACACCGTGCGGATCGTGGCGGGCACCGTCGCCATCCATGTGCAGTTCTCGTTCTGGCTGCTGGCGTTTTCCATGTTCCTGTTTCTCAGCCTCGCGCTGGTGAAGCGCTACACGGAACTGGGGGCACGGCGCCAGGCCGCGTCCGGCACCGCTCCCGGCCGCGGCTACGTGGCCGGCGACTATGAATTGCTGGCATCGCTGGGCGGCGCCAGCGGTTACCTCAGCGTGCTGGTGCTGGCCCTCTACATCAACAGCACGGCCAGCGCCGAGTTGTATCGGCGGCCCTATTTCCTGTGGCTGCTGTGTCCGCTGCTGCTGTACTGGATCAGCCGCACGTGGATCATCGCCCATCGCGGAAACATGCACGACGATCCGGTGGTGTTCGCGGCGCGTGACAAGGTCAGCATGGTGTTGCTGATGCTGGCCGCGATCGTGGTATTGCTGGCGATCCGGTGAACGACGCGCTGCAATCCTGGGGACGCTATCCGCGCGCCAGGCAGCGGGTGATCCGCCTGCGTGATCGTTTCGCACCGCTGCCCGCGCTGGAAAGCCACGCGTTGCCGCGCGGCAGCGGCCGCAGCTACGGCGACGTCTGCCTCGATGACGGGGGCACCCTGCTGGATGCACGCGGGCTGGACCGTTTCATCGCGTTCGATCCGGCAACCGGGGTGCTGCGCTGCGAGGGCGGCATGTTGCTGGGCACGATCCTGGACTTCTGCGTGCCACGTGGCTGGTTCCTGCCGGTCGTGCCCGGCACCCGCTTCGTCACCGTCGGCGGCGCGATCGCCAATGACGTGCATGGCAAGAACCACCATGCCTCGGGCAGCTTCGGTTGTCACGTCCGTGCCTTCGAGTTGCTGCGCAGCGATGGCCATCGATTCACCTGCACGGATGCCGACAACGCGGACTGGTTCGCCGCCACCCTCGGCGGGCTGGGCTTGACCGGACTCATCATCTGGGCGGAACTGCAACTGCGGCGCGTGCCGGGCGCCTGGTTCGATACCGAAACGCTGCGCTTCGACCGGCTCGCGGATTTTTTTGAATTGTCGGCGCAATCCGCTCGCGATCACGAGTACACGGTCGCCTGGGTGGACTGCACGGCCCGCGGCGCGGCGCTGGGGCGCGGCGTGTTTTCCCGCGGCAATCACGCGGCACCGCCGGCCGGCGCCGATGCACCGCGCCCAGCCCGGCTGCGCATGCCATTCACGCCGCCCTTTTCGCTGGTCAATGGCGCCAGCTTGCGCGCGTTCAATACATTCCACTTCCATCGCGCGCCGAAGCTCGTGCGCCGCGCGTCCAGGCATTACCTTCCGTGGCTGTTTCCGCTCGACCACATCCGCGAGTGGAACCGCATGTATGGCCCACGCGGGTTCCTCCAATACCAGTGCGTGTTGCCGCCCGCCACCGCGCAGGATGGCGTGCGTGAATTGCTGGAACGCATCGCCGCCAGCGGCACGGGTTCGTTCCTGGCGGTGCTCAAGCAATTCGGCGGAATGCCATCGCGCGGCCTGTTATCCTTTCCGCGGCCCGGAACCACGCTTGCGCTGGATTTCGCGAACCAGGGACAACGCACGTTCGAGCTGCTGGACCGGCTGGACGATGTCGTGGCCGGGGCCAGCGGCGCGGTGTATCCGGCCAAGGATGCGCGGATGTCGGGGGAACGCTTCCGCCAGTATTTTCCCGGGTGGCGGCAATTCGAAGCTTTCATCGATCCGGCGTTCTCGTCGGGGTTCTGGCGGCGAGTGAGCCTATGAGCGAGCAACACATCCTGGTCGTCGGCGCGACTTCCGCCATCGCGGAAGCGGCCTTGCGCCTGTGGGCCGCGCGCGGCTGCACGCTGTACCTGCTGGCGCGCGACGAGGCGCGCGTCGATGCCATCGCCGCGGATTTGCGGGTGCGCGGCGCGAGCGCCGTCCACTCGGGACCGCTGGATGTCACCGATTTCGCGGCGCACGAACACGCGATCGGACTTGCATGGACCACGCTCGGACGCGTCGATGCAGCCCTGGTCGCACACGGCACGCTGCCCGACCAGGCGCGCTGCGAGGCGGACGGGAATTACGCACTGCACGAATTCGCCGTGAACGGAACGGCGACGATTGCACTCGCCGGACTGATCGTGCGCAAGCTGGAGGAGCAAGGCCACGGCACGCTGGCGGTAATCTCTTCGGTGGCCGGGGATCGCGGGCGCGCGAGCAACTACCTGTACGGTTCGGCCAAGGCCGCGGTGAGCACGTACCTTTCCGGATTGCGCCAGCGGTTGCACGGACGCGGCGTCGGCGTCGTGACGATCAAGCCGGGTTTCGTCGACACGCCGATGACCGCAGCCTTCACGAAAGGACCGTTGTGGGCGTCGCCGGAGCACGTTGCGCGCGGCATCGTCCGCGCCATCGACAGGCGTCGCGCCGTGGTCTACCTGCCGTGGTTCTGGCGCGGCATCATGGCCGTGATCCGCTGCGTGCCCGAATCCGTGTTCCAGCGCATCAAGCTGTGATGCCGACGCAATGATCGACAAGAACGCCAGACTCGTGGTGACCGGCGCGGCCGGCCTGGTGGGCCAGAACCTCGTGGTGGAGTTGCTGGCCCGCGGGTACGCCAACATCACGGCGATCGACAAGCATGCGTACAACCTCGGCGTCCTGCGCCACTTGCATCCCGGCGTACGCACCGTGCTCGCCGACCTCGCCGAACCAGGCGACTGGATCGGCGAACTCGCCGGTGCCGCGTGCGTGATCCAGTTGCATGCCCAGATCACCGGCAAGCATGCCGAACCCTTCATCCGCAACAACATTGACGCCACCCGGCGCGTGCTCGAGGCGATGCGGGTCCACGCGGTGCCTTATCTGGTGCACGTCAGCTCCTCGGTGGTCGTATCGGTTGCCGACGACGACTACACGCGCACCAAAAAGGAGCAGGAAAAACTGGTTGCAGGGAGTGGCATCCGGCATTGCGTGCTGCGCCCCACCCTGATGTTCGGCTGGTTCGATCCCAAGCATCTGGGCTGGCTGTCGCGGTTCATGGAGAAGACGCCGGTGTTCCCGATTCCCGGTGACGGCAAGTACATGCGGCAACCGCTTTACGAACGCGACTTCTGCCGTTGCATCGTGGCCTGCCTCGAACGCGAGCCGGACGGCGCCGTGTTCGACATCGTCGGCGACACCCGCATCGATTACGTGGACATCATCCGGACGATCAAGCGCGTGAAGGGCTTGCACACCATGGTCGTGCACATCCCCTATGGCTTGTTCCACTTCCTGTTGAGGCTGTACGCGCTGTTCAGCCGCAAGCCGCCCTTCACCGCCGACCAACTGGAAGCGCTCACCGCCGGCGACGATTTCCGCGGCGTGGATACGGCCGCGGCGTTCGGCGTGACGCAAACCCCCTTCGAGGACGCGATACGCGAGAGCTATTGTGATCCGCGCTACGGCAGGATCGTGCTGAAGCGTTGAGCCGATGCCGCCGATTCCGATCCCTGGTGCAACCAACCCACGCGGGTCTTCCATCCGGCTCCGGAAAATCGCGGCGCCGCTCGCCTGGGGCGCGGCGATCGTCGTATTTCGCGTGGCGTATGTGTCGCACTACGCGGCAGCGCTTCCGTTCTGGGACCAATGGGACGCCGAACTGGACCGCTTGTTCGGGCCCCTCGCGCAACACCGGTTCGACTGGGCAAGCCTGATTGCCTCCCACAACGAGCACCGCATCCTGTTCACGCGGCTTCTTTCAATCGCGCTGTGGCAAGCCAACGCGCGGGTATTCGACAATCGCGTCGAGTGCTACGCGAATATCGTGCTGGTCGTTGCGATGTACGCGGCGTTCGTGCTGCTGTTGCGCCGCCGCACGAACAGCGGGCTGGCGAAGCATGCGGCACCGGCGCTGCTGGCGCTGGTGCTGTGCCTGCCGATCGACTGGGAGAATTTCCTGGTCGGCTTCCAGAACGGGTTTTATTTCGCCAGCCTCGCCGCGCTGCTGGTCTTCGGGCTGCTGACGCGCGACCGATTCACCTGGCGCGACTGGCTGCCGGCGTGCGTGCTGGCGTTTGCGTCCCTGTTCACGATGGCGTCCGGGCTGTTCACGGCGGTGATCGCGTGCGCGCTGGCGATCTGGCGCAGTCTGCGTTCGCCCCACCGCTTCCCATGGCCTGCGTTGCCGTTTGCGGCCGTTGTCGCGTTTGGCGTCGCAATGCAAACGCGCTGTGCATCGTGCGCCGCGCATTCGGATTGGATGAAGCACGCGGCTGTGCTTCGTCTCGTGCTGGGCTGGCCCGCGTTGCGCCCCGATGGCTTGTTGTTCCTGATTCCGTGGTTGCCGCTCGCCGCCACGCTTCCCATGTTGCGAACGCGCTTGCGGGAGAGGCCTGGCGCGGCTTTCCCGCTGGCGCTTGCCGCGTGGTCGCTGCTCGTCGCTTGCTCCATCGCCGTCGCCCGCGACGCGCTCGCGACGCGTTACGCGGCGGCACTCGTCCTGGGCCTGCTCGCCAACGCGATACTGGCGTGCGAACTGGTGCAGGCGAAGGCCGCTGCCTGGAAGACCGCAATCGCGGTGGTGTTCGCCGCATACGCGGTCGTGGCCCTCGCGACGCGGACCGGCCGTGACACCCGTGCGATGATCGATCGCTGCGCGTTTTCACGCGTGGAGATGCTGCGCGTGCTCCTGTTCGAGCGCACGCACGATGCCGCTGCGTTGCGCGCGCCGGATCGTCTGCAGATTCCGTATCACGACCCGCGGCAACTTACTGCATGGCTTGCCGATCCCGCGGTGCTCGCACTGCTGCCGCCGCCCTTCAACCCGCGCAATGCGACCGCACCGTTGTCGCGCGCGGCCGAGTGGCTCCAACATGCCGCAGGGCGTTCATGGCAATGGCAGGCCACGCCGCTGCGCCTCGTTCGCAGCGCGGCTGCAATCGA
Source organism: Rhodanobacteraceae bacterium (assembly GCA_030167125.1). Classification (NCBI taxonomy): domain Bacteria; kingdom Pseudomonadati; phylum Pseudomonadota; class Gammaproteobacteria; order Lysobacterales; family Rhodanobacteraceae; species Rhodanobacteraceae bacterium. The sequence goes on from CP126531.1 coordinate 2,484,971, forward strand.
TCCCAGCCTGTCCTGCCGGGTTGGTTTCGTCGACGACCATGCCGTCCGAAAGGACATCGACCTGGCCGCCGGCGATCCGCTGATCCTGACCGGCACGGGAGGAGCATGGCAATCCAGCCGTGCACAGGTGCGACTGCGCGGCGCCCGGAGTTATGCGCTGGACGCGGTGACGGGCTTCGATGAACACGGCTACGTCGCAATCAGCGACAATGCGCCGCCGCCAGGCCACTACTCCGTGCTGTTGGTGACGGAGGGTACGCGCGCCTGCGACACCGGTACACGGCTGGCCGTGCGCGCACAATCAATGAAGAAGCCATGAGCGCAACACGCAGACACTTCGTCGTACTCGGCGCCGGCCCGATGGGGCTGATGGCGGCGATGGAATTGCTGAAGGCCGGCCAGGAAGTCGATCTCTACGAACGCGACGACCGCATCGGCGGCATGTCGGCAAGCTTCGATTTCGACGGGCTGCAGATCGAACGCTATTACCACTACCTGTGCAAGACCGATTACGCCTTTTTCCGCCTGCTCGACGAGTTGGGGTTGGCCCACACGCTGCGCTGGGTCGACACCCACATGGGTTATTTCTACGGCGGGAAGCTGCAGGACTGGGGCAATCCGGTTGCGCTGCTGAAGTTTCGCGGCCTCGGCCTCGTCGGCAAGTTCCGCTACGGGCTGCACGCGCTGCGCGCGAAATCCGTGAAGGACTGGCGGCCCTACGACAAGCTGCTGGCCGCGCAATGGGTGCGCAAATGGGTGGGCGAACGCACCTACGAGGTGCTGTGGAAGAGCCTGTTCGAGCTGAAGCTGTACGAATACGCGGACAAGATTTCCGCCGCGTGGATTGGCGCGCGCATCCAGCGCATGGGCAATTCGCGGCGCAGCCTGATGCACGAAAGCCTGGGCTACATCGAAGGCGGCTCGGCCACGCTGCTGGCTGCGATGGAACGTTTCATCACCGGCCGGGGCGGGCGTATCCATCTCAAGTCCGGCATCGATCGCGTGGTGGTGCGCGACGGGCGCGTCGCCGGTATCGTCGTGAATGGTGCGGAGTTGCACTGCGATGCGGTGATCTCGACCGCACCGATCCAATACGTGCCCAGACTGGTCCCGGATCTTCCGCGCGAATTCGCGGCGCGGATCGAGGCGATCAGGAACATTCCCGTGGCATGCGTGATCCTGAAACTCGCGCAGCCACTCAGCCGCAACTTCTGGACCAACATCAACGATCCCGGCATGGGCATTCCGGGCCTCATCGAATACTCGAACCTCAATCCGGCCGGCGGGAAGAACATCGTGTACGCGCCGTTCTACATGCCGAAGACGCACCCGAAGTGGCCGCGGCCGAATGCGGAGTTCATCGAAGAGACCATCGGCTATCTCGGCAAGATCAACCCGGCGTTCCGGCGCGAATGGGTGCTGGCGAGCCACTGCCACCGCTACGATTTCGCCCAGACCATCTGCCCGCCCGGCTTTTACGACGCGCTGCCGCCGATGCGCACGCCGGTCGCGGGCCTGTTCATGGCGGACACCGCGTACTACTACCCCGAAGACCGTTCGATCAACGAGAGCGTGAACGTGGCCCGCATACTCGTTGCAACTGCGCTGACATGACCGCCCGGACAGTGCGCCAGTTCGCGATATTCCTTGTCGCAGGCGGCATCGCCGCGCTGGCCAACATCGGTTCACGCATTGTCTTCAGCCATTGGCTGTCGTTCGCCGTCGCGATCATTTGCGCATACGTCGTCGGAATGATCGTGGCGTTCGTTCTCAATCGCCTGTTCGTATTCCAGACACCGCGGCATGGCCTTCACCACCAGGCGCTGTGGTTCACTGCAGTCAATATCGCCGCCGTGCTGCAAACCCTCGGCATCAGTTTCCTTTTGGCGCGCTGGCTGCTGCCGTGGTGGGGACTTCACAGGCACGTGGAAACCGTCGCGCACGCGGTGGGAGTGGTTGTACCTGCCGTGACGAGTTATTTCGGCCACCGCTTCCTGACCTTTCGCTAGCTGCCTCCCCTCGCAAAAACCCGACATGAAACTCAACACCCACAGGGTTCCTCCGGCGGTTGCGACAGCTGTCGCCATCGTGGCCGGGCTTCTCGTGGTGCTCCTGCAGGTCAATATCGGCAGCGGCTTTGAAAACTCGCTGGATGCGGGATGGGGAGAAGTCCTCAACTGGGGCTTGGCCCACAATGCGCAGTGGGGCAAAGGTCTGGTCTTCACCTACGGTCCACTCGGTTTTCTCATCCCCGGAATCCCGTTCGATCCGGCGACCTACTGGCCGTCACTGATCCTGCAACACCTGCTCGCGGCAGCAACGGCCTGCCTTGTGGTGGTGAACCTGCGGCGTCTGCCGCTTGTATCCAGCCTGGCTTTTCTGATCGCGACGATCGTGCTGGGCTGGAACTGGTCCACCTCGGCCGCGTTGATCATCGTTTATCCGCTGGCGATCCTGCCGCTGGAACGCGTGACACGTCGGAATGCCCCGGCAAGCGTGGGCACGCACCTCACGGTGGCCGCGCTTGCGGCATACACGGCCCTGCTGCCTCTGATCAAGTTCAGTACCTTTCCGTTGTGGATCGCTTGGCTGCCTCTTGGCGCATTCGTGCTCTGGCGATCACGTGCATATTCGCTCCTGGCGGCATTCATCGCAGCCAGCTTCGTTGCGCCTGTAATTGTTTGGCTAGCCTGCGGTCAACACTTGGCGAATCTTCCGGCATTCGTGACCACCTCATGGCAGGTCGCGGTGCATTATGGCGCCGCGATGCAAGGTGATCCCGCCGAGCATCTGGTGGACGACGTCGCGTTGGGCACTACCCTGTTCGGCATCGTGTGCGCGTCGGGGCTGGCATGGTTCCATCGCCGTTCCGCAAGGCGCATCGCGGTCTGCATGATGTTTGCCATCGCGATCGCCTTGGCCTACCGCGCCGGCGCCACGCGCGCGGATGGTGGGCACTTGGGAATCCTGTGGTCGGTGTTCGCCTGGTGCATGTCGCTGCTGGTCGGCCTGCTGTACGCGGGATTGCCTGTGCGGGGGCCACGCCATGCCGCAATGGCGCTCATTTTGGCGTTGTTGGCGCTGGCGCCGGAGTGGCTCAGCGGCTTGTATCCCGCTTACACCTTGCAACAAGCGTATGGCGGTCAATACGCCATCGATTATGTGAAGCAGCGCATCGATCAACTGCTGAGTCCGCGTCAGACATATCAGCGGAAGTTGGCGCAGTGGGCAGCCGACCGCAAGAAACTAGCCGTGCCCAAAGTCGCGCAAACCATTCGCAACGACTCGGTGGACGTGCTGATGGACGCCCAAAGTGTCTTGCTGGCCAATGATTTCAATTACACGCCGCGTCCGGTTTTCCAGAGTTACTCCGCGTATTCCGGAGAGCTCGCCCGGCTCAATGAAGCCTTTTTCGACGGCGCGCACGCACCAGCTTGGGTCATGCTCCACTGGAACACGATCGACGATCACTACCCCACCAGCGATGATGCGCTGGCACTCGTGCGGATACTCCAAACCTATCGTCCCGTCTTGTCGGATGGAGCATTCCTTTTGTTCCGGCGCACGACTACCAATGCCACGAGCACCGCATTGGTCTCTGGAAAACCCCGCGATATCGATTTGAAATTCGGCACCTTCGCCGCGATTCCTCCCGTGCCATCCGGCGCATGGTTCGCGAAGCTCAACGTGCAGCTGACGTTTTTCGGAAAGCTCCGCAGCTTCATTTATCGTGAACCCAAGCTCCGCATTGAAGTGAAGACAAAAGACGGCACGACCCGGCGCTACAGCCTGGTCCGGGCAATCGCCCGATCGGGATTCATGCTTAGCCCGGCAATCGCGGACAACAATCAATATCTCGGCTGGCTGGATGACAGCGACGAACGCGATGTGACGGCGGTTCGTCTCGTCCAGCATCACTTCCACGGCAGGCCGGAGTTCAGGCTCGCCGGTCCCTTGCAGCTTTACCCGGTCAAGCTGCCGCGGGAAGGTGCGCGGACACTTGCGCTCTATGCCGCCCGCTATCCCGGCTTCAACCAGTTGCCAGCATCGGTTCCTGCAAGCGCAAGGAATTTCATGATTGGACCGGAAGGCGTGCTGTTCCTGCCCGCACCAGCAGTCCTCACTTTCAATTTGCCGCCTGGCGTATACGACGTGTCAGCCAGGTTCGGAGTGATGCCGAACGCGTTGACCGATCCGGGCTGCCTGAAGGCGCATCCCGATGGAGTCGGGATACAAGTGGGTATCCAGGGTGAACCGGCTGACCCCAGCGCGGTGGCCTACCTGGACCCGTACAAGGATCCGCAGCACCGCTATGCGGCGGATTTCTCGCACCGGCTGAAGGTGGCTGCGGGACAAACGGTAGCCGTTTCGCTGACCAGCGGACCGCCTGGCAGCAACGGCGCGTGTGACTGGTCATGGATACGCGACGTGCGGTTCGAGCAGCAGCATTGAACCGCAATTGACGCGCGGCCCCCGTGTCCCGAGAGCGCGGTTTGCGGGAGCGCACCGCTGCATGCAATGGCGGAGCAGACTTGAATCCCGCGGCCGGTAAAATCCAGATTGTCTGTAGTTCCATTTTCCAACCAATGCCGCGCAACGAGCCAAGGGGATCCCGTGCCGAAATTCCCGCCTGATAGTTTCTCGATGCGCCTGCGCAATGCAGGCGTGTTCGCGTTCCTGCTGCCGTCCTTGCTGCTGCTCGCATTCGTCACGGCCTATGGACGGAGTTTCCCTATCTGGGAAACCTGGTACTTCATCCCGGTTTGGCGCGATTTCGCCCAGCATGGAGCCTGGTTCTCCGATCTGTTCATCAACCGTTGGGGCCATATTTCAGCGATTCCCAATTTCCTGAACCTGATGCTGGATCACCTCTCGGGATATGACCAGCGCGTTGACATATTTGTCAGCGCCCTCATCGCCATCGCAGCCCTGTTCCTTCTGCTCAGGTACTACGTGCCCCGCGAAGCCGTATTGACCAGGATATTCCTGGGGCTGACTTTCCTTTCCCTGCGTGTCGCCGAAATCTGGCTGGACGGCTGGAACACCGCGATGACCATCAGCCTGTTGTTGTCCATCGCGACGGGTGCTTGCGTCCTCGCGACGACGTCATGGAAGGGATTGCTGGGCTGCGCGTTGCTGGCCTTTCTCGGCTTGAATTCGGGCGGTTATTGCCTGGCGGCGCTTCCCGCCGCGTTGATCGTGTTGCTCATCCAGACTTGGCAGGGGCGACGTGCACCCGTCCGGCGCGGAATTGCGCAAGCGGTGGCATGGATCCTGTGGGTGGGCTTGCTGTTCTGGTACTGGACCACCGTAACGCACGGCCAAGATGGCGGGCTGGGAGCCATCGTACGCAAGCTGCTCGCACCTGGCTTCATTGTTTTGTTCGGCCGCATACATGCGATGGTGCTGGGCGGACGATGGACTGGAGCGGTCGCATTGGCCGGCGTACTGGCCCTTTTCCTTATGAGCATCGCCAGGATGGACTGGCGTCGATTCAAGTCGCTGCCGGCGTTGTCCGCGCTGGTTTACATGGCGGCGTACAGCATCGTGCTGACCGTGCTGATCGAAACCAGTCGCACTGCCAATGGAGAGGATCCGCTTCACCTGCGCTACATTCCGTTCCTTTGCCTGCTGCCAGTGGCATTGCTGGCCTTCTCGGAATGCCTTGCCAAACCCGCTCCCGATCCAGCGGCAGGCACTGCATCCGCAGCGGGACGAAACGTTTGGCGCCCGGCCGTCAAGCTAATCCTCTGCGCATTCATCGTCAGCGCAGTCTGGAACGACATCCGCTATTACCGGTACGAGTCGCGCCCGAACCAGCCGCAACTCGCGGCGCTGGATCGCGCCTGGCAACAATCGCCATGGACCTTGACACCAGGCATGTTCCTGTACCGCGCCGCCACGGATCCGGCATTGGTGGCCCAAGGTTTGAAAACCATGGGCGAGTTGCGGATCGGACCGTTCGGGCGCGTAGCGCCCGTTTCATCGCGTTCGCCACTGGCCGACAAGGACCGGGATCCCGATATCCATTTCGGTATCGACCATGCTGCACCCAATCCTGACGGCAACTGGATCGTCCAGGGTTGGGCCTTCGACACGCGCCACGACAGCCCTGTTCCGGATGTGTACGGACAACTGGGCAGCTGCACCGAAACGGCCTTGACGGGCATGCCGCGGGGCGATGTCGCGGCCTTCTTCAAAACGGCGCGTGCCAAAACCAGCGGCTGGATGCTCACGTTCCCGGCAAGCTGCGCAGGCGCTTCGCACCCCGCGATCGAGGTCCATTTCGTGGAAAAAAACGGCCGCTGGAATGTCGCCGGGAAGCAGCCCTGAAACGCACGGTGCGTCCTGGTGGTAGCAGTCCGTCCGCCGCCTCTCGCTGCGGAACCGATTGGCAATCGCCGTCAGGCTGCCGTCGATTGCTGGTCGAGCAGGTGCAAGCGTCGAAGCATTGCCCCGGCGCAGACGGTGCGTGAGTTGCTGTGGCGCAGGCTGGCCGCCGCGGTGGCGCCGATGCGATGGGCGAATTCGCGGTCGTCATGGACCTGCCGCATCAGCTTCGCGGCGTGCGCGACATCGGGATCGGCCCACTGCTGCCCTTGCCAGAACGGGTACTCGCCTTCGCGCAACGGCACCATCCGGTAGTCCACGAGCAGGCTGTTGTCGCGGTTCATGAAATCGAGGTTGCCGGAATAGCCGGTGGCGATGACCGGCTTGCCGAGGTACATGCATTCGGCCATGCCGAGGCCGAAGCCCTCGGCGCGATGCAGCGACACATAGCAATCCACGGCGTTCTGCAGCCCGAACATTTCTTCGCGCGCGATGAAGCCGTCGCGCACTTCGATGCGCGGATCATCGGCAATGCTCGCGGCTAGCGCCCGCAGCCGCTCCGGAAAGCGCGCGCCGTTGGTGGACTTCACCAGCAGGCGCACGTCAGGCGTGCCATCCGCGAAAGCCTGCCGGAACGCGGCAATCGCCGCTTCCGGATTCTTGCGCGAAGCAAAGCTGTTGAAGTCGTAGCTGTAGAGAAAGGTGAAAGCGCCGGCGTCCAGGCCGAAATGCGCGCGGTCCATGCCTGCGGGCGGATCGAACTCGATCGCCTTGGGCATCCGCAGCACGGGCTTGCTGGTGCATGCGGCGATCGCGCGACGCACGTAGTCGGTCGGCGCCCACACCTCGTCCACCAGGTCGAACGCGTCGTGCCATGCGTCGGGGAACTTCTCCAGCTCCCACACCCAGTAGCCGATGTTGTGCCGTCCCGCGAACGCCGCGCCGCCCAATGCATCGCGCGCGACCTGCATCTGGTCGGCATTGATGAAGAAGACGCTGGTGTCATGGCGCATGGCGTCGACGAAGTGGCGCTCCATCGAATGGTCTTCCTGGCGCGAGGCCACGCCCACGTCGAAATTGCGGATCACGAAGGGATAACCTGCCTGTTCGAGGGCGCGCGCGTAGGAACGCACGTTCTCCGCGATGCCGAATTCGCCCAGTGCGTAGCCGACCAGGTTGACGCCATGCGTCGTGCGTGCAGACACGCGCGCGCGTTCGCGCCGCACCCGCGGTGCCTGTTGCGGCAGCATCGGCGGCGCCGCCACGCCGCAATATGCGTAAGCCTGGCGACGCAAGGCCATGCGCCAGCCGAACGGCAGGCGCACGTACCAGCTTCGCAGGCGCGCCTTGCGATTGCCCCAATTCAGCAGCCGCAGCACCACCTGGCCCGCGCGATAACGCAGTCCTTCCGGCAGCGCAGGCTCTGCCGGCGGCGCCGGCTCCCCCGATGCCTGCTCCTTGTGAGCTTCGGCTCGCGCGGCCTGGCGTTTCCGGTTCTCGGCATCAACGAAGGCGCGCCGTACCGGTTCGACATAACGCGGCGCGATGCCCGTCTCTGCCGCTGCGGCCGCGAGATACCAGCGGACGAAACCTTCGCGGCCTTCGCGGTGATGCAGGTTGAACACGTTCTGCAGGTCGGTGCGCCATTGCCACATTTCGTACATGACGCGACTGATCGGAAGATCGTCGTCGTGCGGCAGTTCGGCACACGGCTGGTTGAACAACTCGCGATCCATGCGCAACGGATCGTGCACGGACTGGTCGCGGGATACATCGAACAAGCGCCGGTAGACGCGCCGCAGGACGGGCGCGATCGGCTCGCCGTCGGCGAAGGCGCCGTACGCGTAGGGCTTGCGTGCATGCCGGCGATGGTCGTTCTCGCGCAGCAACGCGAGGTACTGGTCGTAGAGCGGGCGCAGGCCGCCGATGTTGTCCGCGTCGAAGCGGTTCTGGTGTTTCGAAAACCGTTTCGGGTCCGACAGCACCACGCCCGAAAAATGCGCGAACACCAGCGGCACGCCGCCAGCCGTGAAACCTCCGTCCGGGGTTTCCGCCACCGGCCGCTGTGCGAGGTTCCAGTAGGCGAGGTTGTAGCCGTCGTCGCGCAGGATCGTGACATCCGGGAACATGCCGGGCACCAGGTCCACCCATTTCTGGTCGGTGAACAGGCCGGCCGCGATGTCGACGTAGCAGCCGAATTCGAGCTTGCCCGACCACCACCGGATCAACGCATCCGCGCGCGGATGCGCGGCATTGATGGCCACGAAGCCGCAGTTGTAGACGCCGCTGCGCATCACCGTCAGCTCGTCGGGATAGCCGTCGTCGTCGATCGGCGCATTGAGGTGCGGCGTCAGCACGGCCAGGGCGCCGCTTTCGAAGGCCTGCTGCACCTTGTCGAGTCGGCGCAGCACCAGGATGTCGGGATCGAGATAGACAAGGCCGGCCTGCGGGTGGCGTGCGCGCAGCCACGCGAACATGTACGGCTTGACGGCGGTGTTCAGTTCCATGATGTCGTAGCGGAACACGAACGCCTGGAAATGCGGCAGCGCCAACTGGTCGATGGTGACCGTTTCGAAGAGGTCGCTGTCCAGCGCGGGATCGTCCGCACGCGTATCCGCGAGGCAAAGGTAGCGCTGCGCGTCCGGATATTGCCGCGCGATCGATTGCATCAGCGTCAGCGCATACGCCAGGTAGTTGCGCGAGACGATGGTGAAAAAGACGGGATCGGTCATTCCGGTTCCTTCGGATCTTCGGTTTCGTGCGGCCACAGGAATTTCAGCAGGCGGAACCGGTGCTGCATGCGCGCGTGGCGCGCCTGCCATCCGGCAAGTTCGACGACCAGCTTCGCGCGCTCGCGATTCGCATCGGCGGCTTCCCGCTCAAGCCGCGCCTGCAGCGACCCAGCATACCGCTGCGACTCCTGCAATGCCTCCTTCAGCGAATCCGCATAGGCCTGCGAGTGTCCGAGCGCCTGCTCCAGCGCCGCGGCATGCGCGGAGGCTTCGCGCTGCGAGACGTGCATCGCCTCACGTTCCGCCCGTACGTCGGCGGCTTCCCGCAGGAGGCGCGCCTGCAGCGACCCGGCAAAGGCCTGCGATTCCGCGAGCGCCCTCGCGAGCGAAGACGCGTGCGCTTCGGCTTCGCGCCGGGATGCCGCGAAAACCTCCCTTTCCTTCCGCGCCTCGTCAGCCTCGCGCGCGATGCGGGCCTGCAGTGCCGCGACAAAGGCCTTCGATTCATCCAGCGCCGCTTGCAACGAATCCGCGTACGTCGCCGCCGCGGCTTGTGCATTGCGCAAGGCTTCGCGCTCGGCCATCGCATCCGCGGCTTCGCGCGTGATGCGGGCCTGCAGCGAACCGGCAAACGCGCGCGACTCGTCGAGCGCTTGCTTGAGGGACTCCGCATAATGCTGCGATTCCTCCAGCGCCTTGGCGAGCGAAACCGCGTGTGCTTCGGCGGTCCGCCGCGCGTCGTCAAGCGCCGCGCGTTCCGCCGCCGCGTCGACGGATTCCCTGGCTGCCGAAGCCAGCCTGCGCCCGGCTTCGATCAAGTGCTCCTGCAAACGCCGGAAACCATCGACCTGCTCCTGCGCCGCCGCCGCGATGACATCCGCAGCGGGCGCCAGCCGTGTGCCCGGTTGTCCCGAACCGCCGTGCGACGCGGCCTCCAATTTCCCCAGCGCGCGCGCAAAACCAAACGTGCGCTGCGGCGTTTCCAGCAGGTACCGGACCAGCCCGTGCCAGGCCGCGGGGTACGCGGAAAGCGGATGCAGCGTTGCGTAGAACGGTTGATCGTTGCGCAACTTGCCCTCGGCGATCTCCAGCAACACGGCCGCCAGCGCGATGCGGTGCAACGGCGAGGGCTCGCTTGTCAGCGCGCCGAAATCGATCAGGCGCACGCGGTCCGCATCCACCAGCACGTTCCAGCAACGCAGGTCGCCGTGATGGAATCCGCGTGCCTCGAGGTGCGCGAGTTCGCCGAGCAGCCCGCGCACGACCGCCACCCGATCGATGCGTTGGCCGCTGTCGAGTTGCGTCGAAAGCAGCTGCCCCGGCAGCAGGCCGCGCGCCAGCCAAACCATGTCGCCATCGTCGGAGCGTCCCAGCACCGCGGGATAGCGATCGGGTTCGTCCGAGAGGACGGCCAGCGCGGACGCTTCCGCGTCCAGTTCCGCACGATTGAAGGCGCCGTAAGGACCTTCGCCACGATAGGCCTTGACGACTTCCGCACGGCCGAAGAAGAAACGCCGCTGGCCGGCGAATGCATCCGGCACGCCCGCGTGCGAGCGCCCGGCCGCGCGATCGAATTTGAACCAGCGCTCACCGACCCATGCCTGCGTATCGCTGCACACGTAGAGTGGCCGCTGCACTTCGCCCAGGTGTGTCGGAAAGCGGCCGAGGCGGCGGTGAAACGCGTATGCGGCCAGCAGTTGATCGTCGGCTGCGTGCCACTCACCGACCCATTCGAGTCCTTCCTCGCGCTGCGCCAGTTCGCAGAATGCCACCCGCGAATGCGCGCGGACTGCCGCCAGCACGCCCGCCGCTGCGCCTTGCTGGCGCTGGACATGATGCAGCACGTTCAAGGCGAGCGCGACGTCCCAGCCTTCCGCTGCCTCCAGGAAATCCGCATCGACCGGTGCATGCACAAACCGCACTGGAAGGCCGTGATGCGCGGCCAGCGCCTCGCAAAAGCGGATGTTGTCCTCGAGATAATCCACGCCGACGATCTCGAATCGGCGCCCGTGCTGCGCCAGCGCGTGTGCGATCGCCAGCGCGAAGTAGCCCTGCGCGCAACCGAGGTCGAGGATGCGAAGGGTTCCATTGCATGGCAACGCTTCCAGCGGCGGCAGGATCACCGCGAGCCGGTCATTGCAATCGCGGCGGGCCACGCCGCGGCTCGCATCCAGTCCCCAAGCCGGCTGGTACGGCTCGGGCAGCGCGGCGTGCGCGGCCAGCAGTCGGGCGAGGTCCGCTGCCATCAGGCGAACTCCGCCACCTGGATCAACTCGCAATGGGCATCGGTGTCGACCATGCCGAAGGACGGGCCGGGATTTTCGATCTTGATCAGGATCGAATCGTAGCGCCGGTCCAGCGGATCGAGTTCACCGCCGTGATCCTCCGCGATACCGACCGACAACAGGTAGTTGCCGGACTCGAACCGCGGCCGGAACCGGAAGCAGCAGACCACGATTTCCCCGCGGGCAACCGGGCGATAGCGGGAACCGAATCCCTTGCTGGCATCACGGGAATTGCACCCGCTCAACATCAGCCCCTCGATGTTCTTGATGAAGAACCCGAACACGGGGGTCGCGACGGCATCATGGAAGCGTACGCGCACGAACAGTTCGGCTTCCTCGTCGCAAAACAGGTTGGCCGGGTCCACGCGCGTGCCGCCGACCAGCAGGCAATCCACGATTTCCGCGCGGCCGTTGCCCCAGCGGTATTCGCCACCGTGGTAACTGGTGCGCGACGCGAACGCAGCCCCGTCCTGATCATGGATGAAAGCCGACACTTCCGGCAGTGCATGCGCCGCCGCCAGATCCTCCTCCGCATCCAGCCCGGCTTCCATCGTCAGGGCGTTGCGCGCGGCTTCGGCGTTGCGGGCGGTGACCTGCGCGCGCTCCTTGCCGCGTTGCCCGAACAGCAGGTCGAGATAATGGTTGCTGACTTCGCGCGGATGCCCATCCTCGACCAGGCGCCCGTGATCCAGCAGCAGCGCGCGCGTGCAGTGCATGGCCACCTGTTCCGTCGCATGGCTGACGAACAGGATGGTAACGCCCCTTTCCTTCAGCTCGTTGATGCGCCGGAAGCACTTCGCCTGGAAACGCGCGTCGCCCACCGCGAGCGCCTCGTCGACGACCAGAATGTCCGGATCGACATGGATCGCGGCGGAGAACGCGAGCCGCACGTACATGCCGCTGGAGTAGGTCTTGACCGGCCGGTCGATCACGTCGGCCAATTCGGAGAACGCGATCACCTCGTCCATGCGCGCGCGCGCCTGCGCTTCGGGGATGCCGATGATGGCGCTGTTGATCAACACGTTCTCGCGCCCGGTGAATTCCGGCTTGAAACCCGCGCCGAGTTCCAGCAACGCGGCGACGCGGCCATTCACGGCGCAGACGCCTTCACTGGGCGGCAGGGTGCCGCACAACAATTGCAGCAACGTGGTCTTGCCCGATCCGTTGCGTCCGAGGATGCCGACCGTCTCGCCGCGCTTGATTTCGAAGTCGATGCCACGCAGCGCCCAGAATTCCCTGAAGCGCGGCGATGCCTGCCGACCGGCGGCCCGCATCAGGCGTGGATAGATCATCTGCTTCAGGCGTTCCGCGGGACTCGGGTAGATCTGGTAACACTTGCCCAGCGACGCGGCCGTGATGATGGCTTCAGACGACATCGGCGAATCCCTGCCGCGTGCGTTCGAACAGCCACAGCCCGATAGCCGCAACCACCAGGCCGACCGCGTAGGAAATGCCGAGGTCACGCCACACCGGTACCGCTCCTTCGATCACCACCTGGCGCACCTGCACCACCGGCAGCGTGAGCGGATTGAGGAACAGCCAATGGCGCATGCCGGCGGGAAACGATGTCAACGGATAGAAGATCGGGCTGAGGAACATCAGGCACGCGGTGAGGAACGCGACGATCTGGCTGGCGTCGCGCAGGAATACACCCAGCGCGGCCAAGACCCATCCGGCACCGGCCGTGGCCAGCAGCACGGGCGCGACGACCAGCGGAAGCAGCAGCAGCGTCCAGTGCAGTCCGGTACCCACGAGCGCGTTGGCGATGACCAGGATGCCGAAACTGACCGTGGCGTGGAACAGTGCGCTGCCCAGCACCACCAGCGGCAGCATCTCCAGCGGGAACACGACCTTCTTGACGTAGTTGGCGTTCTCGGTGATGACGGTGGTGCTGCGGTTCACCGCCTCGGCGAACAGCGCGTTGACGATCAGGCCGGCGAACAGCGTGATCGCGAACAACAGTTTGTTGTCGCCTTGCCCGGGCCAGCGTGTCTTCAACATGAAGCCGAACACGAACGTGTAGATCGACAGCATCAGCAGCGGATTGATCACCGCCCAGACGGTGCCGAGCGCGGATTCGCGATAACGCGAGGAAATCTCGCGCCACGTCATGCGACGCAACAGCACGCGCTGCCGCCACACCAAGGCGAGTGGCCGCGCCAGCAGGCGGAACGGTGCCGAGCGCCGCGGAGCGGTCAGCGCAACCATGCGGTGTCCCGGGGACGGCAGCCAAGTCCGCGACGGGGCCTGGTTCCGGAAAGCGACGGCATGCCTATCGCTCCTAGGCCAGCGCAGCGGCGAGTTCCGCGCGGAGGTCGCGTACGTCCTCGACACCCACCGACAGCCGGATCAAGCCATCGCTGATGCCGAGCCGCTTGCGATTGGCGGGCGGCACCGAGGCATGAGTCATGATCGCCGGATGTTCGATCAGGCTTTCGACGCCGCCGAGTGATTCCGCCAGTGCGAACAGGTGGCAGCGTTCCAGCATCCGGCGCGCCTTCTTCAAGCCGCCTTTCACTTCGATCGTGACGATGCCGCCACCGCCGTCCATCTGCCGGCGCGCCAGCGCGTGCTGCGGATGCGACTTCAACCCCGGATAGATCACGCGCTCGACCGCCGGGTGTTTTTCCAGCCACTTCGCGAGTTCCAGCGCGCCGGCGCAATGCGCCCGCATGCGCAGCGCCAAGGTCTTCACGCCGCGCAACGCGAGGAACGCATCGAACGGCCCCGCGACCGCCCCCACCGAGTTCTGCAGGAACGCCATGCGATCGGCGAGTTCCTTCGTGGCCACGACGGCAATGCCGCCGACCATGTCGGAGTGGCCGTTCAAATACTTCGTCGCCGAATGCACCACGATGTCGGCGCCGTATTCGAGCGGACGCTGCACCATCGGCGAGCAGAAGGTGTTGTCCACCACGAGCAGCAGGCCATGTTTTTTCGCGAACGCCGCGATTTTTTTCAGGTCGACCAGCTTCAGCATGGGATTGGTCGGCGTCTCGGCCCAGATCATCCGCGTGTTGGGCCTCAACGCGGCGTTCAACGCGGCCGCGTCGTTCAAGTCGATGAAGCTGAAATCCAGCCCGGCGCTGCGCTTGCGCACGCGTTCGAACAGGCGATAGCTGCCGCCGTACAGATCGTCCATCGCGATCACGTGGCTGCCGGAGTCGAGCAGTTCCAGCACCGTCGCAGTCGTGGCCATGCCGGAGGCGAACGCGAACCCGGCGACACCGCCTTCCAGATCGGCGATGCAGCGTTCCCATGCGAACCGCGTGGGATTCTGCGTGCGCGAATACTCGAAACCCTGGTGCTTGCCGGGGCTGGCCTGCACGTAGGTCGACGTCTGGTAGATCGGCGTCATGATCGCGCCGGTCGACGGATCGGGCGATTGGCCGGCGTGGATGGCGCGGGTCGCGAGGTGCAATGTTTCGGAATTCATCGGATCTCCGCTGGATTTCCCTTCAGTCACGGTCACGCCAGCTCTTCTGCCGGATAACTGCGATACAGCCAGGATGGGCGTTTGCTTTCCCCCGGCCGGGTTTTGCGCCAGCGCGTGAAAAGGTATTGCCCCAGATCGAACTCCCGGCTCTTTATGGAACCGAGCGCCCTCGCGATCGATGCTTTGTCCGCCGCGCCTGCGGGAATATCGGGGTGGACGTTTGCCGTGTAACTGATTTCGGACTCAAAGCCACAGAACGTCATCAACCGATGCAGTTCGTCGCGCGTGTATTCGCGATTGTGTCTGCCATAAGGGCCGTAGGCGGAATAGGGGTCGTACATATTCCTGCCTTCCAGCAACGCGATCACGTTTTCCAGACGTGCGGCATTCGGCGTCGTCAACACGAGCTTGCCGTCCCTTTTCAACACACGCGAGATTTCACGAATCGCATGGATCGGGTCGTTCGTCATGTGTTCCAGAACTTCTCCGAATACCACCAGGTCCATCTGCTCGTCAGCGAACGGGAATGTCCATGATTCGATGTTGAGGCTGTGGTAGGAAAACGTGCAGCTCTGCTCGGTTCCATCGAATCCACTGAAACGCACTTCCTGCTTTCCGATGCCCGGATCGCCGCCGAAATAATTCGAAAGGGTGAGCTTGTAATCGGGGCGGAACTTGCGCAAAAGCAGCGTAGTGAAATACGGATTGCCCCCGATCTCGAGCAGCTCGCCGCTGCCATGCGGCACCAGCTCCAGCGTCCGCAAAAAACGTTTGCAATCGGCGGTCGCGTAGCCTCGAAGCTCGCCGGTGGCGCTGCCATCGATCGAGACGGTACACAAAGCGTCGAGGATGCGCTCCTTGCTGTATCCATCCGGCAACACGAGTTCCGGCTGGTACTGGGCCGGATCGAGCGCAATCGACCGAACTTCCTCGGCCGCGGTCGAACCCATGGCGCGGGCAATGGATCCCAAGATAGATTTCATGTGCGTTCCTTCAACGTGTGTCCTGGACGAAAGCGGCAAGGACCAGCGCCGGCCGCGTTGAGGGTTTGGTCGAGTTCATGGATCCCCGGGAACCGAATCGGACGAGCGTGGATTTTCGCGCGTTTCGCCGGCCAAGGCGCGCTTCAGTTCAACGCGTTCGGCTTCGAGCTCGGCGGCATAACGCCCGGCATCCGCCAGCGCGGCTTGCGCGACCGCATGTTCCCTGCGCGCGTCTTCGTCCATGCGGGCGATTTGTGCTTCAAGCGACCGCGCATAGGCGCCGGATTGGGCCAGCAACTGCACCGAATTCTCGGCGTCGGCCAGTTTGCGGAACAGGAACGTGTTGGAGCGATGGTTGTCGCGGTGCCCCGACAGGCCGTCTTCGAAAACCTCGAGCGGAACACAGCCGCGCTCGCGGAAAATGCGAAACACTTCGGCTTGCGGGAAGGCGTGCATCTCGATATCCGGCTCGTCGGCGCGCAATGCGAGGTACGACTCCGGGTCGAACGAATAGCCGCGCTGGTAGGTGGGCACCTGGAAGAACGCATACCCTCCGGGCCGCAACTTTTCGGCGGCCGTTTCCAGCAACCGTCCGATCAGGGGCGGTGGGTTGTGCTGCAGCACGATCATGCTGAAGAACACGTCGCACGCGGGCAGCGCCTCGATTCCGGCAGGATGCTCGAGCGCGATCCACCCGACGCGCCCGGCCTGTGGCGCATCCGCGTTGAGGCTTCGCGCAAGACGCAGATGCGAGGTGGACACGTCCACGGCAAAGACCCGCCGGAACAGCGGCGCCAACCAGCGCGTGTTGCGTCCCAGGCCGCAACCCAGTTCGAGGGCTTCCCATTGCGGATCGAGGGTGATGCCATTGCGCCGCAACGTGGCGAGCAGGCGCTCCACGTTCTCGCGGCCCGATTCCAGGAAAGCCTCGCGGTTCTCGCCGATCCGCTCCATCAGGTACTGCGGTTCCGACATGACCGACCAGTACGGCTCGGCTTCCCCGAAACGGGTCCAGCTGCGTGCGACGTGATCGAACAGGCGCGCGGCGGTCTCGGCGTCGACCCGGGTTTGTATGGAACATGGTGGAAACACGCTGACATTGCGTCCACGTTCGCGCTCGACGGTGCGATAGCGCTGGGTGAACTCCGCGCACTCGAGGAAGCGCTCACGCAATGCCTGGAGCGAGGCGCTTTGCCGCACATGGTCGTGCACGACGGCCGCGCTCTCCGGCTCGCGACCCAGAATCAAACGGTAGGCCCAGACCGCGGCTTCTGCGGACGCAGGCAACTGATCCAACGGCGGCGCTGGCCTGTGCATGGGCGTCATCGTTTCCGCTAGGCCACGCGCCTGCGCAGGTAATTCAGCAGGTCGATGCGGGTGATGAGGCCCAGGAATTTCTCGCCGTCCATCACGATCGCGACGCGGCCGTGTTCGAACACCGGCAGCAGGTCCTCGATGGGCGCCTTCACGTCGAGCGTCTGCAGGGACGTGATCATCGCGGTCGAGACCGGATCGAGGAAACGTTTCTCGTCGCCGTACACGTGCAGCAGCAAGTCCGACTCGTCGATGATGCCGACGATCTTCTCGCCGTCCATCACCGGCAGCTGCGAAACGTCGTACAACTTCATGCGGTTGTAGGCCGTGACCAGCAAATCCGTCGGCGCCGCGACCACGGTGTCGCGCTGCGCATACGGACGCAGGATCAGGTCGCGCAGGTCGCCGGTCGGCTGGCGATCGAGGAAGCCGTTGTCCAGCATCCAGTAATCGTTGTAGAGCTTGGACAGGTATTTGTTGCCGGTGTCGCAGACCAGCGTGACCACGCGCTTCGGCTGGGTCTGTTCGCGGCAATATTTCAACGCCGCGGCCAGCAGCGTGCCGGTGGACGAGCCGCCCAGCACACCTTCCTGCTTCAGGAGTTCGCGCGCGGTGAGGAAGCTTTCCTTGTCGCTGATCGAGTACGCCTTCTTCACCCGCGAGAAATCACTGATCGTCGGCAGGAAATCCTCGCCGATGCCTTCGACCATCCATGACGTGGATTTCGTGGACAGCGTGCCTTCGTTGATGTACTGCGCGAGGATCGAACCGACGGGGTCGGCCAAGATGAATTCGGTGGCCGGCGAATGCTTCTCGAAATAGTGCGATAGCCCCGTCATCGTTCCCGACGAACCGCAGCCGAACACGATCGCGTCCACGCGCCCGTCCATCTGCTCGAGGATTTCCGGACCGGTGGTCGCTTCGTGTGCGGCCGGATTGTCGGGGTTGCCGAACTGGTTGATGAAATACGCGCCGGGCGTTTTTTCCGCAATGCTGGCGGCGAGATCCTGGTAATACTCGGGGTGGCCCTTGGCGACGTCGGAGCGCGTCAGCACCACTTCGGCACCCATCGCCTTCAGATTGAATATCTTCTCGCGGCTCATCTTGTCCGGCACGACCAGGATCAGCTTGTAGCCTTTCGCCTGTGAGACCAGCGCGAGCCCGAGGCCGGTGTTGCCGGCGGTGCCTTCGACCAGCGTCGCGCCGGACTTGATCTTGCCGGCCTTCTCGGCGCCCTCGATCATCGAAAGCCCGATGCGATCCTTGATGGAACCGCCCGGATTGGCCGATTCGAGCTTGAGGAACAGCTGGCACGGGCCGGTATCGAGGCGGCGCACGCGCAGCATCGGCGTGTGGCCGATCAATTCGAGAACGCTGTCGACGATCATGAGTATCCCGAAACGGCGAAGAACTGCGGGCAGACGTCGCCCCACGATCCACCATGATACCCGAGCAAGCTTCGGCGACCCTTGTGCGGGACGGCGATTCAGCCGTCGCGCAACAGGTCGCGCAGCGCCGAGCGCCAACCCGCGGCGTACCTCACATAGCGTCCGCTCACGGTTTCGCGCAGGACGCCGCCGGCACGTCGCCAAAGAGGCCCGCGCAGCGCAGCGCGTGCCTCCAGGTGCCGCAATTTCTCATCCACGCGTGCGAGGTCGGATGCATCGACGTACCCGTTGAGCAAGCCGAGACGTTCGCGCAGGACGCGGTCGCGTGCGGCCAGCGCCTCCATCGATTCCGGCGCAGGTATCAGCAGGCCGCGCCACCGCGCCGCGAACGTTCGCTCGGACATCCCCAATTGATTGCCTGCGTGCTGGCGGTAGTCGACCAACGTCCGTTCGACGCAATCGAAACCGCCCAGCGCCGCGGCCATGATCGCCAGCCATTCGTCGTGCACCCAGCCGGCGGGGAATGGCAGCGCGTGCTCCAGCAAGGTTTGCCGCAGCGCGACGGTCGCGCCCGTCGCGAGACTGCGGCGCAGCAGCACGCGGAAACCAAGTCCCGCGTGGACGCGCCGCAATTCGGCGCGCGAGACTTTCAGCACATCGAACAACGAACGCCGCAGGACTTCTCCGCCTTCGCCGATCCGGCGCGCGTCGCTGCACGACAGCAGCAGGCCGGAGCGTTGCTCGAATGCAGCGACGGAAGCCGCGAGTTTTTCCGCGTGCCACACGTCGTCCTGGTCGCAAAGGAACAGCACGTCACCCGAGGCATCGCGCAGCGCTGCCTCGAAATTCGCAACGTAGCCGAGGTTGCGCGGATTGCGCGCGCGGCGCACCCGCACGCCACGCGCTGCGGCGCGTGCGCTCAGCGCATCCAGCAATGCCCACGTGCCATCGGAGGAACCATCGTCGCGCACGACGATTTCATCGGGCAGACGCGATTGCGCGAGCAGGCTGTCCCACTGCGCTTCGAGAAAGCGCGCGCCGTTGTACGTGCACAAGACGATGGAGGTGGAAAGCGGCACGGCGCCGATTGTGCCGTGCAGGGCGGCTGTTGTGAAAAGTCAGGGCAACGACGGGCGCTTGCGCGATGCCAGTGGCATCGCGTGCCCGGCTGACGAGGCGCGCCAGGAGCGCGCCCGAACGCCGCAGGCGGCCCGAAGGGTGAGCGCCAAGGATGGCGCGAATAACGACCGGCCAAGGACGGCCGGTCTGGCGCCCCGCGCCATGGACGGCTGCTTGCCGGAATATCCGCGTCCGCCGAGCACACTCGGCGGCGCAGCGATCAGGGATGATCGCAAAAAAGCCGCCCAAAAAACCAGCCGGCCCGCACGAGGCGGGCCGGCGAGGAATCTTCGGTTGTCGCAACGCTCAAGCGTTGCCTATTTCGCCCCACATTCGGGTCAGTCGATCCTTCAGCAGAAGTTTTTCTTTCTTCATGCCGTGCAATTCGTTTTCGTGCATCGGCAATACGCCGAGTTCCGCATCGCGCACCTTGCTGTCGAGCTCCTGGTGGTGCTGATAAAGGCGGCGAAACTCGGGGTTCGCCTTCATCACGGCGTCTATGTGATCTTTCTGCTGTTGTTCGAACATGGAGCAGCCTCCTCTTGCGTGGGCAACGCTTGATGGATGGTGGTGCGCGCGCAATCACATCCACGCGCCGCGTGTGCGGAGCGTGGAAACCGGGATGTTGCGGGGTTCATGCGGTGGCGCCTCGGGGCCGGCAGAAGGCCGACCTTGGGCTTGACCCTACGCCGATCCGCAGCGCTTGGCAACCATCAAGGCCGGCCTGCCGAAACTGAATTCAAGTCATATTCAACTACTTGAATTTGCGAAGTTTTTACTACTCCGCCCGGATCTCGACTTCGGCGCCTTTCGATG
This sequence comes from Rhodanobacteraceae bacterium, assembly GCA_030167125.1. Lineage (NCBI taxonomy): Bacteria > Pseudomonadati > Pseudomonadota > Gammaproteobacteria > Lysobacterales > Rhodanobacteraceae > Rhodanobacteraceae bacterium. Next base: position 2,505,374 of record CP126531.1, read on the forward strand.
CGCGTCCGACCGGCCGGATCGATACCTGTCCCGCGCCCGCAGCGGACAGCGCGGTCTCGACGGCAACCGCGCGGCGGCCCGCGAGCACGCGCGAATCGCTGGACCCGCGCGGCTCGATCACGATGCGCTGGCCGGCATGCGCACGCCCGAAATCGGCCACGCGCCGGCGTCCGGAAGCGGTGAGGTTGTCGGAACCCGCTTCGAACGAAGCCGCCGACAAGTGCATGCTGGCAGGACTGCCGCCACCATTCGCGGATCCACCGTTGCCGCTGCTGCCTTGCAGCGCCTGCGTCGCGGCTTCGGCCAGGCGTGCTTCCTTGCGCGCGAGCGCCGCGGCACGCGCCTGCGCCGCCGCGAGCTTTTTGGCTTGCAGCGCTTCGGCCTGGGCCTGCTGGGCCTGCTGCGCGGATTGTGCGCCCTGCTCCTGCAGCATCTGCGCCTGCTGAACCGCCGCCTCGTATTGCAAACGCTGGCGCGCCAGTTCGGCCTGCGCGCGCGCGGCATCGGCCTGGCTCGCCTCCAGCTCGATCTGGTCGTGCTGGCGCTGCAGCTGGTCGAGCCTGGCGCGATCGGCGTCCACCTTGGCCGAAGCCTGCGCCAGCGCGACCCGCTGTTCGGCCATGAACAGCGCATGGTCGCGTTCGCTGCGGCCGGCGTTCTGCAAGTCACCGATCGCGTTGCGCGCCAGCGTGCGTTGCGCCAACGCGTATTGTCCGAGCACCGGATCGGCATCCAGTTGTTCCAGCTGTGCCGACAGCCGCGCAACGTCGGCATCCTGCTTCGCGGCGTGCGCGCTCGTCGCTGCAAGACCCAGCGCGAATGCCGCCACGGCAAAGGCGGTGAAGAAAGCGCGCTTCATGGATTCACCCCCGGATTGCCCGACGTGCTGGCGGGCGCCGGCATCTCCGTGCTGCCGGACGAAGCCGGCTCGCCCGGCTGGCCCAACTGGATGGACGGCAGCGTCACCGGACCCATGCCGGACGCCGGCGCCGCCGACGAGCCTCCCGGCGCGGGCGCAGACGTCCCGGCGGGCGCCGGTGGCGGCGCCGTCGCCGCCTGCTGCGCGGCCGCGGCCGCGGCTTGGCGGCGCTCCAGGTCTTCCTGCAATGACGCATTCACCGAGGACTGCTGTTGGATCTGGTCACCGAGCCGCGCGGCGTCGGCCTGCGCGCGTGCGGTGGCGGCCGCGGCTTCGGCTTCGGCGGCCTTGTCGGCGGCCTTGTCGTTGTCGTTGTTGGCGCTGAGTTGCTGGGCGGCGGCCAGGCGCTGTTCGGCCTCGGCCAAGGCCTCCGGCGCGGCGGTCGCGGCACCTGCACTGCGGGCCGCGCGGATTTCCGACTGCGCCCGGTCCATCATCTGGATCGGCGGTGGCGCGGTCGCGCAGCCGGCCAGCAGGGCGGCGAGCCCCAGCAGTCCCGGCAACGCGAGGTCATGGATTTTTCGACGTGCGCGTGTCATAAACACCACTGAAGGGGATGCACCGGCGCATTGTCGGCGTACCATTTCGGCTTTGCAACGCCGCGGCAGCTGCGCGGGCCTTCCAGACCGGGGATCAATGATGGACATCGGATACTTCCTGAAGCTGATGATGGACCGCGGTGCGTCGGACATGTTCCTGTCCACCGGCACACCCGTGCACATCAAGATCGAGGGCCGGCTGGCCGCGCTGGGTACTTCGCCGCTGCCTTCGGGGATGGTGAAGAAGATCGCCTACTCGCTGATGGACGAAGGCTCGGTGCCCAAGTTCGAGCGTGAACTCGAATACAACATGGCGCTGGCGGTGAAGGACGTCGGCCGCTTCCGCGTCAACGTGTTCAAGCAGCGCGGCGAGGTCGGGCTGGTGATCCGCGCGATCAAGAGCGACATCCCGTCGATCGAGCAACTGCTGCTGCCGCCGATCTACAAGAAGCTGATCATGGAGCCGCGCGGACTGATCCTGGTGGTCGGCGCCACGGGTTCCGGCAAGTCGACCACGCTGGCTTCGATGATCGATCACCGCAACACCAACTCGGCCGGGCACATTCTCACCGTCGAAGATCCGATCGAATTCCTGCACCGCCACAAGAAATCCATCGTCAACCAGCGCGAAGTGGGCCTCGACACCCACGGCTACCACGAGGCGCTGAAGAACGCGATGCGCGAAGCGCCGGACGTGATCCTGATCGGCGAGATCCGCGACACCGACACCATGGACGCGGCGATCGGCTTCTCCGAAACGGGGCATCTCTGCCTCGCGACGCTGCACTCCAACAACGCCGACCAGACCATCGAACGCATCCTCAACTTCTTCCCCGAGGCCGCGCACAAGAACATCCTGATGAACCTGGCGCTGAACCTGAAGGCGATCATTTCGCAGCGCCTGGTGGTCGGCAAGGACGGCCGCCGCCGCCCGGCGGTCGAGGTGCTGATCAACACGCCGCACATCCGCGACCTGCTGCGCCGTGGCGAAGTGCACGAGATCAAGCTCGCGATGGAACGCAGCCTGGAAGAGGGCATGCAGACCTTCGACCAGTCGCTGTTCAAGCTCTACAAGGAAGGCACGATCGACCTCGAAGAGGCGCTGTCGAAGGCCGATTCGCGCGATGGTCTTGCGCTCAAGATCCGCCTCGCCGAAGGCGCGACCGGCACCGACTTGCCGCAGGACGATCCCTACGGGATGGGCATGTCGTCGATGTGACGTCGTAGTCCGGATGGAGCGAAGCGGAATCCGGGAATTGTCCGGCAATAAGTATCCGGTTCCGACATGAAGCGTCTGCGAGCTATACGACTCACTACGGCGTCGCTGTGCTTCCCCCATCCGCCCTGCGGGCACCTTCCCCCGCAAGCGGGGGAAGGGAACGATTACGGCTGCAACCGGCAGAAGCAATACGCGTACTCGACCGGCTTGCCGGCGCGTGCATCCTGCAACCACGAAAGTTCCGGCAGCAGCTTCGGCACTGCCAGCAACCATGATTTCGGAAGTTGCAGTCCGAGTGACGTCAGCACGCGCGCCGACGCGCTGTCGCCGACGCCGAGGAAAAACCGTTGCAACGCATTGAGCGGCGGCTCGATGTAACGCACCGCGTAGCCGTTGCCGAGTTTGGCTTCCTTCGCCGCATCCGCGATCGCGTCCTGCAGGCCGCCCAGCCGGTCGACCAATCCGCGCTGCTGCGCCTGCGCGCCCGTCCACACGCGGCCCTGCGCGATCGAATCCACATCGGCGTAGCTCTTGCCGCGCGCCTTGGCGACGTTGTCGACGAAGCGGTGGTAACCCCAATCGATGCTGCTCTGGATCATCGCATTCAACGATGGATCGAGTGGACGCCGGAAATCGAACGCACCCGCGAGCGGCGTTGTGCCTTGGCCGGCGGTGTTGATGCCGAGCTTGGCGAGCCCGTCGGACGCGGTGAAATACAACCCGAAGATGCCGATGGAACCGGTAATGGTGTCGGGCTCGGCGAAGATGCGGTCGGCGTTCATCGAGATCCAGTAGCCGCCGCTGGCGGCCATGTCGCCCATCGACACGGTCACCGGCTTGCCGGCCTGTTCGGCCAGCACCACCTCGCGGCGGATCTGCTCGGCCGCGAACGCTTCGCCGCCGGGCGAATCGACCCGCAGCACGATCGCGCGCACGTTGCGATCGGCGCGCGCCGCGCGGATCAGCGCGGCGGTGGATTCGCCGCCGATTTTCCCGGGCGGCTGCTTGCCGGCCACGATGTCGCCCTCGGCCACGATCACCGCGACCTGCGGCTTGCCGAGGCCGAGGTCGATGGTCTGCGGCAAATATTGCGCCAGATCGACCGCGCGAAAACCGACGCCGTTGTCGGTGACCACGCCGTGCTTCTGCATCAGCTTGACGACGTCCTCGCGCGTGGCGAGACCGTCCACCCAGTGCAGCTTCAGCGCGAGCTGCGCGGCGTCGCCGTTGGCGGCGGGAATCTCGGCCGGCAGGTTGTCGATCTGCTGGCCCAGCGTGGCCGTATCGATGTGGCGCAGCTTGCCGACCTCGTCGAGCCAGGTGTTCCACAGCCCGCCCATCCAGTACTTGTCGGCTTCGAGCGACGCCGGCGACGGCGCATCGAGGATGAAAGGCTCGGCCGCGGACTTGAACTCGCCCACGCGGAACAGGTGCGCGCTGACGCCCAGCTTGTCCAGCAGGGTCTTGTAGTAGCTGCGGTAGTCGGACAGGCCGGTGACCGAAATTTCACCGGCGGGATCGAGCAGCACCTGGTTGGCGTGCGCCGCAAGCAGGTACTGCATCTGGCCGAGATTGGTGCCCCACGCGACCACCGGCTTGCCGGCGTCGCGGAAACGATCGAGCGCCGCCGCGACTTCCTCCAGCGCGCCCATGCCGCCGAATTGCAGCTTCGACGGATCGAGCAGGATCTTCGTGATCCGCGAGTCGTGCGCGGCATGGTCGATCGCGGTCACCAAGTCACGCACCTGCACTTGCCCGGTCGAATCACCGGACGCGCGCGCCAGCGCGCGCGCGGCGGGATCGATGCTGTATTGCTCGACCAGCGTGCCTTCCGGTTGCAGCAGCAGCACCGTATCCGGCCCGACCTTCGGCGCGCCACGGAAGGCCAATCCGAGGATCAGCGCCAGGATCCCGAAGAAGATCACGTTGATGATCACCAGCCTTGCTAAGTTGATGCCGCGCCCGAGCGCGCTGACGAAGCCGCCGAAACCGCGGCGTGGTGGATTGCTGCTCATGCGGGTGATTCCCGAGGTGCCGAGTCGATCAAGGTTAGCAATATTTATGCGATCGTCCATGATCGCTGCCACAGCGATCTCATCGATGGCCAAACATTCCAGCGCATCAAACTCCAGAGCGGCCATCCCTGGCCTGACTTTCCACAACAGCCGCTTCGTATCGAGCCAATGAAAACTTTTTCCACTTCTCCCCGCGCGTCTGGGCGATCCAGCGCGCCAGCAGCAGCGCCGCCGCCGCGGTGAGGCCGGCGATCAGGCCCATCCACATGCCACGCACGCCGTGACCGGCGCCGAACGCCAGCCACGCGCCGATCGGCATCCCCACGCCCCAGTACGCGAGCGCGGTGATCAGCATCGGCATGCGGGTATCCTTCAAGCCGCGCAGCGCACCGTTCGACACGACCTGGATGCCGTCGGAAAACTGGAAGATACCGGCCAGGATCAGGAGCTGCGCGGCCAGCGCGATCACGCGCGGATCGTCCGAATAGATTCGGGCAATCGCGTGCGGGATCGCGAACATCAGCGTCGCCGAAACCGCCTGCGTCGCCAGCGTCAACGCGATGCCGCAGGCGCCGGCATGGCGCACCGCGTGCGCATCGCCGCGCCCCGCCGCGTTGCCGACGCGCACCGTCACCGCCAGCGCGAGCCCCAGCGGAAGCATGAAAGTCACCGACGCCACGTTGATCGCGATCTGATGTCCGTCGATCGCCACGGTGCCGAGCCGGCTGATCAGCAGCGCCGAGATCACGAACAGCCCGGCTTCCATCAGCAGCGTCACCGCCATCGGCACGCCGACCCACAGCAGGTGGCCGATCGCGTGCCGGTCGAGGCGCTCCATGCGTGCGAACAGGTCGAGATCGCGGAAGCGCTTGCCGAATTTCAGGTAGGCCATGAACGCCAGCAACTGCAGCCACAGCGCCAGCGCGTTGGCGATGCCGGCGCCTTCGGCACCCAGCGCGGGGAAACCGAACTTGCCGTAGATCATGATCCAGTCCAGCGGCACCAGCACCGCCAGCCCGAACAGGCCGAACAGCATGGTCGGACGCGTCCAGCTCGACCCTTCGCACAGGCCGCGCAAGGCGAAATAACCGCACAGCCCCGGCGCGCCCCAGCTCAGCGCGTGCAGGAACGCCTGCACGTCGGCCAGCAACGCGGGATCGACGCCGATCAGATGCAGCAGCGGACCGGAATGGCGCGCACCGAACCACAGCACGATCGACAAGCCGGCGGCCAGCCACAACGCCTGCCGGAACAGCGGACCGATTTCGCCGCGGCGGTTGGCGCCGTCCAGCTGCGCCACCGACGGCGACAGCGCCATCATCACGCCCACCGCGCTGACCAGTCCAAGCACCCACACGTTCGCACCTACCGCGACCGCGGCCAGGGTGTGCGCGTTGTAGTGGCCGGCCAGCGCGACGTCCACCGCGCTCATGCCGACCGAGGACAATTGCCCGGCGATCAGCGGCAGCGCGAGCTTGATCGTGGCGCGCGTCTCGCGCGCAAAACGCGCGCGGTCCAAGGCTAGAATCTGGGGCATTGCGGAAAACCCGATGTCACAAGAAACCACCATCCAACCCGCAGCATCCGCGCCGCCGCCAGCGCCGGCGGCAGGCAACTGCGACAATTGCGGTGCGCCGCTGTACGGCAAGTATTGCTATGCCTGCGGCCAGCCGACCGTCGGCATGGTGCGGCATTTCAGCAGCGTGCTCTCCGACATCGCCGACAGCGTGTTGAATGTCGACGAACGCCTGTTCCGCACGATCGGGCCATTGTACTTGCGGCCGGGCAAGCTCACGCTGGACTATTTCGCGGGCAGGCGCGCGCGTTACGTCACGCCATTCCGGCTGGTGTTCTTCCTCGCGATCATCGCGTTCTTCGCAGCCCAGATCACGGTGCGCGGCGGATTCAGCCATTACGCGCCGGCCACGCCCAAGGGTTCGGGCGCGTCCCCGCCGGCGTCCTCGCAACCGGACGACAGCCGCTTCGCGCACGGCAACCTCGATTTCGGCTGGGGTGTGATCTGGAACCGCGACACCAAACCGTTGCGTATCCGCTTGTTGCCCGACGCGGTCAACGATTGGGTGAACGATTCGATCGGCAACGCGCAACACCAGCTGTATCTCATGAACTCGGGCTCGTTCGAGGCCCGCAACGACGCCGCGCACAAGTTCATGCTCGGCATGTTCTCGGCCGCGCCCACCGTGCTGTTCGTGCTGCTGCCGGTGTTCGCGCTGCTTTTGAAGGTCTTCTACATCTTCAAGAAACGGCTGTACATGGAACACCTGATCGTGGCGATGCACAGCCACGCGTTCCTGATGCTGTCGATGCTGGTGCTGCTGGCCTTGGGGGCGTTGCGCCAGCTGTTGCAGCCGCACGCTGCATGGGTGGCCGTGCCTTTCTACCTGCTCGAGACCGCGGCGTGGATCTGGATCTTCGTGTACCTGTGGCTGATGCAGAAACGCGTGTACCGGCAAGGCTGGTTCATGACCAACGTGAAGTACTGGAGCCTGGGTTTCTGCTACACGATCCTGCTGGCGATCGGTTTCATCTTCGTCATGCTGCTGAGCCTGACCAGTGGATGATCGCGCCGGCCATGGCAGCGCGCTGCCGCGCGGTTTTGCACAACCATCGGCCCCTTCCGAACCGGCCGCGCAACGGGACGCAAATCGCTCCACCAAATCCCTGCGTCGACGCTATCCGCATGAATTCATGGAAAAAATTCGCGTGATGATTTTTTCACCAAACCGTGCGCCGGGCCGATTCTGCGAGCCTTGGCAGGTGCTTGCCCGCCGTCCTTCCACAACCTTATCCACAACGTTTGTGGATAAACGCAAAACCACCGGCGGCTCATTGTCTTACCGGGCATTCCTGCGAGTCGTGGCAACAAGCCGCGCTAACTGATGAGTCCTGCGCGGCAATCCGATTCCGCAACCAGGATCGCGCGTGTCGCACTGCCGTTGCCGCTGCCGCAGACTTTCGACTATCTGTCGGAATCACCGGAATTATTGCCGGGCTGCCGCGTGCGGGTGCCGTTCGGTCGTTCGTCCCGCGTGGGTGTCGTCGTCGACACGGCAACGCACTCGGATGTTTCCGGCGAACGTCTGAAGGCGGTCGATGCGGTGCTCGACCCCGAACCGTTGCTCGACGTCGAACTGTTGGCGTCCCTGCTTCGCGCCGCCGACTATTGGTGCGGCGCGATCGGCGAGGTGATCTTCGGCGCATTGCCGCTGGCGTTGCGCAACGGCGCAACGCAGGACACTTTCGCGGAAGAAATCTGGCGCGCGACCGCGGCCGGTACGTCGGCCCGCGACGCGCGCACGCGGCGCGGCGGTTCCGCCGCACTCCTCGAAACATTGGCTGATGCGCCGTTGTCGGCCAGCGAACTCGACACGCTGTTGCCGGGCTGGCGCGCCGCGGCGCGCCGGCTCGCAATGGCAAAACTGATCGAACGCGCCGAACCGGAAATCCGTGCGCCGCGCGTGCGCGAAGGCGCTTCGCCGATCCTGACCGACGAACAGGCCGACGCGCTGGCCACGATCCTCTCCGCCGGCGGCGGTTTTCATCCGTTCCTGCTGCAAGGCGTCACCGGCAGCGGCAAGACCGAAATCTACCTGCGGCTCGCCGAACGCGCGTTGCAGCAAGGCCGCCAGACGCTCTGGCTGGTTCCGGAAATCGGCCTGGTGCCGCAGGCGCTGCGCCGCCTGCGCGCGCGCTTCGATGCACGGATCGCGGTGCTGCATTCCAATCTCGCCGAGGGCGAGCGCGCGCGGGCATGGCTGGACGCGCGTTCCGGCGCCGCGGCAATCGTGCTGGGCACGCGTTCGGCGGCGTTCGCGCCGCTGCCGAAAGCGGGATTGGTGATCGTGGACGAGGAACACGACGCTTCGTACAAGCAACAGGAAGGCTTCCGCTACCACGCGCGCGACTTCGCGCTGATGCGTGCGCAGTCGCTCGGCGTCACGATCGTGCTGGGCAGCGCCACGCCTTCGCTGGAAACGCTGGCCAACGTCGAAGCGGCGCGCTACACGCGCGTGCGCCTGCGCCAGCGCGTGCACGCGCGGCCGCCCTCGCCCGTGCACGTGCTGGATCTGCGTGGCCTCAACCTCGCGCACGGTCTTTCGCCTGCGCTGCTGGATGCATTGGATGCGACGCTCGCACGCGGCGAACAGGCGCTGGTGTTCAAAAACCGCCGCGGCTATGCGCCGGTGCTGCTGTGCCATGCGTGCGGCTGGCACGCCGTCTGTTCGCAGTGCGAAAAACCATTGACGCTGTATCGCGGACGCCGGCAATTGTTGTGTCATCACTGCGGACACACCGAACGCGTGCCGGACGCGTGCCCGCGTTGCCATGCCGATGCACTGATTCCGCAAGGCCAGGGCACCGAGCGCCTGGAAGAAGCGCTCGCCGCGCGTTATCCGAATGTTCCCGTATTGCGCGTCGACCGCGAAAGCACGCGCCAGCGCGATGCGTTCGCGAAATTGCTGGAACGCCTGTCCGATGATCGACCCGCGATCCTGGTGGGCACGCAGATCCTCGCGAAGGGCCATGACCTGCCCAACCTCACCATGGTCGCGATCGTGGGCGTGGACGAAGGCCTGCACAGCATCGATTTCCATGCGGGCGAGCGGCTGGCGCAATTGATCGTGCAGGTCGCAGGACGCGCGGGTCGCGCCGACAAACCGGGCGCGGTCTGGCTGCAGACCCACGAGCCGGGACATCCGCTGCTGGCGACGCTGCTGAAGGGCGGTTATGACGCTGCAGCGGCGCTGCAACTCGGCGAGCGGCTCGCGTCCGGGCTGCCGCCTTTCGCGCACATGGTCTTGCTGAGGGGCGAAAGCGCGCAGCGCAATGCGCTGGATGGATTCATGGGCGCGGCGCGCGATGCGCTTGCACGTGCCGCAAGCCGCGCGCTGCGCATCAACGGACCGTTGGCCGCGCCGATGCCGCTGCGCGCAGGGCGCCATCGCGCGCAACTGCTGCTGGAATCCGGACATCGCCCGGCGCTTCGGCATGCGCTCGCGGCATGGCTTCCGCAGTTGCACGCGTTGCCGCAGCCGCGTGGCTTGCGCTGGTCGATCGACGTCGATCCGCTGGATTTGTATTGACGCAATCCCCCTTCGCTTGCGAAGGGCGGAGCGAAGCGAACGCGCGCGCAGCGCGAGAGGGGGATGGCTTTTGCAGCGCGAGGGCACCCCCGATGCTGCGCATCGACCCCCTTCATTCCGAAGGGTGGGAGCGGTCAGGCAGCGAACGCTCCGCGCATCTTCTTCATCGCGTTCGCCTCGAGCTGGCGGATGCGTTCGGCCGACACGCCGTATTCGTCGGCGAGGTCTTGCAACGTGGCCTTGTCGTCGTCCAGCCAGCGGCGGCGGATGATGTCGCGGGTGCGATCATCCAGCTTCGCCATCGCCTGCTGCAGCGTATCGAGCTGGTGTTCCTCGTGGTCGGCGTCGGCCAGTTGCAGATACGGATCGGCGCCATGGTCTTCCAGGTACGCGACCGGTGCGGGCGGTGCATCGTCGTCGGTTTCGGTAGGCGCATCGAACCCGACATCACGGCCGGACAGTCGCGATTCCATTTCCAGCACGGTGGCTTCGGGCACGCCCAAATCCTTGGCGACCGCACGCACTTCTTCGGCATTCATCCAGCCGAGGCGCTTCTTGGATTTGCGCAGATTGAAAAACAGCTTGCGCTGCGCCTTGGTTGTCGCGACTTTCACGATGCGCCAGTTGCGCAGGATGAACTCGTGCATCTCGGCGCGGATCCAGTGCACCGCGAAGCTGACCAGTCGCACGCCGTGGTCGGGGTCGAAACGTTTCACCGCCTTCATCAGGCCGATGTTGCCTTCCTGGATCAGGTCGGCCATCTGCAGGCCGTAGCCGGAATATCCGCGCGCCACGTGCACCACGAAACGCAGGTGCGACATCACCAACGTGCGCGCCGCATCGAGGTCGTCCTCGTCACGGTAACGATGCGCGAGTTCCTGTTCCTCTTCGACGGCCAGCACCGGAATGCGATGCACCGCACCGATGTACGCGTCGAGGCTGCCAACCACGCTGGGGACGGGCAGGTTGTTGGCGACCAAGGCTTCACTCATTGGTTGTACCCTCGTCTGTATTGGCACTCTAAGCATGGGAGTGCCAAGCCCTCGTGAAGGTTCCCGCGCGGTCCCGTCGTTGGGAGAGGCTTCGCCGTGAGGGTGATGGACGAAATTATACTACCAAGTACAGGAAACACAAGCCGCCGGAAGTCATGCTTCCAGGGCGCCCCGGGGTGGGAGGGACCAGTCGATCGGCGCCTGCCCGTTGGATTCAAGATACTGATTGGTCTTGGAAAAGTGCCGGCAGCCCAGAAAACCGCGATGCGCCGACAACGGTGAGGGATGCGGAGCCCGCAGCACCAAATGCCGGCGGCTGTCGATCAACTTGCCCTTGGCCTGCGCGTAGCTGCCCCACAGCAGGAAGACCAGCCCGTCGCGCTCGCGGTTCAGTTCGTCGATCGCCCGGTCGGTGAAGCCTTCCCATCCCTTGCCCTGGTGCGAGCCCGCCAAGCCCGCCTGCACGGTCAGCACGGAGTTCAACAACAGCACGCCGCGCCGCGCCCATGGCGTCAGGCAACCATGGTCCGGCCGCGCGATGCCAAGGTCGCCCTCGACTTCGCTGAAGATGTTCTGCAGCGAGGGCGGCACCGGCACGCCCGGCCGCACGGAAAAGCACAATCCGTGCGCCTGGCCCGGACCGTGGTAAGGATCTTGGCCGAGGATCACCACCTTCACCGCGTCGAACGGCGTTGCGTCCATCGCGGCGAAAATCTGGGGGCCGGGTGGATAGATGCATTTGCCCGCGTGTTTCTCCGCGCGCAGGAATTCGCTCAACGCGTGCATGTCGGGACGATCGAAATAGTCGCCGAGACGCGCTTTCCACGACGGTTCGAGTTTCAGGCGTGCGTCCGTCATATGCGCTGCAGTGCGCGCCGCCTTTGCGACACCCGCAACTGGAACATCAGCTTCGTCATCAGCAGGCGTTCGTCGACCGGTTTCTCGACCAGGTCGTTGGCGCCGGCCTTGAGCAGGGCCGCCTGGTTCTCGGGATTCTCGTCGCCGGTCATCACCAGCACCGGCAGGCGTCCCTTGCCGAGTTGCAGGTCGTAGCGGATCCATTCCAGCAGGTCGCCGCCGGACATCTCGCCCTTCAGGCTGACGTCGGTCAGCACGACGTCGGCGCCGATCTCGCCGCGGTCCTGCGCTGTGCCCAGGAATTCCACCGCTTCCTCGGCGCTGCCCGCGAGGTGCACGGTCAAGCCGTAGCGTTGCAACATCCGGCTGGTGGCGAGCGCCACCACGCGGCTGTCTTCGACATACAACACGGTGCCTTCGGCCTGCTCGCTGGGCTGCACATAACCGCGGATGAAATCGGTCAGCGCGGCGTAGCCCGCGGCCTTGTCGAAATAGTCGGTGATCTCGTCGCCGATCGCGCGGTTCTGCAGGCGCTCCTGCACGTCGCCGGAAACCGCGACGATCGGGATGTAGGCCTGCGGCGCGTGTTCGCGCACGTATTTCGCCAGCTCCGCGCCGTCCATGTCGGGCAGGCGCAACGCGGTGGTCACGAGATCGACCACGCCCGTGTGCAGCGCCTGTTGGGCTTCGGCGCCGGTTTCACAGGTAATGATCGTGGCGCCGGGCAGGCCCTTTTCCAGCACGCGCGAGATCAGCGTGCGCGCCACCTTCGAGCCGTCCACCACCATCACGCGCGGATTGTCACTGGCGATGTGGCGAAGGACGTCGTTCATGGTTTACGTGTGGTGTTTCGTCGACGCGCGCGGCACCGCGCCCCTGCAAACGATTGTCGTGGTTTCAGCGCCGCGGGTGCAGCAGGCGATGGCTGCTGGCGATCAGCGCGCCCAGCCAACCCAGCACCAGCGCAATCGCCCACCCGATGCCGAGCGTAGCCCAGGACAAACCGCCGAAGTGCAACCGCCCGGTGTAACTGGCGACCAGTTCACGCACCGGCGCCGCCAGCACCGCTTCCAGCAGCAGCACCAGCAGCACCGCGACCAGCCCGGCCGCGAGACCATACCACGCGCCTTCGTAAAGATAAGGCCTGCGCACGAAGGCTGCGCTGGCGCCGATCAACTGCTGCACGACGATTTCGTTGGCGCGGCTGCGGATGTCCAGTCGCACGGTGTTGCCGATCACCAGCACCGCCGCCGCGGACAGCAGCACCGCCAGCAGCAGCGTCACGCGCTGTCCGACCGCGATCAGCGCATCCAGCCGCGCGCGCCACTGGCCGTTGTCCTGCACCAGGTCGACGCCGGGCAACGCGCGTATCGCCGCGACCAGGGTTTCGACCTGTGCGCGATTGCTGCCTGCACGCGGCTCAACCAGCAGCAGATAAGGCAGCGGATTATCCGGCAGCGACTTGATCGCGTCGCCGAAACCCTGCAGCGCGGCCAACTCCGAGAGGCCTTGTTGCGGCGTGCGAAGCATCACCGTGCCGACGTCGGCGCGCGCGCGCAGCGCCGCCGCGAATTTCTGCGCGCCCCCGGCGCCGACATCCGTTTTCAGGAACACGTTGACCGATTGCGAATCGCCCAGCGCGGTGGCGAGGTGCTGCACGTTCACCAGCAACAGATAGAACGCCAGCGGCAGCGCCAGCGCCAATCCCATCACCACGATGGTCAGCGCGCTGCCGAACGGCCGCCGCGCCAACTGGCGGACGCTGTCGCGCAGGCACCACGCATGCTGGTGCCGCCACGTCGCGAAGCGCGTGCGACGCACGGGATTGGCCATGGATCCCGGCGCGTTCATGCGACCTCGCTGCCCGGCACGTCGTCGATCAGGTGCCCGTGGTCGAGCACGATCACGCGCTGCTTCATGCGCTTCAGCAGCGCAAGGTCGTGGCTGGCGATCAGGATGGTGCTGCCGGTCTGCCTGAGGCTCACGAACAACTGCATGATTTCTTCCGACAGTTGCGGGTCGAGATTGCCGGTGGGTTCGTCCGCGATGATCAATGCGGGCCGCGCGACGATCGCGCGGGCGATGCCGACGCGCTGCTGCTCGCCGGTGGAAAGGCCCGCCGGTGCATCCTTGCCGCGTCCTGCCAGGCCGACTTTTTCCAGTGCGCCGCGCACGCGCTTGCCGCGTTCCTCGTGCGGAATGCCCGCGATCACCAGCGGCAGCGCCACGTTGTCGGCGACGCTGCGATCCATCAACAGGCGATGGTCCTGGAACACCATGCCGATGTCGCGGCGCAATCCCGGAATGCCGCGCCGCCGGACGCGCGCCAGGTCGCGGCCATGCACTTCGATCGCGCCGCCGCTGGGGCGTTCGATCAGCGCGATCAATTTCAGCAGCGTGGTCTTGCCGGCGCCGGAGTGGCCGGTGACGAACAGCATCTCGCCCGCTTCCACCTTGAACGACACGTCGATCAGCGCCTCGCGGCCCTCGGGATAGCGTTTGCTGACGGACTCGAATCGGATCACGGGAAGATCAGGTGAAGAATTCGCAAAAGCATAACCTCCTTCCGCAGGAAGGGGGTCGATGCAGCCTGCGCTACGCGGACTGCATCGGGGGATGCATCGGCTCGCTATTCGAAAAGCCATCCCCCTCAATCCCTTCCCGCGGAAGGGGGGAAAAGCCGTGTCAGGCTTTGGCCGCTGGCGATGTCGCGTGAGCCGCGGGTTTGCGGCGGCGACGCCGGTGCTTCTTTGCCGGGGCGTTGCTCGCATTGTTCGGCGCCGCAACTTCTTCGACGGCTTCCACGTGTTCGTGATGCGCATGCGCCGCGTGCGCACGCGGCGGCGGCGACGCCAGCCACGCCGGCTCGATCGTCTGCACCGGAATGCGCATGCCGATGTAGCGCTCGATGTCGGGCAGGTTCATCGCGTACAGGTCGCAGGCAAAACTGATCGCGTCGCCTTCGGCGCCGAGCCGCGCGGTGCGGCCGATGCGGTGCACGTAGTCCTCGCCGTCCTGCGGCAGGTCGTAATTGAAGACGTGGGTGACGTCGGGGATGTGCAGGCCGCGCGCAGCCACGTCGGTCGCGACAAGAATGTCCGCTTCGCCCTTCTTGAAACGCTCCAGCAACTTCTGGCGCTTGGCCTGCGGCACGTCGCCGGACAGCGCGCCGACCTTGAAGCCTTGCCGCTTCAAGCGTTCGGTGACGCGCTCCGCGGCCGCGCGGGTGTTGACGAAGACGATGCTGCGCTGCGGATTGCAGTGTTCCAGCAGATTCAGCAGCAGCGGGATCTTTTCCTCCTTCGCGGGGAAATACACCTGCTGGCGCACGCGGTCGGCGGTGACGTTTTCCGTCTCGACCGCGAGTTTCTCCGGCTGGTTCATGTGCTCGTAGGCGAGTTCCAGCACGCGGTAGCTGAGCGTCGCCGAGAACAGCATGCCCTGGCGTTCCTCGCGCGCGGGCATCTTGCGCAACAGGTAACGCACGTCCTTGATGAAGCCGAGGTCGAACATCCGGTCGGCCTCGTCGATCACAGTGGCCTCGACCGCGCGGAAACTGAAGACGTGCTGCTTGAAGTAGTCGATCAGGCGGCCCGGCGTCGCGATGATCACGTCGCAGCCGTCGCGCAGTTGCTGGCGCTGCTTGTCGTAATCGACGCCGCCGTAGATCAGCGCGAAGCGCAGGCCGGTGTGGCGGCCGATCGCCTGCGCATCCTTGTCGATCTGGATCGCGAGTTCGCGCGTCGGCGCCAGGATCACCGCGCGCGGATCGTTGTCCTTGCGCTCGGGGATCGCGAGTTTCGTCAGCAGGCGATTCATCACCGCGACCAGGAACGCGCAGGTCTTGCCGGTGCCGGTCTGGGCCTGGCCCGCGACGTCGCGACCCGCCAGCGCGACCGGCAGCGTCAAGGCCTGGATCGGCGTGCAGCGCGTGAAGCCGCATTCGGCGAGGCCGGCAGCGAGGTGCGGATGCAGGTCGAATTGTTCGAAGAAGGTGTCGGTGAGAACTTGGTCGGCCACGGAGTTATGCCAGGAAGCGTCTTGCCAGAAAGCTGTGGAGTTGCGGGAACCGGCGATTCACCGACGTTTCGGTATCACGGAGACCGGCGCGCTTGAACCGCGCGACGGGTTGCGATGAAATGCCACGAACATGCGGGGCGGCAGCGGCCGGCGACAGGATTCGTGCGCCGGGTTCAAGTGCCTGTTTCCATTGTAGCAGGCTGCGCTTGCAATCCCGCGGTTCCTCCCCCACCTTGTCGTACACCATCCCGTTGCAGGTCCCGCCATGAGCGAAAACGTCACCCACGTCAAAGACGCCGATTTCGAAACCGAAGTGCTGAAATCCGACACCCCGGTGCTGCTGGATTTCTGGGCGGAGTGGTGCGGGCCGTGCAAGTCGATCGCGCCGATGCTGGACGACATCGCCAAGGAATATTCGGGGCGCCTGAAAGTCGCCAAGATCAACATCGACGAAAACCAGAAGACGCCGATGACCTACGGCATCCGCGGCATTCCGACCCTGATGGTGTTCAAGGGCGGCAAGGTCGAGGCCACCCAGATCGGCGCCGTCGGCAAGGGACAGCTGACCCAGATGATCGACAGGCTGGTTTGAAGTACAGCCAAGGCAAACCATTCACAAATAAACGCGAATGAACGCAAATACAGCAGTTGAGCAAGGCGCTACAGATCCCCTTCATTCGCGTTGATTGGCGTTCATTTGCGGACTGCTTTTCTCTCCGCTGCAGATAGCTCGGGTGTCCATACCATCCGAGCCAAACTGAACCCCCGCATCGTCCCGCTTGTGTGCGGGCCTTGCGCAATGCTAGATTGATGTCCGGCCGGTGGTGCTTTTGCCCGGCCCTCTTCCCTTCTGTTTCCTCCCGCGCCCTCGAGCGCCGATGGGGCTTACCCGTGTCCGATACCGAAAACTCCGTTCAGGGCGATGACGCCCGCGTGTCCACCCCTGCATCCGAATCCAATGCCTCCGCCGGCAACGAAAGCGGCGAAGGCCAATCCCAGCAACGCGGCAATCGCCCCGACCGCAACCGGCGCCGCCGCGGCCGCCATTCGCGCGGCGGCAACGGCCAGGGCGGCAATCCGAACGGCCTGCCCGCCGACGTGTCCGGCGACGACGCCGACGCCGGCGATCCCAAGCGCCTGATCAACCTCACCGAACTCAAGCGCAAGAACTCCGTGCAGCTCCTGGAGATGGCCGAGGAACTCGGCATCCAGGAAGGCGTCGCCCGTGCGCGCAAGCAGGACGTGATCTTCAACATCCTGCGCGCCCACGCCAAGTCCGGCGGCAGCATCTGGGCCGAAGGCGTGCTGGAAATCCTGCAGGATGGCTTCGGCTTCCTGCGCTCGGCCGACGAGTCCTACCTCGCCGGACCGGACGACATCTACGTGTCGCCTTCGCAGATCCGCCGCTTCAACCTGCGCACCGGCGACTACATCACCGGCCGCGTGCGTCATCCGAAGGAAGGCGAGCGCTACTTTGCGCTCTTGAAGGTCGACGACATCAACGGCGATCCGCCGGAAGCATCCAAGAACAAGCTGCTGTTCGAAAACCTCACCCCGCTGTTCCCGCGCAAGGCGTTCCACCTGGAACGCGGCAACGGTTCCACCGAAGACATCACCGGCCGCATCCTCGATCTGATCGCGCCGGTCGGCAAGGGCCAGCGCGGCCTCATCGTCAGCCAGCCCAAGGCCGGCAAGACCATGATGCTGCAGAACGTCGCGCAGGCCATCGTGCACAACCATCCGGACGTGCACCTGATCATCCTGCTGATCGACGAGCGTCCGGAAGAAGTCACCGAGATGCAGCGCAGCGTGAAGGCGGAAGTGGTGTCGTCCACGTTCGACGAACCCGCGGTGCGCCACGTGCAGGTCGCCGAAATGGTGATCGAGCGCGCCAAGCGCCTGGTCGAACACAAGAAGGACGTGGTGATCCTGCTCGATTCCATCACCCGCCTCGCGCGCGCCTACAACACCGTGGTGCCGTCGTCGGGCAAGGTGCTGACCGGCGGCGTCGATGCGAATGCGCTGCAGCGTCCGAAGCGTTTCTTCGGCGCCGCGCGCAACGTCGAGGAAGGCGGCTCGCTGACGATCCTCGCGACTGCGCTGATCGACACCGGCTCGAAGATGGACGAGGTGATCTACGAGGAATTCAAGGGCACCGGCAACATGGAAGTGCACCTCGACCGCCGCATCAGCGAAAAGCGCGTCTATCCGTCCATCAACATCAACCGCTCCGGCACCCGCCGCGAAGAGCTGCTGATCGCGCCGGACCTGCTGCAGAAGATCTGGATCCTGCGCAAGCTGCTGCACCCGATGGACGAGCTGGCCGCGATGGAATTCATGCTCGACAAGATGAAGAACACCAAGACCAACGACGAGTTCTTCAACGCGATGAAGCGGTGAAAATCCTCATGGAGGGGCATCGTGTATCGATGGTTGGCAGCAATCATGCTTCTTGCAACCACAGCTCCCGCCTTGGCTGCCGGTTCTGCTTCCAATTTTGACCGTTGTCGACACTATGAGCGACCTCTCGTCCGGGAGCTGTGGCAACGACACTTGTTGCAGGCACCTGCCATCGCTTTTGACGTGATAACTGCTGCCATTGACGGCGAGATTGCAAAAACGCGTCAAGTATTGAAGACGTTACCTCCCGCCGAAGCTGCACGTTGGCGACAGGTTGCGATGTACACAGCGGCGGAGCAAGGACAAACTGCTGTGGTCGACGCGTTGCTTGACGACGGCGCCAAAGTCAATGGATCCGCCCTGATTCCTGCGCTCGATCCACGACTATACGCAGGCGTAGCCGGGCTTCTCGAGCAGAAGATGGGCGCGAAGGCCATCGACGGGCTGAAAGCCGCGGGAGCCATGAACAACGACCCGCGCGAGAGCGGACCGGCACTCTTCGCAACTGTTGACTGCGACGATCTGCCCACGACCGAGGTGTTGCTAAAACACGGCGCGGACCCAATGTGGCGCAATCCCGAATACCCCAACTCCGCCGCCGATCCTTTTTTGGTGGCCGTTGTCGGCGGGGACGGAGACATCACCAAGGCGCTTTTGGACCACGGCGCCAATCCCTGTGTCGATGACCAGCGGATTGCCGCAAACTGGAAAAGGGACCACCTTAAGTCGCGTCCCAATACGGTTGCCAGCATCGGAGGCAACAACGGGTTCTCACCCGCATTGGTGCACCGCCTCACCTGCCATGCACCGCCAGCGGCGAGTTAACTGTGCGCATCTGCGTCTACTGTGCTTCCAGCAACCAGGCCGATCCGCGTTACCGTGAGGCGGCGTTCCACCTTGGCGAAGTGCTCGCGGGTGACGGCCACAGCATCGTGTACGGCGGCGGTTCCGCGGGTTCGATGGGCGCGGTCGCCGACGGCGCGCTGTCCAGGGGCGGTGAAGTCATCGGCATCCTGCCGCGTTTCATGGCCGACCTCGAATGGGGTCATCCGGGCCTGACGCACCTCGACCTCGTCGATGACATGCGCGAGCGCAAGCATCGCCTGCTCACGGGTTCCGACGCGGTGGTCGCGCTGCCCGGCGGCTGCGGCACGTTGGAAGAACTGTTCGAAGCGATCACGCTGAAGCGGCTCGGCCTGTACTTCAATCCGATCGTGCTGCTCGACACGCTGGGTTACTGGCAGCCGCTCGATGCCTTCCTGCACCAGGTCATCGAGCAGCGCTTCATGAACCCCGAACACGCGAAGATGTGGAGCCTTGCGGCCACACCGGAAGACGTTTTGCCTGCGATTCGCAATGCACCGAAGTGGGACGAACACGCGCGCGATCGTGCGGTGGTTCGGTAAGCAGCGAAAAACTGGCGCGCTCGGCGGGATTGTTCGCATCATCCATGATGCTCACCCCTCGCTCACGCTCGGGGCCGACCTTTCGGTCGTCCAAAATCGTTCCAGACGATTTTGTCGAACCCCTGCTCGCCTTGAACGTAACACTTCAGAAGACTGGCGCGCTCGGCGGGATTCGAACCCACGACCCCTGCCTTCGGAGGGCAGTACTCTATCCAGCTGAGCTACGAGCGCGCACGGGATCGCCCAGTATAAACGAACCTTGCCCGTGGCCTCATTTTTCACTCGCTTTCGCGCGCTTGCGCCGCATCCGCCACCAGCGCAACAGACCGTAGGACAGCCGCACCTTTTCCTGCCCGACCGGCAGGTCGGCGCGCGCGAAGATCCACGAAGATTTCGAATAAGCGATCTGCTGTTCGGGATACACACTGCGGTGGCCGATGATCAGGTACGCCGCGACGCACGCGCCGGCGACATACAACGTGGAATCCGCGCCGAACAATTCCACGCCCATCAGGATCGCGGCGATCGGCGCGTTGGATGCCGAAGCCACAACTGCGACGAGTCCGACCGCAGCGCCCAAGGCGGCCTGCAACCCGAGCAGGTGCGCGAACGCGCCGCCGGTCACCGCGCCGATCACGAATTGCGGCGTGACGATGCCGCCGTAAAAACCTGATCCCAGCGTGATCGCGACCAGCAGCGCCTTCCAGAAAAACGCGAGATACGGCACCGCATCGCCGCGCAGCGCGTTGTCCATCAGCGGCAGGCTCAAGCCGAGATACTGATTTGGAATGGCGAGGATCAGCAACGCCAATACCACGCCGCCGAGCACCGGCATCAGCGGTGGCCACACGCCGTAGCGCTGTTTCAACGCGCTGAACAATCTGCGGGCCTGGCGCAACAGTTCCACGAACAACCACGCCACCGCCCCACACAGCACGCCGATTACGACGGTTTTCAAAAACAGCACTTCGGTGAAATCGCCCGCGAACGAAATGTCGTAGTGCGGATACGGCACGCCGAGCCAGCGCGACACCTCGAACGCGGTGACGCCCGCGACGATGCCGGGGAACAGGAAGTCGTGGCGGATGCGGCCGATCGCCAGCATCTCGACGCCGTATATCGCACCCGCGATCGGCGTGCCGAACACGCTGGAGAAGCCTGCGCTGACGCCGCACGCCAAGAGACGCTTGCGCATCTCGGGATTGAGGTGCAACAGGCGGCCAATCGTCGCTGCAAGGCTGGCGCCGATGTGCGAGCACGGCCCTTCCTTGCCCGCCGAGCCACCGCAACCCAGCGTGATCAGCGCCGCCACCGGCTTGATCCACATGGTGCGGAATGGCAGCTTGCCCTGCTGCTCGTTGACCGCGACGATCGCGTTGTCGTTGAAGGTGCTGCGGCGCAGCTTGTAGCCGTAGTGCAGCAGCAAGCCGTTGGCCAATCCGCCGAGCGGCAGCAACGCCATCTGCAGCCACAGCGGCGCTGAATACGCGCGCCCCGCGGTCGCGAACAGGATGCGCAGGAACACCGTGCAACCCACGCCGATGATCGCGCCGGTGAAGATCGACAATACCAGCCACTGCACCACCGTCGCGAGCATCACCAGCGGTTCGGCAAGGTGGAAGCGCCGCATCGGCAAGTCGGGAACCGCAGGAAAGATGGCGCGAATTATATCGATCGTTCACCCGCCGCCAGCCCGCGGGTTGACAGCCAAACCGGGTTCGTTAGACTGATCGGCTCCCTGCATTCGACGGATCGCCACCGCGGTCGCGCGCGACGCGCACACGGGGACACACGTTTTGGCTAGGTAGCTCAGACGGTTAGAGCGCGGCACTCATAATGCTGAGGTCGGCGGTTCGATTCCGCCCCTAGCCACCATCCCTCACCTTGATGCGACCCGTGGCGTTGTCGACCGAACCGGCATGCGCCCGGCGGACGTGCGCACTGATGTCGTCCAACCGACCACGTTCGCGCCTCTCTGGTTGCAGCACAGCAATTCCAAAGCTGTCGGTGTTGAATCGCAAGCTGTTGATACAAAAAGGATATGTATTAATGTATTCTGAACTGCTCGAAAAAATTGTTGCACTGCACAACGAAACCCGCTAGAGTGGCTGTCAGTTCAAACCACCCCTGCAAAGAGGGAGCACACCATGTACAGCCAATTCCAGAAGCAGTCGCTCGATCTCGGCAAGCAGTTCGCCGAGCAGGCCTACAAGGCGCAGGTTGCCGCGCTGAAGGGCATCTCCGAAATCCAGAGCCTGCAAGTGAAGGCGCTGGAATCGCAGGCCAAGTCGAACCTGGCGTTCGTCGCCGATTCGCTGGAAGCGCGTGAGATCCAGGACATCACCGCGCTGTGGCCGAAGGGCCTCGACTTCGCGCGCAACAGCGCCGAAGCCGCCTACGCGACCGGCCAGGAAATCCTGGGCGTCGCGCAGAAGGCCGCCGAGCAGTTCGGCGACCTGACCCGCAACAGTCTGAAGGCGGCCAACGAAGCCGCCGCGCCTGCCAAGAAGGCGCGCTGATACCTCCGGGTATCGACGAAAGTACGCGCGGCAGAGATCCCCCTCCCTCCGCCAGCGCGACTCCGGCCGGACGGCGCAAGCCGTCCGGTTTTTTTGTGCGCGGTGAAAAGGCCGGCTTCGGTCAGCGCAGTCCGGCGATGACCCATTTCCGCGACGTGGTGGCATGCGGCGCCTTCGCGGTGCGGCATGCATCGCGGTGGGAGCGAACGTTCGACGTCTCGGGTGCGCGGGTATGGGTTGCGCGGATGCGTGCGACAAGCTCGTGCAAGAATGCGGACATGATCATCAACCTCGCTGCTTGAACAACATTCATGCTACGTGGCACACGCGGCGCCATGTAGCGATGTTTTTGCAAGCCGGAGTTGAGCTGGATTCAAGTCTGGCGAAGGTGTCGCCCGTCGCCGCAACCAGCCCACCCGAATGAACGGGTCGACTGGTTCTTGCGCTGCCGGTCAGAACCGACCGGCTTGGTAATCCTGCATTGCCTGCACGATCTGCTCGGGCGTGTTCATCACGAACGGGCCATAGCGAGCGACCGGTTCGTTGAGCGCACGGCCCGCGACCAGCAACACGCGCGCGGCCTTGGCGTTTTCGCCGACGGCAAGTTCGACGGTATCGCCCTTCGAGAGCACGCCGAGTTCGCGCAGTCCGAGCACGTCCGCGCCGAGCTGCACGCCGTCGCCCTCGAACACGTACGCGAACGCGCTGTGGCCTTCCGGCAGCGGCACCGACAACTTCGCGCCGGGCTGCAGCGCGACGTCGAGATAGACCGGTTCGATCGCGATGCCGTCCACCGGCCCGCGCACGTCGAACAGGTCGCCGGCGACCACGCGCACCTTGACGCCCGGCGCGGGTTCGACGGTCGGAATCCTGCCTGGCGCGATGTCCTGGTAGCGCGGCTGCATCATCTTGTCCTTCGCGGCGAGATTCACCCACAACTGGAAGCCGCGCATCAAGCCATGTTCCTGCTCGGGCATCTCCGAATGCACGATGCCGCGGCCCGCGGTCATCCACTGCACGCTGCCGGATTCCAGCAGCCCGGAATTGCCGTGGTTGTCGCGATGGCGCATGCGCCCGTCCAGCATGTAAGTGACGGTTTCGAAACCGCGATGCGGGTGATCGGGGAAGCCGGCGATGTAGTCGGTGGCCGAATCCGAACCGAACTCGTCCAGCAGCAGGAACGGATCGAGCGAATCCAGCATCGGCTGGCCGATCACGCGGGTCAGCTTGACGCCGGCGCCGTCGCTGGTCGGGATGCCATGCACGCGGCGGGTGATGGTGCGGGAAGACATGGGTCGCCTCCGGGTTCGTTGGATTCCAGCAAGATGCGCCTTTTCGCCCGCAAAACCAATGCCCGCGCAGCGAACGCAGTGTTCACCGCGCGATGCTTCGACCCGTCCAGCGGAACGCGCGCCGCAATTCCGCTTCGCCGTTTTCGGGATACCAGCGCCCATGCGCGAGGATCACCCGCCGCGGATGCCAGGCCATGATCCGATCGAAGCTCGGGCGCGCGAGCCGCTTGCGACCCGCGAAGCTCATGCGCATGTCCAGCGGCGCCTTGCCATCCGGGTCGAGCACGCCGCCCAGCCACGCGAGCCAGCGCATGCCACCGCCGAGTCTGTCGCGTTCGAAATTTTCGATGAGGTCGGCCAGGATCAGCGTCGCGCTGGCGCGGTGGAAGAACACGCATTCCTCGATCACCCGGCTGCCGCGGAAACACAGCTGGTCGAGGTCGTCTGCCCACGCATTCGGCGGTGCGTCGGCGAGATCGGCATCGAACGCGACCTCGACGTGCTGCGCCGCCGCGCGTTCGCGCACGCCGGACGAGGCCCACGCGATCGCGTTCGGATAACGGCGCTTCCACGCCGCGATGGACGCGTAGTGCAGAAGGTTGGGCGAGACGAGGTGCCGCACCGGACCCAGCGCGTCAATTTCGCGGAACAGGTTTTCATCCGGCGCGATCGGCGAATGGCACCACAGGCCGCCGTCGCGCAAACGCACCACCGTCATGCGGGTCGGAAACGGCATGCCGCCGCCGAGCGGCGTCGCCATCCGCACTTCCGGACCATCCGCGATCCAGATGTCCGGCGCGACCGGTTTCAGCGTATTGATGGGTTCGTAAAGCCCCGTGTCGGACATGAATCCTTGTGCAGTCGACGCGTGATCGAAGCGGCTGTTGGTGAGAAGTCAGACCATGGATGGCCGCGGTGGTCTTGACGGGCCTGATGCGCTTTTACTCGCGAGCACATCCAACGACGCCGCGATCACGGACGATCGCACACTAGTGCACCCAGCGGCCGCCGCGCCTTGCCGGCAAACTTCCGAACGAACTCGACGACGCGCCGCCGCCGGCGGTGCGCTCGCGCTCAGTGGGCGGACGCACTCGCCAGTAGTGCGCCACGGCTTCGACCGCGTCGGGAATCTGCGCGAGGCAGGCTTCGTACTCGTTGTCGTCGAGCTTGGCGATCGGCACGTCGGCGGACAGCACGCCTTCGTCCACCGCCAGCGCCATGATCGGCGAAAGCATTTCCAGCAACTCGCCGTCCTCGGCCAGGCGCGATTCCCAGATCGACGCGCGCAGGTCGATGCCGCGGCTGAAACCCTCGCACCAGCCGGCCGCGCTGAGGTCACTGTGGGCGTCCTGCTCCGGCGCGATTTCGCCCAGCACGGGTTCGTACATCTCGCCTTCCAGCTCGGCGGGAATCGAATCGTTGAGCTTGGCCAGCAGGCCCAGCACCGCCGCGCCCTGCTCGGGGTCCTCGAACGGCGCGTGCAACACCTCGGGCAGCCATTCTTCCGGCAGCGCAGGATCGGGCCCGATCGCCAGCGCGGTCAGCATGCCGTGCACGCCATCCAGCAGCATGGTTTCATCGGAATCCTGCGCGTGGCCGCGCAGGTAACGGTCGAGCACTTCGAGCTCGGCGTCGTCGATGATTTCGCGGGTGGCCGGCAATTCGTCCATGCTTGGAATAATCGGGGCGCGCGCTTCAGTTCGCAAGCTCCAGCATCACCGGCGCGTGGTCGGAGGGACGTTCCCAGGTGCGCGGCGTACGCTCGATCGATGCCGCCCGCAGCTGCGCGCGCAGCGCAGCGCTGGCCAGGATCAGGTCGATGCGCAAGCCGTGGTTGCGGCGGAACGCGCCCTGCCGGTAATCCCACCAGCTGAAATGGCCCTCGTCTTCCACGAAGGCGCGGAACGAATCGACGAAACCGAGATCGAGGATGCCGCGCAACGCGGCGCGCTCCGGTTCGGAACACAGCACCTGCCCGCGCCACGCTTCCGGATCGTGCACGTCGCGATCGTCCGGCGCGATATTGAAATCACCCAGCACGACCACCTTGCCGTGGCGCTGCAACTCGACGCGCAGATGGTCGGTGACCGCGGCCAGCCACTTCAGCTTCCATTCGTACTTTTCGCTGCCGACGCTCTGCCCGTTCACCACGTACAGATTGACGATGCGCACGCCGCCGACAGTGGCCGCCAGCACGCGGCGCTGCGGGTCTTCGAATCCGTCCACGCCGGCGACGACATCCTGCAACGGCTGCTTGCCGAGGATCGCGACGCCGTTGTAGGTTTTCTGGCCGGAGAACGCGGCGTGGTAGCCGAGCGCCTCGATGGCTTCGCGCGGAAACTTCTCGTCCTCGGTCTTGGTTTCCTGCAGCGCCAGCACGTCGGGCTGCGCCTCGCGGCACCACTGTTCGAGGTGCGGCAGCCGTACCTTCAGCGAATTGACGTTCCAGGAGGCGATTTTCATGCGCGGCGTTCCATGTGCGATCATCCCTGATCGCTGCAGTTGGCATCCCAAGAATGAACGACTGATTTTGCTCATCTGACCTTACCACGGCCATCCATGGCCTGACTTTCCACAACAGCTTCTTCGCGCGACACCTCGTGGTCCCGACGATTTCCTGGACCCCCCGCTTCGCGAAGTGCTCTCATCGAGACATGCCCATGCTCGCCACCGACCTGTTGCTGATGGCCCTCGACGACGAACGCGGCACCGTGTTGCCGCAAGCGGCGCTCGGCCTCGATTACGGACTGGCCGGCGCGGTCGTGATGGAACTCGCCCTGCGCGGGCGCATCCGCCTCGACGGCGACGTGGTTTCCACCACCGGAACCACGACCGACGATGCGCTGCTGGACGACGCGCTGCGCACGATCGCCGCGACGCCCGGCAAGGATCTTTCGCACTGGGTGTGGCACCTGTCGCGCGATCTCGGCGGACTGCGCCAGCGCCTGCTGGACCGGCTGGTCGCGCGCGGCACGCTGGAGAAGCGCGAACGGCGCGTGCTGCTGCTGTTCCACCAGAACGTGTATCCGGAACGCGACGCGCGCGTCGAGCACGACATCCGCGCACGGGTGGATACCGCGCTGCTGCACGGCGCGACGCCCGACGCGCCGACCGCGTGCCTGATCCACCTCGCTGCCGCGTGCCGCGTCACCGACGCGATCTACGCACGCGACCAGCATAAGGCCATCAACGCGCGCATCGCCCAACTCGATGACGCCGGCGCCGCAGGCGCGAACGCGGTGGCGGCGCTGGTGGCGCAGGCCGAAACGGCGGCGGTGACCGCCGCGACGATGGCCGCGATCACGGCTTCGACGGTGGCCGCGACCAGCGCGGCGACCGCGGCGGCATGCAGCGCCAGCAGCGCCGCCTGCCATTGACGGCTGCGGGATCAGCCGCGCGCGTAACGCCGCTGCAGGAACGCGTGGAACGCACGCAGGGACTGCGCATCGCCCCCGCGCGGTTTGCCGGGGCGCTCGCTTTCGTTCCATGCATACACGTCCACGTGCAGCCACGGCACGCTCGCCGGCACGAAATGCTGCAGGTACAGCGCGGCGGTGATCGCGCCCGCGTGGCGCGAGGCACCGGTGTTGCAGGTATCCGCGACCGACGACACCAGCATCGCGCGGTACGGCTGCCACAGCGGCAACCGCCACACGGGGTCGTGTTGTGCGTCGGCCGCCGCGAGCAGTTCGCCGGCGATGTCGTCGCGGTTGGCGAACACGGCCGGCAGGTCCGGGCCCAGCGCGACGCGCGCGGCGCCCGTCAACGTCGCGAAGTCGATCAGCAGGCCGGGCTTGCTCTCGACCGCCAATGCGAGTGCGTCGCAGAGGATCAGGCGGCCTTCGGCGTCGGTGTTGTCCACTTCCACGGTGATGCCGGCGCGGGTACGGATCACGTCGCCCGGACGCATCGCGTCGCCCGCCACCGCGTTGTCGACGGTCGGGATCACCAGCAGCAATTGCACGGGCAGCTTCGACGTCATCACCAGCTGTGCCAGCGCGAGCGCGTGCGCGGCGCCGCCCATGTCCTTCTTCATCCAGCGCATGCCGTCGTGGGTCTTGAGGTCGAGCCCGCCGGTGTCGAAGCACACACCCTTGCCGACCAGCGCCAGCAACGGATGCTTGGGATCGCCCCAACGCATTTCGATGACGCGCGGCGCGCGCGGACTGGCGCGGCCGACCGCGTGCACGGTCGGGAAGCCCGCCTCCAGCAAACCATCGCCGCTCCACTCGCGGCAGCTTGCGCCGAAGCGATCGGCGACTTCGCGCACCGCGGCGCAAAGTTCGGCGGGCCCGAGATCCTGCGCGGTGGTGTTGATCAGGTCACGCAGGCGCGTGATCGCGTCGATCGCCGGTTCCACTTCATCCAGCACCTTGCGCGGCAGCAACAGCCGCGCGGGTCCGCTCTGCGGCGCGTGGTACCTGGTGAAGCGGTAACTGCCGAGCGCCCAGCCGAGCGCGGCGTCGCGCGGCGCGAGCGCATCGCCGTCGAGGCGATAGTCGTTGGCGGGCAGGCGAAACGGCAAGCCGCCCAGCGCGAACGGCGGCGATGAGGCATCGATGCCGCAGACCACGCGCGCGGTGCCGCCTCGCGCGTCAGGCAACAGGCAGAACGCGCCAGCCTGGCCTTCGAAACCGCTGGATTGCGCGAAGCGCTGCTGGCGCGCGCCGAGGGTCTTCGCGAAATCCGGCCACGCGCGGCGCGTGACCGGCGTCAACGGGATGGCGCGGCGGCCGTTCCGGTCCGCGCTCAATCCCTGCATGGTCGGCCCCCTGTGCTCAAGGCCGCTTCACTGCGCGCTGACCTTCAGCACCTGCCCGACCTTCAGCATGTCGCTGTGCAAGCCGTTCCACTTGCGCAGATCCTCGACGCTGACCGAATTCTTCCTCGCGATCTTCGACAGCGTGTCGCCGCTGACCACCGTGTAGGCGGCCGTCTGAGACACCGGTGCCGACGACGTGGCCTGCGGCGACGGATTCACGCCGGCGGCCTGCGCCATCGCGATGCGCTGCTGGTTGGCCGCGGCGACCTGGTCGGCGGCGGCCTGCTGCAGGCGCATCGCGTGCTGCAGGTCGGCGGACTGGCTGGACAGGCGCTCGAATTCGGCGCCCGGCGCGTATTCGGCCGGCAAGCCTTCCGCCACCATCTTCGCGCCGAGCAGGTTGATGCGGTCCTTCTCGCTCTTCGCGTTCAGCACCACGGCCTGCGCATACGGCAACAGCTCATGGTCGCGCAGGATCCCCGCGGCCTTGTCGCCGCCGAGGAACGCCAGGAATTTCTGGATCGTCGCGATCTTCGGATTGTCGGCCTTGTAGGCCAGGTAAATCGTCAGCGGCAGCGGATAGGTCGCGTTCTCCAGCGTCGCGAGGCTGGGCGTCACGCCTTCGATCGGGATGATCTTGATGCCCTTCTGGCGGCGCGCGTGCACCAGCGTCGACAGCGCCAGCGCCTTGGTGTTCAGCGACACGTCCTGCTGCAGCGAATCGACGTTGATCAGGAGGCGCGGCACCGCCACCGGATTGTCGCCATTGCCGAACATCAGGCGTCGAAAGCTGAACTGCAATCCGTCCAGCTGCGGGAACACGCCTTCGAGATCGATCTTTTCGTCGGGGCCGCCGACCTGCGACCAGTTGGTGATCTTGCCGTAGTAGATCTCGTGCACCTGCCGCAAGGTCAGGTTGTTCACCGGATTGGAATCGTTGGTGATCAGGACCAGCGCGTCCCAGGCGACCGGCGTGAAGGTGAGGCCGGCTTCCTGCGTGCGCTTGTAATAGCCCGGCCGCGCGCTGGCCGCGATGTCGACGCTGCCGGACAACGCCTGGTCGATGCCGTCGATGGTGTTGAACGGCGTGACTTCGAGATGCCCGTCGCCGGTGTCGGCGAAAGCTTGCGCGACCGCGTCGACGAGGCCTTCGGTGCTGACCTGGTCGCCGCGCACGATCAGCGCAGGGCCCGAAGCCTTGCGCGACGTTTCGTGGTGGTGGCGGGTGGAATGCTTGGCGGACGCCGCGGTGGCGGCAACAGCGAAGACGAGGCAAAAGGACGCTGCGAGCAGACTCAACGAACGTGCTGACATGAACGATGTACCGAGTGACGATGTGGGAGAAGAGGCCGCACGATTATGGCGGAATCGATCGCGTTTGCGGCGATGCGTTCAGTTTTTCGTTCGGGCTTCGCTGAGGCTGCTCACGCTCCGTGACAAGCATGCCTCCATGCTGCGCTCGCCGGCCCGCACATCCGTGTGCGGGCGTTCTTCGGCGTGAGATGCCACTGGCATCTCACGAAAGCCCCGCCTCACCCACCAATCTGGATCTGCACCAGCTGGCCATCGCGCACCAGCGACAGCAGCAACACGCGCGGGTGCTGCGCGAACATCCGTCGCAATTGCGCGAGGTCGGGCGTCGCCACGTTGTTGACGCCGACCAGGATGTCGCCGCTGGCGAGGCCATTGCGCGCGGCGCGGCTGCCCGGCGCGACGCTCGAGACGCTGACGCCTTCGACGTCCTCGTCGCCGCCGGGTGTGTCGCTGAAACTCGCACCGGCGAGCCGCGGATCGAGCGAAGCACCGCTTGCCTGCGTGCTGACCGCCGTCAATTTCGCGTCGATCGTGAGCGGCGTGCCGCCGCGATCGATGCCCAATGCCAGCGTGCTGCCGACCGGCGCCAGGCCTTGCGCGTTGCGCAGGTCCTGCGCGTCGGCGACGGGCTTGCCGTTGACGCGGGTAATGAGGTCGCCCGGCTTCAGCCCCGCCTTCGCCGCGGGTGAATCCGGCATCACGTTGGTGATCAGCGCGCCCTGCGTGGCCTTGATGCCCAACGCGGCGGCCACGCGCGGATTCAGGTCCTGCACGTCGACGCCGAGCGTGCCGCGCTCGACCTTGCCGTGCGCGATCAGCTGCTTCATCACGTCCGCGGCGAGATTGGTCGGAATCGCGAAACCCAGCCCCGCGCTCGCACCGGACGGCGAATAGATCATCGAGTTGATGCCGACCAGCTCGCCGTCGAGGTTCACCAGCGCGCCGCCGGAATTGCCGGGGTTGATCGAGGCGTCGGTCTGGATGTAGTTCTGCACGCCGCTGCGGCGCAAGTCCTGGCGCTGCAGGCCGGAGACGATGCCGGACGTCGCCGATTGGCCGAGTCCGAACGGATCGCCCACCGCGACCACGAAGTCACCCACCCGCAGCTTCGAGGAATCCGCCAGCGGCAGCGCGACCAGGTTGGGCGCGTGGATCTGGATCACCGCGAGATCGGATTGCGGATCGGCGCCGATGACTTTCGCCGTGTACGACTTGCCGTCGGTGAGCGTGACCTTGATGTCGTCGGCGCCCGCGATCACGTGGTTGTTGGTGAGGATGTAGCCGTCCTTCGCGTTGACGATCACGCCCGAACCCAGCGACTGCTGCACCAGTTCGCGCGAAGGCGGCACCGCGGGCAGGCCGAAGAACTGGCGCATGATCGGATCGCTGAAGAACGGGTTCACCGCGACGCGCCGATGGCTGGTCGAGGAGATGTTCACGACCGCCGGCGACACGCGAGCCAGCATCGGCGCCAGCGAGGGCAGCGCCTGTCCGTTCACCGCGGCCGGCAACGTGCCGGTGGTGGCCGGCAGTACGCAGGCCGTCGCCAGGGCGGCGGTCGCGATCAAGGTGGGCAGGCGCAGGCGGGCGGCGGACATCATGTTGGCTCCTCGGTCGGGCTCGGGATGAATCGCGTCATTATCAGACAGGCCAGTCGCGATGGCGTTCACGCGCCGCGGCGCGCTCCCGCGCGGCCCGCAAATTTTTTTGCGCCGCCCCCTTTACAGCCCCGGCCGGTCAGCGTAGGGTTGAGCCTCGCTCGCGATCACAACATCTTGTGTTTTGGGCAGCGGCGAAGCCCAAGAATTGGGCTTCAACTCGGTCTCGAGCAAGGGGGCGAAGATGGTGGTCAAGCGGTTGGACGAGGCGCAAGGCCCGCACTGGCATCCGGTGCGGCGGCGCTTCATTGATTGAAACGGATCTCAGGCAACGCGGCGCCGCAAGGCGCGACGCGTGGCGAGGTCGTCGGCATCCGGGCATCGAAGACAAGAACCCGGAACGGACACGGAGGATACGAACAAGATGGGTACGGCGCGGGCACAACAGATGGCGCGGGCGGTCACGGAAGTCCCCCTGCAACCGGCATCCCTGGACATCTGGGACAAGAAATACCGGCTGAAGACCAAGCAGGGCGAACCGGTCGATGCAACGGTGGACGATACGTGGTCGCGGGTCGCGCGCGCGCTGGCCGACGTCGAGACGACGCCGGAGCTGCGCGAGAAGTGGCACGAACGTTTCCTGTGGGCGCTGCGCCACGGCGCGATCCCGGCCGGACGCATCACCTCCAACGCCGGCGCGCGCGAGCACAAGCCCGCGACGTCGACGATCAATTGCACGGTGTCGGGCACCGTCACCGACTCGATGGACGACATCCTGGAAAAAGTCCACGAAGCCGGTCTCACGCTGAAGGCCGGCTGCGGCATCGGCTACGAATTCTCGACGCTGCGCCCGCGCAACGCGTACGTGTCGGGCGCCGGCGCGTACACCTCGGGCCCGCTGTCGTTCATGGATATCTACGACAAGATGTGCTTCACCGTGTCGTCGGCCGGTGGCCGCCGCGGCGCGCAGATGGGCACGTTCGACGTGTCGCATCCGGACGTCAAGGAATTCATCCGCGCCAAGCGCGAGGACGGGCGGCTGCGCCAGTTCAACTTGTCGCTGCTGATCACCGACGGCTTCATGCAGGCGGTGGAATCCGACGCCGACTGGCCGCTGGTGTTTCCGGTGCACGTCAAGGAGAAGGACGAAGTCGATCTCGCGGACGACACCAAGGTCGTCTGGCGCGAATGGCCCAGCCACGACAACTACATCGTGCGCGACGACGGCCTGGTCGCGTGCAAGATCTATGGCCACGTCCGCGCGCGGCACCTGTGGGACATGATCATGGTCTCGACGTACGACTACGCCGAGCCCGGTTTCATCCTGATCGACCGCGTCAACGAGATGAACAACAACTGGTGGTGCGAGAACATCCGCGCGACCAATCCGTGCGTGACCGCCGACACCCGCCTTGCCACCCAATACGGCATGGTGCCGATCGGCGAGTTGTACGCCACCGGCAACCCTCTATCGGTTTCGGTCGACCGCCGTTCACTGGAACTGGATGGTCGCGGTGTGGAAACGCGCACCGCCAAACCGGCCTTCATGACTGCGCCACGTACACCGGTCTATCGGGTTCGCACCGAGGACGGCTACGAGATCAAGGCCACCGAATGGCATGATTTCTACGTCGAGCGGGGCAAGATCAAGCTGCGCGACCTTAAAGTCGGCGAGCGCATCCTGGTGCAATCCGGCAAGGGCCAGTTCGGTCCGCAAGGCAGCGCGGACTTGGGCATGCTGCTCGGGCTGATCACCGGTGACGGGCATTTCACCAATCGGGGCAAGGAGCAGCAGGCGGCTGTTGTTACGTTGTGGGGGGAAGATCGCGCGCTTGCCGATCGGGTTGCCATGTACGTCAACTCGCTGATCGCGAACACGGCCCGCGCTGGCGGCCGACACGATTACCGAGTCTCGCCGGTGGCCGTCCCCGATCGCCGCCAGGTATTCATCCGTTCCGTGCTGCTGGCGCGCCTGCTGGAACATTATGGATTCACCGCCGCCACCAAGCTGCGTGTGCCCGAGGTGATCTGGCGCGGTTCGGAAGCTTGCGTGAAAGGCTACCTGCGCGCCCTGTTCCAATGCGACGGCACCGTGAACATCTCCGGCGCGAGCCAGAGCTGCTCGATCCGCTTGGCATCCAGCGAACGGAGCCTGCTCAAGGACATCCAGATGCTGCTGGCCAATTTCGGCGTGTTCTGCCGCATCCGCAAACGTCGCGATGCGCGGGCCACGAGCCTTCCCGACGGACACGGAGGCAGCCGCGACTATGCATGCGTTGCCCAGCACGAATTGATCATCGACGGTGAATCACGCGAGCAATTCATGGACGAAGTTGGTTTCCTGCTGCCTGGCAAGAACGAACGTTATCAAGCCTGGAAGGCCGGCAAGGTCCTCCGCAAGCACCAGCGATTCGCTTCGCGTATCGAGAGCATCGAGTACGTGGGTGAAGAAGCGGTATTCGATACCACCCAGCCCGATCACAACGCCGTGATTTTCAATGGTCTGGTGACAGGGCAATGCGGCGAGCAGCCGCTGCCGCCCTACGGTTCCTGCCTCTTGGGTTCGGTGAACCTGACCCGTTTCGTGCGCGATCCGTTCGGGCCCAAGGCGCACTTCGACATGGACGAGTACCGCGAGGTGGTGAAGGTGTTCACCCGCATGCTCGACAACGTGGTCGAGGTGAACGGCCTGCCGCTGGCCAAGCAGCGCGACGAGATCCTGTCCAAGCGCCGCCACGGCATGGGGTTCCTGGGCCTGGGTTCCACGCTGGCGATGCTGAAGCTGCGCTACGGCTCGGACGAGGCGGTGGCGTTCACCGAGGATGTCTCGCGCGAGATGGCGCTGGCCGGCTGGGAAGTGGCGCTGGAACTCGCGCACGAGAAAGGCCCGGCGCCGATCCTGATGAAGGACTACACCGTCACCGGCGACATGCTGCGCAAGCGTCCGGAAATGGCGCGCGACGGCTACAAGGCCGGCGACACGATTCCCGGCCGCGTGCTGCACGCGAAGTATTCGCGCTACATGCAGCGCGTCGCCGAAGTCGCACCCGAACTGGTCGATGCGCTGGCAGCGACCGGCGCGCGCTTCACCCACCACACTTCGATCGCGCCCACCGGCACGATTTCGCTGTCGCTGGCCAACAACGCCTCGAACGGCATCGAGCCCTCGTTCGCGCACAGCTACTCGCGCAACGTGATCCGGCCCGGCAAGAAGACCAAGGAAAAGGTCGAGGTGATGAGTTACGAACTGCTGGCCTACCGCGCGCTGATCAATGCCGATGCCAAGCCCGGCTCCGACGTGCCCGGCGAAAAGCTGCCGGACTACTTCGCTTCCGCCGACGACATCAGCCCAATGCAGCACGTGGACATGCAGGCCGCCGCGCAGAAGTGGGTGGATTCATCGATCTCCAAGACCGCCAACGTGCCGACGGATTATCCGTACGAGGATTTCAAGGACATCTACTTCCACGCCTACAAGAAGGGCTTGAAAGGCTGCACCACCTTCCGCTTCAACCCCGCCGCGTTCCAGGGCGTGCTGGTGAAGGAAGCCGACCTCGCCAACACCACCTACCGCTTCGAGCTAGAAGACGGCAGCGTGGTCGAGGTGAAGGGCAACGAGGAAGTCGAATACGACGGCGAAACCCACACCGCCGCCAACCTGTTCGACGCGTTGAAAGAGGGTTACTACGGGAAGTTTTGAACACAGGATCGACAAGCTGCATTCGGAGATGCTGTTGTGGAAAGTCAGGGCAGGAAGCCCGTTCTGGTCTTCCATGACCAAAACCGCTGCAGTTGAATGAAACGCATGTCGAGGCGGCGATCAGGGATGATCGCAAAAACAAACTCATGGATGTCCGAGTTGGTGGCTTGTACCCGAAGACGCTTGGCTTAGTGCGATGTATGTCGATGCAGCGATCAGGGACGATCGCAAGAAAAAGCCGCCGCGATCACGGATGATCGCATAGAATCACTCCACGGCGACGCGCGTCGCCGTTCTTGAAGTGCAACCAGTGGTCCACTGTCAACGATCCATCCGGAGGAGCATCCGATGAGCAACGAAACCACGTTCCCGTGGAGCATCACCGAAGAACCCGCCGCGGCGCCTGCCGCGCCGGCCCCGGCCGCTGCCAAACCGGCTGCCAAGAAACCGGCGAAGAAGAAAGCCGCCAAGAAACCGGCGGTGAAGAAGTCGGCCAAGAAAGCGGTGAAGAAGGCCGCCAAGAAGGCGGTGAAGAAAGCCGCGAAGAAAGGCGGCGCCAAGAAGGCCGCGAAGAAAGGCGCCCGCAAGGCCGCCAAGAAGTCCACGCGGAAAGCCGTGAAGAAAGGCGGCGCCAGGAAGGCCGCAAAGAAAGCCGCCAAGAAGGGCGGCGCCAAGAAGGCCGCCAAGAAAGGCGCCCGCCGCAAGAAAAAGTAAGACCGCGACACCGTGACGCCGGCCCTCAGCCGGGCCGGCGTCGCTTTTTTCGCACCAGCCTTTGAAACCCAAGGCGCAGGAACGCACAGCATGGCCACCCGCATCAACAAGAAGATCAAGGGCTATCAGGTCCTCGGCAACGAAACGAAAGCCGCGCCGGAAGCGCAGGCCGCCACCCCGCAGGCCGCAGCGCCCCCGGTGAGCGAATTCAAGGTCATCCAGATGCACGAGAAGCTCGAGCGTCCGGAAATCCTGATCGGGGCCACCTACAAGATCAAATCGCCGCTGTTCGAGCACGCGCTGTACGTCACGATCAACGACATCGTGCTGAACGCCGGCACCGAATTCGAGATGCGCCGCCCCTTCGAGATCTTCATCAACTCGAAGAACATGGACCACTTCCAGTGGATCGTGGCGCTCACCCGCATCATGTCCGCGGTGTTCCGCAAGGGCGGCGACGTCACCTTCCTGGTCGAGGAGCTGAAGGCCGTGTTCGACCCGCGCGGCGGCTACTTCAAGGCCGGCGGCGTGTACATGCCTTCGATCGTGGCGGAGCTCGGCAACATCGTCGAGACGCACCTCACGATGATCGGCCTGCTCAAGGGCGCCGAACTGTCCGACGCGCAGAAGGCGCTGATCGCCGAAAAACGCGCCGCCTACGAGCGCAAGGGCGCAAAAAAAAACTCTGAAGTAGGCACCGCCGGCGAAATGGGCGGCGCGATGGTCGGTGAAGACAGCGGTGAATACGCCGTGCCTGCCGCGCAAGCCAGCCGATCATCCGACGAATCCGCCTTCCCGCCCGGCGCGATGCTGTGCGGCAAGTGCAACACCCAGGCGCTGGTGCTGCTGGACGGTTGCCAGACGTGCCTCAATTGCGGCTATAGCAAGTGCGGTTAGCGGCTTGGAATATCTGACCGCGCCACCCGCGCCGTAGCACCCGAGCCGCGATCCGCGCCTGTCACCCCACGTTGCAAACCGGGCGCGCCGGACAGCACGCCCGTAAACACGAGGCATGCGTCGGGCTTGCCGGGTGCCTCCACCCATACGTGGGTCGTGCTGCGAACGAATTGTTTCGGAACTCCGATGTCCTGGTTGCGCAGGAACGGCGCATAGACCATCACGTGCGGCAGATACAAAACCATCGGCTTCCCCGTTTTCGGATCCAGCTTCACGAAGTCGCGCGAGAGCATGTAGGCGATACCGGTCTTTGCGGGTACGTGCAGACGTCCAGCGTGGTATTCGGCGTCGATCATGCGCTCAACGGTCGGGCCGTCCATGCCGGTGGCCCGGAGCCGCGCCCGCTCGAGGCTTGCCTGCAGGGTCGTACGCGAACCTTCTGCGTCATAACAGACCGGGGCGGTCGCGTCGATGTCGCGTTCAACGAGACAGTTGAAGCCGTTGCGACTGGTTCGAATCAATACGAACCCGGAAGGCTCGAGCACGTAAACGCCCGAACCCGCCCGCAACTCCGGCGGTGCCGCGCTGAGTGCCATGGTGATTTCCCGGTTCCGGTCGAGCTGTGGAATGCCTGTCGGCAACGTGCTCGCCATCGTGCTGGTTGCGGACAACGACAACGCCAAAATTGCGGCGAGCCCACGCGTGCGATGAATCATTGGATAGCTCTCTCGTAACGTCGCTGTTTGAAAACCTGCAAACGGTGCGCGGCCCGATTCTGTCATGCTGCTTTCCATGCGAAGCGAGGCCGCCACTTCAGGTTGACGCCCAGCGTGCCCAACACGATCAGCGGGATGCCTGCGGTCTGGACCATGACGAGGCGATGTCCGTACAGCAGGTAATCCAGCAGCACCGCCACCAGCGGATAGATGAACGACACGACGGCAATGGTCACCACGGGCAGACGCGGATAAGTGGAATAGAACAGCACGTACACGATGCCGCTGTGGATTACTCCAAGACCCAGCAGCCACATCCAGTGAGGACCCATATGGAACACGCTGCTGCTGCTGAAGCCGGCGAGCATGGCGACGCCGACCCAGCACTGGATCAGGACCAGCGCGAATGGGCGCTCCCTGCCGACCCGGCGCGACATCAACAGCGATGCGCCGCACAACAGTGCCGCGAGAAACGCCAATCCGACGCCGACGAGGTAGGACGATTCGGTATCGCGGAACAGGCGGACCGGGTCGCTGGTGAAGACCACCCCAACGAAGGCGAATGCCGTCCACGCCAGATCTGCCGGCTGCGTGCGTTCGCCCTGCACCAGCGCAGCCAGGATCAGCATCACGAACGGATAGCACTGATAAATCAATGTGGCGACGCCAATGGACGAACGCGCCATGCCACCGAAGAACGCCACCCAGTTGAGCACCAGCAGCACCCCGCTCAGCACCGCTCCGCGGAGCAACGCGCGCTCGCGCCACAGCCCCCGCAAATGGCCCCTGGCGAGCCCCCAACCGAGCAGGAACAGGCCGCCGAACAGACAGCGATAGAACACCGCGGTCACCGCGTCCTGGTGGCTCTCGTGCACGAACACGCCCACCGAGCCGATCAGGCACTCGGCAAACACCAGTTGCAGGACGGCGCCGCGCGTGTCGTTGAGCCGGGACGGGGAACCCATGGTTGGCAAGGCTTTCCGGTACGAGGGAAAGCAGCGTAGGGCCTTCATCGCGACAGATACAGATTCAGATAAGATCAAAGTGGACAAGTACAGATGGGCACCCCCTTGCTCCTTTACGAACGCGTTGCCGCGACCCTTCGCGGGCAAATCGCCCACGGCACGCTGCGGGCAGGCGAGCGCCTGCCGTCGATTCGACAGCTGGCGCAGGGGCACGGTGTCAGTGCCACCACCGCGGTCCAGGCCTATCTGCAACTGGAGCGCGAAGGCCTGGCGATTGCGCGGCCACGCTCGGGGTATTTCGCCCGGGCCGCGACGCCGCCGCTGCCGGCGCCGCGGCCCGCGGCGAACCGCGCGCCACGCGAAATCAGGAATCCCGCGTTGCTCGATCCACGGAGCCAGGTGCGCGCGGCGACTTGCTGCCGCTGCACAGTGCGACGCCTGCCTTCGAACTGCTCCCGCAGGCAACGCTGATGGCATCGGTGTCGCGCTGCCTGCGCCGCTTGCCCGAGGCGGCGCTCGATTACGCGCCGGCGCAGGGCTACGCGACACTGCGGCGCCTGATCGCCCGGCGTTACGCGCAGATAGGCGTGCCGGTCGCGCCGGAAGAAATCGTGATCACCGGCGGTGCGATGGAGGCCATCAACCTGGCCCTGCGCGTGATCACCTCTCCGGGCGACGTGGTGCTGGTGGAAACGCCGACCTACCATGGCATCCTTCAGACGGTCGCCGCGCTGCACCTGAAGGTGCTTGAAATCCCGAACCTGCCGGGCCGTGGCATCGACGTGGCTCGTCTCGAACCTCTGCTGCAGCAGAATTCCGTGCGCGCGGCCGTCCTGGTGCCGAACTTCAACAACCCGTTGGGCAGCCTGACGAGCGACGCCGACAAGCAGGCCCTGGTGCGCAGCTGCGCCCGGCACGGCGTCGTCATCGTCGAGGACGATATTTATGGCGAACTGGCCTGGTCCGGGCAGCGCCCATCGCTGCTGCGCCGATGGGACACCCACGGCATCGTGATCAGCTGCGGCTCGTTTTCCAAGATGCTGGCGCCAGGCCTGCGCCTCGGTTGGCTGGCGGGCAACTCCTGGACGGACGCCCTGATACGCGCCAAGTTTTTCTCCACCATGGGAGGCACCAGCCTCACCCAGCTGGCCATGGCGGACTATTTGCAGCGACACGACCTGGAGCGGCATCTTCGCCGCCTTCGCCGAACGCTGGCAGACAACGGGCAGCGGCTGCTGGAAATGATCGCGCGCTACTGGCCCGCAGATACGCGTGCAAGCGAGCCGCAGGGAGGTTTGTCGTTGTGGGTGCAGCTGCCTGCACGCGGCGACAGCCGCATGCTGTACGACAAAGCCTTGTCGAAAGGGATCCGCATCTCGCCCGGTGTGCTGTATTCCAGCCGCGGAAACCATGTCGATTACGTGAGGCTCAGCTGCGGCTTGACCTGGAACGAGCGACTGGACCGCGCGATGAAGGAACTGGGCAAATTGGCGGCCAAACTCAATGGCTCGAAAGCCGTAGCCCCGTAATGCGCAGGCTTCCGATCCTGTCTCGGCGCGTCAGAAAATTCCGACCTCGAGCGGATCAAGCGGTGCAAGTCTTGCAGGCGAACCCGATGACATCCGCCCTGCCGGGACGCCGACCCGTCTGAGCATTGGATTCCTTCGCACCCCGCGAGCGCCACGGCCGCACTCGCGATCGCGTATCCTGCGCGCCGACTTCCACGGCGCGCATCCATGGACGCTTTCAGCTACCTCTCGGTACTGATCTCGATCATCCTCGGCCTCGCGGTCACGCAGGTGCTGCAAGGGTTTCGTGGGCTGATGCTGGCGCGCGCGCATGTGCGCGCCTACATGCCGGCGCTGGTGTGGGCGGTGCTGACGCTGGTGATCGCGGCGGAAGAATGGTGGTCGATGTACGGCTTGCGCGTGCGCCCGACGTCGCACTGGACGTTCCCGGACTTTGCATTCGTGTTGCTGCAGACGGTGCCGGTGTATCTGCTGGCCGGCCTGGCGCTGCCGGACGTGGACGGCGAACGGGGCGTCGACCTGCGCGAACACTACTACGCGCATCACCGCTGGTTTTTCTCGCTGCTGGTGCTGCTGATCCTGATCAGCATCGTCCGGGTGCGGGTTTTCATCGGCGCGTGGCCGGTACCGCTGGATCTCGGATTCCAGGCGTTCTTCGCGGTGGGATCGGCATTCGCCACGTGGACGCGTCGCGAGTGGTACCACAAGCTGCTGGCCCCGGTTGCTGCGATTTCCATCGCCACCTATATCGTCATGCTGTTCGCGCACCTGCAATGACGCCGCGCGCCACGCCAGGCGCGCAGCCGGCGCCAATCGGCCGTTGCGAATACAATTCATGAACGCGCAACGTCGCATTTCGCCATCGCCGGCACCGATGTGTTGAACTGGCAATCCCGAACGCGCGTGCGCGGTTGACTTTCCGGCGCATGGCCCACTCTTTAAGCGCGCCACGCACCGGCACAGGACGGCGTCGGACACGGATAGGGAATATCCGCATGCAGCAATACGACATCAATGCGCAGGTTTATCACCGCCCGGGCATCGAGCGGCACTACCGGAGTCCGGCCCTGATGCAGGCCGAAGCGATCGCGCTGCTGCGGTACCAACCCGCGTTTGCGGGCAAGGACGTTCTCGACATTGGCGTAGGCACCGGCCGTACCAGCACCTATCTGGCTCCGCTGGCGCATCGCTATCAAGCCACCGATTATTCACCCGTGATGGTGCGGCACATGCACCGGACGATGCCGGACATCCAGGTGCTGCAGGCCGACATGTGCCACATGCCGGAACTGGCGGATGCGAGCTTCGATTTCGTGCTGGCCTCGAATTGCGTGTTCGACGCCAGCGGGCACGAGGATCGCATCAAGACCATGCGCGAAATCCATCGTGTGCTGCGGCCGGGCGGCTTGCTGGTGTTCAGCAGCCACAATCGCAACTGGATGCACGCCTTGCGTGGCCCGCGCCTGCGGCATTCGCGCAATCCAGTCACGCAAGCGCGGATGGGCCTGCACTGGATGCGCAGCGTGGTCCACCACCATCGGCTGCGGAACCTGCAGGTGTTCACCGACGAATACGCCATCCTCAACGACGGCGCACATGATTTTGCCTTGATGCACTACAACATCGATCCCGACCGGCAACGCCAGCAACTCGCCGGGGAGGGTTTCGACACGCTCGAAGTGCTCGACGGGAACGGACGCACGAGGCCGGCCGGCGATCCCGCGCGGGATTGCGCGTGGCTGCTGTACGTCGCGCGTGTGCAGGACAGGCCGGCGGTCGCGATGCACTGAATCGAAGTATGTGGCGGCGGCTTGCTGTCGCGTTTTCGATCCCGCAAGCCCGGGCTTGCCGGTCAGCGTCGGGGCCAGATCAAATCCGCCACCACCGGAAAATGATCGGACGGATACAGCTTGCCTTGGTGCGTGGTGACGGTGCGTGCGTCTTTCACCCGGAAGCCGCGCACGAGGATCCAGTCGATGCGTTCGCTGGGATTTCCGGTGAAGTCGTGGAAGGTCTTGTCCGGACCGCTGCGGTGCGGCGCGACCAGCCACGCGTCCTGCAGGTGCTGCGTCAGCATCGCGTGTACCTTGCTGTCGGGCGTGGTGTTGAAATCGCCGGTCAGCACGAACGGTTCGTCCGGCGGCAATTTCGCGATGCGCGCCAGGATCACCGCCGCGCCTTTTTCGCGTGCCGCGTCGTCCTGTTCGCGGTACGGCAGGTGGGTGTCGAACATCACGAAGGTGCGGCCATCGTCCCTGCGCTGGAAACGCGCCCACGTGACCATGCGCGGGAACAGCGTTCCCCACGAAATGCTGCCCGGCACGTCCGGCGTGTCGGACAGCCAGAAGTTGCCGGAATCGAGCACGCGCAGTTCATCCGTGCGATAGAACACGCCCATGTGTTCGTCGCCGTCATTGCCCTTGCGGCCCATGCCGAACCACTTGTAGCCCGGCAATTGCGCGACGACGTAATCGCCCTGCTCCTTGTACAGTTCCTGCGTGCCGAGCACGTCCGGGTGCTGCTCGCGGATCGTCCTCACGAACAGGTCGCGCCGCGACTCCCAGCGCTCGGGACCGTCGTTGGGCGCCGGATAGCGCACGTTGAAGGTCATCACGCGCAACGTGTCGGCGGCCCGGACGGGCCGGCCGAACGCACCCAATGCGATGAAGCAGGTTGCGAGCAGCAGCAAGCACGAAGCAGACATGGGACTTCTCCCGCGGCACACGCGCCGACTCTAGCAGGCCGTCCGGGGCGCCCCGGTTGCCGGGGTTCATCTTTCGCCGCCACAATCGCTGCATGCACGGAAGCACGCAACGTCCCATGTGGATCGCGGCCGCCGGCATCGGCCTGCTTTATGTCGGCAGCACGTTGC
The DNA here is from genome assembly GCA_030167125.1 of Rhodanobacteraceae bacterium. Lineage (NCBI taxonomy): Bacteria > Pseudomonadati > Pseudomonadota > Gammaproteobacteria > Lysobacterales > Rhodanobacteraceae > Rhodanobacteraceae bacterium. The sequence continues at coordinate 2,547,725 of CP126531.1, forward strand.
TGACGCCGTTGTATCCGATCTATCGGCGGCAATTCCATTTCCCGGAACTGATCGTCACCGCGGTCTACGCGGTGTACGTGGTCGGCAATCTCGCGGTGCTGTTCTTCTTCGGCCGGCTTTCCGACCAGATCGGCCGCCGTCCGGCCACGCTGATCGCGCTCGGCATCACCTTCGCCAGCGCGCTGCTGTTCCTGGCCGCGAGCAGCGTGGCATGGCTGTTCCCCGCGCGCATCCTCAACGGCTTCGCGGCGGGCCTGGGCGCGGCCGCGCTGACCGCATGGATCGCGGAACTGGAACCGCACGGCAATCGCGAGCGCGCCGCGGTCGTGGCGAGCGCCGCCAATCTGGGCGGGCTGGCATTCGGCGCCATGCTCGCAGGTGGCCTGGCGCAATTCGCGCCTTGGCCGCTGCGCCTGCCGTATGTCATTTTCCTGGTGTTGCTGCTCGCGATGTCCGCGGCGCTGGGATGGGTGAAGGAAACCGTGCGGCAACCGGTGCGATCGGCCGCCAAACTCGAATTGCGCCCGCGGATTGGCGTGCCGCGCGAACTGCGCCTTGCCTTCGTGGCCCCCGCGGCGATCGCGTTCGCGGCGTTCGCGCTGGGAGGCTTCTACGCCGCGCTGGCGCCGGAGATGCTGGCGCGCAGCCTGCATCGCGGTGCGCCGCTGATCGTCGGCGGCATCGTGGCCTTGTTCTTCGCCTGCGGGGCGGCGGTTGCGGTTCTCGCGCGCGCGCTGCGCGGACGCGGGGCGATGCTCGCCGCACTGGTGCTGCTGTGGGCCGGATTGGGATTGCTCACGCTGGCGGAGGCGCTGCATTCGATGGCGCTGCTGGTGCTGGCCACGCTCCTCACCGGCGCGGCGATGGCGCTGGGTTATCGGGGCAGCCTGCAGATCGTCAACGAAATCGCTCCGGAACGGCAGCGCGCGGAACTGGTATCGAGCTTCCTGCTGGTCTGTTACAGCGCCAATTCCCTGCCGGTGATCGGCGTGGGTTTGCTGTCGCTGCCGCTCGGACCGGTGAACGCGCATCGCGTGTTCGCGATCGTGCTGGTGGTGCTGGCTTCGCTCGCCTGCGCCATCGGTTTGCGCCATGCGCCGCGCTGACGGCGTGGATCACGCGCCCACCCTTCGGACATCAATGTGCCCCGATCCGGTCCAGCGGCAGCCGCAGGTAGCGATGGCCGTCGGCGTCCGCGGGCGGCAGACGTCCGCCGCGGATGTTGACTTGCAGCGCGGGCAGCAGCAGCCGCGGCACCGGCAGCGTGGCGTCGCGCGCGCGGCGCTTCGCGACGAATTCGGCTTCGCCCACGCCGCCGCCGACCTGCACGTTCTCGTTCGCTTCGCACGCGATCGTCGTTTCACGCGAGGCCGTGCGCGCGGGCGGCGGGTAGTCGTGGCACAGGAACAGGCGCGTCGTTTCCGGCAGCGCGAGGATGCGGCGGATCGACGCGTACAACTGCGCTGCGTCGCCGCCAGGGAAATCGCAGCGCGCGGTGCCGAGGTCGGGCGCGAACAGCGTGTCGCCGATGAAGGCGGCATTGCCGATCACGTACGTCAAGCCGTCGCGGGTGTGGCCGGGCGTCGCGATCGCGCGCAGTGGCAGCGAACCGACCGCGAGTTCATCGCCGTCATCAAGCAACCGGTCGAACTGGCGGCCATCCGCGACGAAGTCATCGCCCAGCCCGAACACCTGCTTGAAGTGCGCCTGCACTTCGATGATGCCGCGTCCGATCGCGATGGGAGCACCAAGCACGTCGTGCAGGTACCCGGCTGCGCTCAGGTGATCGGCGTGCGCGTGGGTTTCCAGGATCCACTCGACCCGCAATGCATGTTGCCGCACGAACGCGAGCACCGCATCGGCGCTGGCGGTGGACGTGCGCGCGGCCGCGGCGTCGTAGTCCAGCACCGGATCGATGATCGCGGCGGCTTCGCCGTCGTGCGCGACGTGCGTCCACGTGCCGGTGTCCTTGTGCAGGAAGGACTCGACTTCGGGGTGCGACGGATCGGTTTGCGGCATGTTTGTTCTTCGCAGCGCGCGCGTCAGGGCGGCGGCACGGTATCGGCGACTTCGTAATGCCGCACCAGCGGTTCCATCTCCAGCAGGTACTTGTCGTCCTCGTCGTAATACACCGCGCGCTCCGGCTTCTTGCCGGCATAGGCGTGCAGCGCCTTCATGGAATCCCACAGCGTCAGCACCTGGAATTCGCACTGTTCGCCCTGCACGCGCCGCAGCACCCACGCGCCGCGCTGGCCCTTGAATTCCTTCAGCGCGGGCAGCGCGGTCTGCTGCAGGTGTTCGAGGTAGGCGTCGGCCTGCGCTTTCGAGGTGATGCCACGCCAGATGCGCATGATCATGGAGGTACTCCGAGCCAGCCCCTCTGGCTGCGTGATTGAACCACCCTTCGCGGCTAGCGTCGCCGTGCGCGGTGATGCCGTCAAGCGCTCGCAAAAACGCATGCCGCCCGCCGTGCATGTTAGGCTGCGCTGCACATTCGCGACCGTCCGTACGCCGTGTCTCCATTCCTTCGCAAGACCTCGCTGCTGCTCGCGTTTTCAGCGCCGCTCCCGCTCGTCGCCCTTGCCCAAACACCCGCATCGCCGGTCAGCGCCGCCAGCACCGCGGCCACCGCGCCGGTGAATCCCGACCAGGCCGCGCTGGTCAGTGAAGTGGCGAAGGACACCGGCAAGAATCCCGCCGACCTGGATGCACTGCTGGACGGCGCGGTGGTGAAGCAGAGCATCATCGACGCGATGAACCGCCCGGCCGAGAAAAAGCCGTGGAGCCAGTACCGACCGATCTTCGTCAACCCGGAGCGGATCGACGAAGGCGTGACGTTCTATCGCCAGCACCACGCCCTGCTCGACCAGATCAGCCAGCAGTACGGGGTGCCGCCGCAGTTCATCGTCGCGATCATCGGCGTGGAAACCAATTACGGCAGCAACACCGGCAGCTTTCGCGTGCTGGACGCGCTGGTGACGCTGGCCTTCCACTATCCGCCGCGCGCGAACTATTTCCGCGGCGAGCTGAAGGCGCTGCTGGAACTGCCGCCCAACAAACTGCCTGGCGCGATTCCCGACATTTACGGTTCCTACGCGGGCGCCGAGGGCCTGGCGCAATTCATGCCGTCCAGCATCCGCGATTTCGCGGTGGACGAAGACGGCGACGGCCACATCAATTTGATGGCGTCGCTGCCGGACGCGTTCGCCAGCATCGCCAATTATTTCCGCGCGCACGGTTGGCAGAGCGGGCAGCCGGTCGCGGTGCAGGCGCAAGCCAGCGCCAACGCGACGACGACGCCTGCGTATGAAAACGTGATGCCGACGACGCCGCTGGAAAAGTTCACCGCCGCCGGTTATGCGCCGACCGCGCAGGAAGATCCCGCGATGCCTGCGAACCTTCTGACGCTGGACGGCGCGAACGGCCCCGAATACTGGCTGACGTTCCCCAATTTCTACGTGATCACCCGCTACAACAAGAGCCCGATGTACGCGCTGGCGGTGATGCAACTGGCCGACGCGATCGCGCGCGGCGTCGCCACGCAATGACGCGCGGTACGTGGTTGCGCGCGCTGGCGCCGCTGATGCTGGCCGCCTTGGCGTTGACGGCCCTGACGTTGACGGGGTGTTCGTCGAATCCGAAACGGCCTGCGTCGCGCGCGGGCGGCAGTAGCAGCGGCACGCCGTGGCGCGACGACACCAGCCTGTCGCAGGCGAAGCGCTACCAGCACCTCAGCGATTCCACGCCCGACATCGCGGGCGTCGATTTCAGCAAGATTCCCGAGCCCGTGCCGGAAGCCCTGCCGCTGTCGCGCTACGGCAACAAGTCGCCCTACGCGGTGAACGGCGAAACCTATCGCGTGCTGCCGAGCGCGGCCGGCTACGACGAGCGCGGCATCGCCTCGTACTACGGCACCAAGTTCAACGGCTACAAGACGTCGAACTTCGAAACCTACGACATGTACAAATTCTCGGCCGCCAGCAAGGTGCTGCCGCTGCCGAGCTTCGCGCGCGTCACCAATCTCGAGAACGGCAAGAGCGTGATCGTGCGCATCAACGACCGCGGTCCGTTCGTGCCCAACCGCATCATCGACTTGTCGCTGGCCGCGGCGGTGCGCATCGGCGTCTGGCCGCGCGGCACCGGCCTGGTCGAAGTGCAGGGCATCGATCCCGCGCATCCGAACGCGGAACCTGCGCCCGTCACCGCGGTCACACCGCGGACCGGCAAGCCGCCGCAACTGTACTTGCAGGTCGGTGCGTTCGCGGATGCGGGCAACGCGGAGCGGTTGGCGGCGCGCTTGCGCGGCTTGAACCTGGGCGCGGTACGCGTGGTGGCCGCCAGCGTGAATGGTCGCATGCTGCAACGCGTGCAGATCGGACCGCTGCCCGACGTGGATACGGTGGACCGCACCACGGCACGATTGGATGCATTGGGTTTGCCGCATGCCAGCGTCGCGGTACAGTAAGCGGCTTGTTGCAAGCGGCGCGGCATCGTCGCGGTCCGCAAAACATTCGGGAATCAAAACTCTGATGAAAAACCTGCGTTCGTTGCTGACGGTTTCCCTGGTCGCCTTCACCGGTGTGCTGTTCGCGCAAACCGCCGTTCCGCCGAAACCCTCGACGCCGCCCAAGCCGGTGCCGACGATCCCCGAGACGCCTATCCCGCCGGCGCCGCAGCCGAACGCGCAGGCGTGGGTGCTGATGGATTACGCGAACGGACAGATCCTGGCGCAGAGCAACATGGACCAGCGCCGCGCGCCGGCTTCGCTGACCAAGGTCATGACCGAGTACGTGGTCAATGCCGAGATCGCAGCCGGCAAGATCCACCTGGACGACAAGGTCCACATCAGCGAGCACGCCTGGCGCGCGGGCGGCGCCGGCACCGACGGTTCAACGAGTTTCCTGAAACTGGATTCCGACGTGCCGCTGAAGGATCTGCTGTACGGCATGATCATCCAGTCCGGCAACGACGCCGCGATCGCGCTGGCCGAGCACGTGGCCGGTTCCGAGCAGGCTTTCGCGGACATGATGAATGCCTACGCCAAGCGGCTCGGCATGGACAACACGCATTTCATCAACGCCTCGGGTTATCCCGCGCCCGACCACTACAGCAGCGCGCACGACATCGCGATCCTGTCGCGCGCACTCATCAAGAACTTCCCCGAGCAATACAAGATCTCGGCGATCAAGTCGTTCGAATGGAACGGCATCACCCAGCACAACCGCAACACGCTGTTGTGGACCGACCCCAGCGTCGACGGCATCAAGACCGGTTCGACCAAGGAAGCCGGGTTCTGCCTCGCGGCCTCGGCGCTGCGCAACGGCATGCGCCTGATCGCGGTGACGATGGGCGGTCCCGACATGAACGCGGCCACCACCGGCGACGAGGCGCTGCTCAACTGGGGCTTCAATTTCTATCGCACCCACGATCTCTACAAGGCCGGCCAGGTGCTGGCGACGCCGCGTTTGTGGAAGGGCGAAGCCGACACGCTGGAACTCGGCATCGCCGAAGACGCATCGGTGACGATCCCGCGCGGCAAGTACGACCAATTGCAGGCCACGCTGGAATTCCCGCAGCGCCTGATCGCGCCATTCCGCCAAGGCCAGCAGGTCGGCGCGCTGAAGGTGACGTTCGACGGCAAGCCGCTGGTCACCGAACCGCTGGTGGTGCTGAAGGACGCGCCGCAGGGCGGCTTCTTCAAGCGGTTGTGGGACGCGATCCTGCTGCTGTTCCACCGCGGCAACGGCACCACCACCACGCCGGCGCCGATCGTGACGGTGGCGTCGCCGACCAGCGTGGCGCCGCCGGCCTCCGCGAAGTAAGGTTGCAGCATGCGTGACCTCGACGACATCGAGAAGAAGGACGGCCAGGGCTTCCAGTTCCCGGGCAGCTTCGAAATCACCGCGATGGGCAACGCCAACGCGAACCTGCGCGAGCGCGTGCCGGAAATCCTGCGCGGCCTCGGGCTGTCGGTGCTGGATGCCAGCGTGCGCGAACGGCCGTCCAGCCAGGGCAACTACGTGTCGGTGAGCGTGGTGTTCAACTGCCCTTCGCGCGAGAAGCACGAGGAAGCCCACGCCGCGCTGCGCGCCGACCCGGATATCCGGTATACCTTGTGAACGCGGCAGTCTGGAACCCGGAGCGCGTCGATGCGCTCGCGTTTACCCCCTTCGGCACGAAGGGGGTCGCCGCGAAGCGGCGGGGGGATGCCGGGCGATGAAAAGCCATCCCCCTCAATCCCCCTTCGCAAGCGAAGGGGGAGGCAAAGACACCGAGTCCCGAGTCCCGAGTCCCGACTCCCGGCCTTTGCTCGTCCGCCATCTCGGCCGCCAGCCCTACGAACCCGTCTGGCGCGCGATGCAGGCGTTCACCGACGCGCGCGAGCCGGACACGCCGGACGAGCTGTGGCTGGTCGAACACGATCCGGTGTTCACGCTGGGCCAGGCCGGCAAGCCGGAACACGTGCTGGCGCCGGGCGACATCCCGGTGGTCCATGTCGATCGCGGCGGGCAGGTGACGTACCACGGCCCGGGCCAGATCGTGGCCTATCCGCTGCTGGACCTGCGCCGGCTGAAGATCGGCGTGCGCGAACTGGTGCTCAGGATCGAGCAATCCCTCATCGACACGCTGGCCGAATGGAACATCGTGGCCGCGCGCCGCGAAGGCGCGCCCGGCGTGTACGTGGGCGACGCCAAGATTGCGGCGCTGGGCCTGCGCGTGCGCCACGGCTGCACGTTCCACGGGCTCGCCTTCAACGTCGCGATGGACCTGGAGCCCTTCCACCGCATCAATCCCTGCGGCTACGCGGGTCTCCAGGTGACGCAAATGCTAGACTTGGGCGGCCCGTCGCGGCTTGCCGATGTCGAGGAAGTGCTGATTGCCGAGCTTGGCCGACAATTCGGACTCATCCCGCAGGACGCGGAACCGGTGTTGCCCCGTGCCGCGGCGTGACTTGCGGCCATATCCGGCGCCCAGCTTTTCCGATACTTTAATGCCGGGGCGCGCCCGGACGGGCCTCTCCGCCTGCAGCACGCACCCGCATGCGCCAGCGAACGGCTGGCGTATTTTTTCATCTTTGTCCGCGCTTCGAGCGCAAACGGCCACACCGTTGCGGCCGCCCAAGGAAAGTCCATGTTGCAGCGTGTCTTCGTTGTCCTGATCGCACTCCTGGTTTCGTCCGGCGCGTTTTCGTTCGACGCGCAAGCCAAAGGCGCCGCGCCCGCCGTCTGCCCGGCTTCGTCGTCCAGCGTGGTCGCCGCGCCGCTCGCCAAGTACAAGGCCACGCCCGCGCCGGTGTTGAAGCCGACCGCCGCGCAAGGCCAGGCCGCGATCCTCGCGGCGCGCCTGCTGACGCGCTTCCAGTACGAAGCGCTGCCGCTCGACGACGCGATGTCGCAGAAGATCTTCGACGCGTATTTCAAGGCGCTCGATGGCAGCAAGCTGTTCTTCACGCAACAGGACATCGACCAGTTTGCGGCGGACCGCACCAAGCTCGACGACGCGATCTGGAACGGCGACATGTCGATCCCGTTCGCGATCTTCAACCTCTACGAGAAGCGCGCGGGTGAGCGCACCGCGTACGCGCTGGCGCTGCTGAAGAAGGGCTTCAACCCGGACACCAACGACACCTACACCTTCGACCGCGACAAGGCGCCGTGGGCCGCCGACACCGCCGCGCTCGACAAGCTGTGGCAGGGCCGCGTGCAGAACGACTGGATCCGCCTGAAGCTCGCGGGCAAGGACGACGCCGAAATCCGCAAGACCCTGTCGCGCCGCTACGAGAACTACCTCGATCGCGTGCACCAGCTCGACAGCGAGGACGTGTTCCAGACCTTCATGAACGCTTACGCGACCGCGATCGATCCGCACACCAATTACTTCGGCCCGCGCGCCAGCCAGAACTTCGACATCACCATGAAGCTGTCGCTGGAAGGCATCGGCGCGGTGCTGCAGGAACACGACGAATACACCGTGATCCGCGAGATCGTGCCGGGCGGCCCGGCCGCGAAGTCGGGCAAGCTCGAAGTCGGCGACAAGATCGTCGGCGTCGGCCAGGGCGATTGCGGCGCGATCGTCGACACCATCGGCTGGCGCATCGACGACGTGGTCGCCAAGATCCGTGGCGCCAAGGGCACCGTGGTGCGGCTCGAAATCCTGCCCGCGGAAGGCGGCCCGGACGCCAAGCCCAAGCTGATCACGCTGGTGCGCGCCAAGGTCACCATCGCCGACCAGGCCGCCAAGAAAAAGGTCATCGACGTCAAGGAAGGCGACCACACCGTCAAGGTCGGCGTGATCGACCTGCCGAGTTTCTACGAGGACTTCGACGCGCGCCGCCGCGGCGATCCCGACTACCGCAGCGCCTCGCGCGACGTCGCCAAGCTGCTGGGTGAATTGAAGCAGGAGAAAGTCTCCGCGGTGATCGTGGACCTGCGCGACAACGGCGGCGGTTCGCTGAGCGAAGCGGTGAACCTGTCCGGCCTGTTCATCGGCAGGGGCCCGGTGGTGCAGGTGCGCGACAGCCGCGGCCAGGTCGAGGAGCAGGATTCCGACGAGAAGATGCTGTGGACCGGCCCGATGGCGGTGCTGGTGAACCGCGGTTCGGCGTCGGCCAGCGAAATCTTCACCGCCGCGATCCAGGATTACGGCCGCGGCCTGATCATCGGCGAGCAGACCTTCGGCAAGGGCACGGTGCAGACGCTCACCAGCCTCGACCAGTTGGCGATGAACACCAAGCCGACCTTCGGCGAGCTGAAGATGACAGTGGACGAGTTCTTCCGCGTCAACGGCGATTCGACGCAGTTGCACGGCGTCACGCCCAATATCGAGTTCCCGCATTCGATCGGCTACAAGGATTACGGCGAGTCGAGTTATCCGAACGCGCTGAAGTGGACGCACATCGATCCGGCGGCGTACACGCCGGTGGCGACGCAACAGCCGCTGGTCGCACCGCTGACCCAGGAGCACGACGCGCGCGCCAAGACCGATCCCGCGTGGCAGTTGCTGCTCGATGAACTGGCCGCCGCGCGCAAGCTGCACGACCAGAAGACGGTGTCGCTCAACTACAAGGTGCGCGAGGCCGAACGCAAGCAGCAGGAAGAACAGGACGCCGCGTTCAAGAAGCGCCGCGAGGCGCTGGGTGATGTGTCGGGCGTGAACCTGCAGCTCGACAATGGCCTGAGCCCCGGCGAGCAGAGCGTCAAGGCTTCGGTGGCGCGCGAAAAGGCCGCCAAGGAAGCCAAGGACATCGAACTGGACGAAGCCGCGCACGTCATGGCAGACGAAGTCGCGATGCTGGAGAAAGATCCCAGGCTCGCCCAGCAGGTGTTGCCGAAGCAGGCCTTCACCAAGCCGGTGTCCATCGCGAATTCGGCGCCCGTTTCGGCGGCACCGGCTTCGGTGTCGGCCCCCGCCTCGGCCCCCGTGCCCGTGCCGGCCAGCGCGGGCAGCACGCACTGAACTTGCGCGCGCTGCCTAATCGCGGGCAGCGCGCGACTATCGGAATGCTGGTGGCGCATGGGGACGCATTCGCGTAGCCTTGT